>JAYULM010000351.1:0-9507 GCA_043763605.1 Armatimonadota bacterium | reverse complement strand
TCGCCCGCCTCGCTTGTCCTCCCTCCCCCCAACCCCCTCCCTCATCGGAATGAGAGAGGGGGAGACAGAGGGAACGCAGTTCCCTTGAGCCGATATAGTCAGGCGGTCCCGCTTGTCGGGCAGTTCGGGAAGTGGGATAGCGTGTCGCCCTCTGGCTCCCCCTCTCTCATTCCGATGAGGGAGGGGGTTGGGGGGAGGGAGGACAAGCGAGGCGGGCTGGGGGGAGGGAGAGACAGCGGGCAACGGGGTTTCAAGCGGAAACAAGCCGCACCACCTCGCCCGTCCGCGCCGACCGCTTCGCCGCGTCCAGGATTGCGATGCCGCGCCGCACCGACTCCGGCGTTACCGCGAGCGGCGCGGCTTCGGTCAGCGCGTCCGCGATATTCTCGTAGTACGAACGCCAGCGTCCCGGCAGGGTCGGCAGACGGGTCTCGGTCTTTCCGTCGTGCACCCGGGCGAAGTTTTCGGGCGATTCGACGGCGGCGTCGATGTTTTCGGCGATCATCGCCTTTTCCTGCGGGTCCAGCCCGTACTTGACGAACGATGCCCGGTCGCCGTGGGCGCGGAAGCGCGGCTTGCTGATCATGGTCATTCCGGACAGATCGCAGACGCCGGTGAAGCCGCCCGCGAACGTCGCGACGAGCAGTGCCTCGCTTTCCACGTCGGTGCCCGCGTAATCATGGTGCATCCGGCAATACACCGACTCGATGGCTTGCGGGAATAGTAGCGCGAGTTGGTCCGCGAGATGCGCGCCGAGGTCGAAGAACCGCCCGCCGCCCATCTCCGACTGCCCGCGCCAGCCGCCCCACGCCCCCATGCCCTGCCATGCCATTTCGATATACTTCACGGTGCCGAGCGAGCCGTCGTCCATCGCGCCCCGGAGCGTCAGAAAGTCGCCGTCCCAGCGGCGGTTCTGGAACACGGAAAGCAGGACGTTGTTGCGGCGGGCGGCGTCGATCATCCGGTCGGCATCGACGACGGTGAGGCACATGACTTTGTCGGTGATGACGTTCTTGCCCGCGTCCATCGCGGCGACGGCGAGGTCGGCATGGGTGTGGTTCGGGGTCGCCAGCACGACCAGATCCACGGCGGGGTCGGCGAGAACCTGCTCGAACGATTCGTAGGCGCGGCAACCGCGTTCGGCTTCGATTCGCGCGTGGGTCTCCGGGTTCCGCGCCGCGATCCCGGCGAGAGAAAGTCCGGGAACGAGCGAGATCAGATAACTGTGGAAGCAACGGCCGGAAAAGCCGTAGCCGATGACGGCGACGCGGGGCGTGGACATGCGTTGGGGGAACCTTTCGTGCTTCTGTTCGCGTCCGGCGGGTCGGTTTCCTGCCCGTCCGGTTGTCGATCAGGGCTATTCCGTTATTCCCGGCGCAACGGGCAATTTTTCGGATAACTGAATAGCCCTGGCTATCGATAGGCGAATGCTCTGATGTACAGGAGACGAAAAAGTCAAATGATCCGTCGGTGGTTTTGCATCGGCATCGCTCTCGAAACGCCGCGAAAGAAAATAGAATTATCTTTACTGATTTTAGACCAACTAATTTGATAAATAATGCCGACAATGATTAATGGGTACTTTTGCCCCCCTGAACGGTACCAGGTTTCGCGGATATACTTACCGGGATTATTCGCGTCGGAGGGATCGGGGTGCGATGCGCAGGGACTATTCAATTTGACAACAACTGACACACCGCTCGTGTTCGGGGCGACCCTTTCTGACTTGGGGGTGGTGCTACACATCCATCCCCCCGCCAATACCGCTTTCCCCCTCGGCGCATTTGAGAACATGAAGGGCAAGCCAATCTGGGAATCGGTATGCCTCTCTGATCATTCTGAAGATCGCGGTAGCCTTCGGCAGGCGGTCGCTACCGCCGCCGGGGGAGGCATCGCGGCGTGTGAGACAGTGTTCGCGCGCGCGGACAACGGCGAACTCCCGGTCGCGCTGACGTTCGTGCCGGTCTTCGATGCGAACGGCGGTATCCCGTGCCTTTCGGTTTTGGGGCGGGATCTTTCACCCGTGCGCGCCCTGGAAGCCGCGATGGGGCGGCTGCAACTCCATGCCCATGAGGAGAAACGACGGTTGAACGAGGCGCAACAGGTGGCAAGTATCGGCTCCTGGGATTACGAAGTCGCTTCCGGCCGCCTCACATGGTCCGACGAGACGTTTCGCATTCTGCGCATGGACCCGGCGGAAGGCGAACCGGATTATATGAAGTTGCTGGCTTGCTACCATCCCGACGACCGGATGGTTCTGGATCAGGCGTTACGCGATACGGTTGCCGGGGGATTGGGATATGATCTCGCTCTGCGTCTGCTTACAGAGGAAAACGAGGTTCGCTGGACGCAAGCCACCGGCAAGGCGATCCGGGACGAACAAGGGAACGTTGTTCGCCTCGTGGGCACGACGCGCGACATTACCGAACAACGGCACATGCAGGAGGCACGGCGCGTCTCCGAGGAGCGTTTGCAACTCGCGCTGGACTCGACCGAGGACGGAATCTGGGACTGGCACATCCCCACCGGGCGGTTGAATGTAAGCGAGCGATGGTTCACAATGCTCCGCGCCGACCCGGGATCGTTCACGGGCGAAATCACTGCCTGGCAACGCTATTGCCACCCCGACGATGTCGCGCCGATGATGGCGCACGTCCGCGCGACTCTGGACGGCTCCCCGCCCGCGCTTCGGGCGGAGTACCGCCTGCCGGAAAAAGACGGACACTGCGCCTGGATCCTCGCCCGCTCGAAAGTAGTCGAGTGGGATGCGGCAGGGAACCCGGTGCGCATGATCGGCACGAATAGCGACATCACCGCCCGCAAGACGCTGGAGGCGGAGCGTGAGCAGGCACTACTCGCCCTGCGGGAAAGCGAACGGCGACTCAACGAGGCGCAACACGTGGCTTGCATCGGCTCCTGGACGTTCGACCTCGCCCAGGCAAGGTTCACCTTCTCGCCGGAAATGTTCCGCATCTTTCACCTCGATCCGGCAGATGGGGAGCCGGATTATGCCGGGCTGGCGAGCCGGGTCCACCCCGAGGACCGTGATAGGCGAGACGCCGCGCTACGCAAGGCGATGCGGGACGGCGTCCCGTATGAGTTGGACTTTCGTGTCGTGCTTCCGGGGGGCGAGGTCCGCTGGATGCATTGCACGGGACGCGGCTCCCGCGATGCGGCGGGGAAACTGACCCGTCTGATTGGCGCGGTGCAGGACATTAACGACCGCAAAGAAGCGGAACTCGAACTGACGCTCGCGCGCGACGCGGCGGAGGCGGCGACACGCGCGAAGTCCGTGTTCCTGGCGAACATGAGCCACGAACTGCGTACCCCGATGAACGGCGTACTCGGCATGAACGAACTGCTCCTGCAAACCGACCTGACCCGGGAGCAGCGCGAATACGCGGAAACGGTTCAAACATCGGGGCAAACGCTATTGACCCTGCTGAACGACATCCTCGACCTTTCGAAGATAGAGGCGGGCAGGATGGAGTTGGAAGCCGTACCCTTCGACCTGGGCAGGACAACGCGCGAGGTCGTGCGCCTCTTCCGCATCAAAGCCAGGCAGAACGGCGTACATCTGCACGGCATCATCCCGGAAACCCTGCCTTTGTTGCGCGGCGACGCCGTCCGTATCCGGCAGGTGGTCGCCAACCTGGTGTCGAACGCCGTGAAATTTACCGAGCAGGGCGAGATCGCCGTGCGTATCCAGTTCCGCCCGATACCGTCGGACGACAACGCGCTGCTGGTGCGTGTCGAGGTGTCCGATACCGGCATCGGGATCGACTATTCCGACCAGACGCGGCTGTTCCAGAGTTTCACCCAGGCGGATGTGTCGATGTCGCGACGCTACGGCGGGAGCGGGCTGGGGCTCGCCATCTCCCGCCACCTCGTGGAACTGATGGGCGGCGAGATGGGCGTCGAAAGCACCCCGCGCAAAGGGAGCGTGTTCTGGTTCGAACTGCCGCTACAAATCGCGCCGGGAGCGACATCGGACGCCGCCGCGCGTAACGGAACGTACGACGGGGCGCGTGTGCTGGTGGCGGAAGGTAACTCGACAAACCAGATCGTGATTCAGCGGATGCTGGAAAAGCGCGGTTGCACTGTCGAAATCGCGACCGACGGTTCGCGTCTGACACAGGCACTCGCCGAACGCGCCTTCGATCTGGTGCTTCTCGATTGCCAGACCCCGACGATGGATGGCTACGCGACGGTCCGGGCACTGCGCGAACGGGAAAGCGGTAGAACGCCGGACCCTTCCGTCGCACCGCGCCCGCTCCCCGTGATCGCGCTGAACGCAGCGGTTTCGTCGGGCGAAGCCTGCGATTCGCACGATGACGGTATATCCGACCGCCTGGCGAAGCCGGTGGAGTCTGCCGCCCTCGATGCCGTCCTGCGGAAATGGCTCGCGGAGGTGGCTTCCGTCTCCTGAGTTGGGGTGTACCGTCTTCGGGGGTTTACAAACCCCCGACGCGTTTACTACCCCCGAACGACGCGCTCACGACCCCAATGCCCTCAAACTTCCCAGCCGGACCGATCCCCGGCGGGCGGAGCGTTCGCCGACACGTTCTCCCCGGTTTTCGCGGAAGCGGCGGCGGCGTCGAACAGCGAGTACCCCCAGTCGACGGCGAGGAGGATCAGGAGCGCGATCATGAGCGGCGAAAGCGGGTCGAGCGCGCGCGCCGCCGCCGGACCGTTGGGCGACACGAGCGCGTTGATCTTCGCGAACAGAATCACGCTGTCCGGCGACAGGCACAGGGCTACCAGTGTCAGCAGGAACACCCCGAGGCAGACCCCGGCTTTTACCATTTCGCCGTTGACCAACTGCCCGAAGCCGGGCACGAACAGCGACGCGATCACCGCGATCCCCGGTTTGGTCGTGGTTTTGCGGCGGGAAAGGTCCATGCCGCCGAAGCCGTCGTTGCCGAGTCCCAGCATCGACCCCGACGCGATAGCCCTCGCCTCGCCGATACGCAGTGTCGCTTCGGCGAACTTCTTTTCCGCACCGACCCGCTCGGTGTCCAGGTTGTGTGCCTTCTCGAACGCCGCCTGCGCCTCCTCCCACTTGCCCTCGGCTTGCAACAGGTCGCCGCGCAGTTCGTGGATCGGTGCCAACTCCCGGTTCGGCAAGCCCTCGGAAAGATCGAGTACCGTGTCCACCGTCTTCCGCGCTTCGGCGAGTTGCCCGCGCACCCGTTGCACATTGGCGAGCGTCAACAGGCGGTCGCGTTCGCGAGCGGGATCGGCAGATCGGGTGGGGGTATCGGGAAGCCCGACCGCTTTCGTGAGTGCCGGGCGGGATAGCGGTGAGGCGTTGGAAGCCCCCGGAACCTCACCCCCCAACCCCCTCTCCGTACCGGAGAGGGGGAGTCCGGAAGGGACAGACGGCGAACGATTAGTCTCTGGTCTTTCGCTCCCCCTCTCCGGCACGGAGAGGGGGTTGGGGAGTGAGGTTCCGAGGGCGGTGGGTGAGGCTCCTACCCCGGCGACCAATTTCGCCCCGCAACTGCCGCAAAACCGCTGGTCTGCGGGCGAGACCGCGCCGCATTGCGCGCACGTAAGGGTAGTGCCGGGAGCGTCCGCCATGGGTTTTCTATTTGTCGCCTTTCGCGTCGGGGTTCGTATCGTCTTCCATTTCCGTCTCGCTGTCCTCGGTTTCGACGGGCAGGTCGTCCGGCTCGTCTATCGGCTCCACTTCCTTGTCGGCAGTGCCGAAGAACGAAACGTCGTCCGGGTCTTCGTCGTCGATGTCGAGCGCGTCCAACTCCTCGTCGGTCAGATCACCCTCCTCGTCCGGTTCGTCCATATCGTCGTCGGACTCATCGAAGCCCGCGTCGGTGATCGTCGCCCCGGCGTACACGCCGTCGTCGCTCGGCATCGGCGGCAACGCGCCCTTCGGTTGCGCCGTGGACCAGAACGTTTCCAGTCTGTACCGCTCCCGTGCTTCCTCACTCAGGACATGTAATATAACGTCGCCGAAATCCATGAGCACCCACTCGCCGATCCCCTGACCGGCAACGCGCGGCGGCGCGATATTCTCGTCGTCGATACGCTCCAGAACCGCGTTCGTGATCGCGCGGACGTGCGTGTCCGAGTTGCCCGCGCAAACCAGTACGTAATCGAACAGTAATACTTTATCGGTCAGGTCCATCAGGACCGGGTCGAGTGCGAGACGTTCTTCTATCGTCTCCAACACGATCTGCGCCTTCTCACTGGAAGGGATATTTTTTTTCGCCAAGGTTTCGCTTCTCCGCTATGTGTTTTGTATGTTTATGTCGGCGCGCTTTTCGTAGCCGCGCCGGTTGTCAGGTCGATTTATTTTTGGTTGGGAACCTCGTCCGTTGCCCTCACCCCCCAACCCCCTCTCCCTCCGAAGGGAGAGGGGGAGACGGAAGGGAACAGAGTTCCCTTGAGCCGGAAAGACACGCGGCAAACGAGTCGCCTTCAGTGTCCTACTCCCCCTCTCCCTTCGGAGGGAGAGGGGGTTGGGGGGTGAGGGCAACGGACGAGGTTCCCTTTTAATCACCCTACCTCTACCGAGCCGCCGTCACCGCCCGTTTTATAAAAGCCGTGCGCCGCGATGTACTGCTCCACGTCCGGCGGCAACAGATACCGCACCGAACGTCCCGCCGCGAACCGCGCCCGGATGTCGGTCGATGAAATATCGATATTCGTCATCGGGAAGAACGAAATCCGTTCCTGCCACGCCCCCGGCAGATGCACCAAACGTTCCCGCACTTCCTCTATCGTGGTTCCCGCTCTCGTCGCTACCGCAAAACGCGTGAGTCGCAACACTTCCTCCGGCTCCCGCCAGCGTGGCAGGTCCGCTACCGCGTCCGTGCCGGTCAGGAACCACAGTTCGGCATCCGGGTGTTCCCGCTGCAATGCCCGCAGGGTGTCCACCGTGTAACTGGTGCCTTCCCGAATACATTCTATCGCCGAATACGCGAACGCGTCGTTGCCGACCGTCGCCCGCCGCACCATCTCCAGGCGATGCTCCGGCGGCGTCACCACGCGCCCGGTCTTGAACGGCGATACCCAGGTCGGGATGAACAATACCCGGTCGAGCGCGAACACTTCCCGCGCCTCTTCCGCGAGACGCAGATGTCCCAGATGGATGGGGTCGAACGAGCCGCCGAAAACGCCGAGTCGCATCGCTCAGTCTCCCTTGCCGCGAGCGTCGCCGAACGCGTGCGCGTAGCCGATCCGGGCGTAACGCAGAATATCGTTGAAATGGATCACGTCCGCCCGCACCAACAGTTCGTACTGCCCGACGATGCGCCCGGATTCGCCGTGCAGCGCGGGGTTGTCGGTCGCGATGCTCACCGGAACGCCCGCGTCGTCGCACCGTTCAAATACCGGCGCGAGTTCCGAAAGATCCTGTAGCGTGTTCGTGCGCAGATATGTCGTCGGGCACACTTCGAGACAGATGCCGCGTTCGGCGAGTTCGGGCAGGTGGTGCGGGTGGTTCAACGCGATCTGAATCCCATGCCCGATGCGGTCGAGGTGTGCGAAAAGCTCCGGGTGTACATCATCCGGGTCGGATTCCGCCATGTGCGCCGTGGTTTTGAGTCCCAATGACTTTGCCTCCGCGAACAGTCCGCGCCATTCGTCCCACGACGGACCACCCGCCTGATACGGACCGGCGAGGTCCACGGCGACCACCTCCGGCATCGCGGCGGCGAGATGGACGATGGCGCGATTCATCGCGACCGAAAAGCCCCGGTCCATGCATAGCATATACGCGGAGGCGATAGGAAACTCGGTCGCGCGCCCGGCACGGATCACCTGCGCGGCGACTTCCGGCATCAGCGCGAGCCGTTCGGCAGGCGGCAGGTTCCCCGGTGTGCGCTTGTACGGGTTGAAGCGGATCTCCAGATAGTCGATGCTCTCGAACACCGCCGCGCCGCGCACCGCCCGCGTCGCGAAATACGGCACGTCTTCCGCCTGCAACGACTCGACGAGATGATGCACCGTCAGATAATCGGCGAGATCGGCGAACGGGCGCGAAAACTCCCGCGCGAACCCGTCATACCCGCCGAACCGGTCGCGCAACCGGCAGGCGACCTCGGTATCGCGCCCGTGCTTCTCGATATAACCCCACAGAATACGCGGGTGCGTCGCGCCGCCGAGGTGCCGGTGCAGGTCGGGAAAATTCATATGCCCCTATCGTACCGCAGACGGCGACATCACCGCGACGGCGTAACGAACTCCAGTGCGACAAACGTGACGAGGAGCGAGAAGAACCAGGCGGGTGCGCATCCCAACAAACCAGGCACCAGGTAGCCGAGGTGCAGGACCACGACCAGGAGCGCGAGTTTCACAATCGCGATCCCGAACGCCTGTGCCCAGGTCGTTTCGTAGCGGCGGGCGTGGACGGCACCGAGCCAGGCGGCGAGTCCGATCAGTCCCAACAAATACAGACCGGCCATACCCAGCAACGGCGTCATTCCGGGGAGCGGATTCCCGATAGATCCGATCCAGACCACAATCATTGCGACCGAGAAAACAGTGACGACGGCAGAGACAAGCCAGCCGAGCAGTGCCGCCAGATTCGCGACAACCGGGAGGCGCAAACAATTTGTCAGCCGATAGAGGGCGAGTGCCGCCCCCGTGCCAGCGAGAATCGCAAGAATTGAGGGGATAATTTCCATAAGTTTTGTATGCCTTCAAACTTCGATAGGAACGGCATTTCCAATCAAACCCACGTTGTCGCCTGTTGCCTGCCGCAAAACCGCGCGGCATTTCCCGTGTGTCGGCTACAGTTTGAAGTCGAGCGGCGCATTGGAAACGTCCACCACTTTGAACTTCGACGCCTGTTTATTGACTACCGGCACTTTGAACTTCCAGGCGGTTTTCGGCGCGACTTTGGAGACGTTCGCGATGGTGGTATCTATCTGCTCGCCTTTGTCGTCCAGAATCGCGAACCGGATTTGCAAATAGGGGAGTTCCTCGTTTGTTTTGTTCAAAATCTCCCCGGTGATCTCGAATCCGGTGGCGGTGGGGGTCATTTTGAACGTGGCGGGATCGTATGTAACCTTGTCTTTGACGGTGTTCGTGTTGAGTTTCTTCATCTCCGCCTGGAACTTGGGGTCCTTGGCGACTTCTTTCGCAACGCTCGCACCGAACGCGATGCACCCGACAAGCAGCACGGTCGGGATTCCGCACCCCAACCCCAGTATCCAGGGCCAGGGGCTTTTCTTCTGTGGCGGCGGCGGGGCGTATCCGTTTTGCGGCGGCAGATAGGGTTGATTCGGTGGCAATGACATGGAGTTGGTTTCCCTTCAAACAGAATGGTAGCGCGACTCATTGTATCGTACGACACGCAAGGCGCGCTGATCGCGACTCGGGCAATCATTCTCGGGAAGCCAGCGCATAATACGTACGGTGTCACGAATGCGGACACTGAAGGGTTCCGGTGGAAGCCTTCGGCTGTAGACGCTTCGCGTCGCCTGGGGCGAGCCATACGCGCGTTTACCCAACGCTTCCCCGACGCGAAGCGTCTACAGC
>JAYULM010000350.1:0-2716 GCA_043763605.1 Armatimonadota bacterium | reverse complement strand
GTTGGGCGGTTCCGCTTGTCAGGCGGTTCGGAGGACGCGGAAACGATTCGCCTCCGGACTCCCCCTCTCTCATTCCGATGAGGGAGGGGGTTGGGGGGAGGGAGGAAACGACGAGGCGGGCTGGGGGGAGGGAGGAAACACGGGCGGGGGCGAGGGAGAAACAAAGGCAGGTTACCCGGCGGTGAGAGAACCCGGAGTCACCTTCCCCCGATACAACGCGACCAATCCCGGCGGTGCCTTGAACTCCACATCCTCGCGCAGCAGGACGAACTCCTCTACGCTATCCGCGCCCCGGTCGCGGAGCGCGGAAACTACGCCCTGCACGATGTCCTCGGGTGCCGACGCCCCCGCTGTCACCCCGACCGTGTTCGCGCCTGCCAGCATCGCGTCGGTGATATTCGTCGCGTCGTCGATCAGAAACGCCCGTGTACCGTGCGCCGCCGCGACCTGCCGGAGCGAGCGCGAATTCGAGGACGTGTCGGAACCGACCACGAAGATCGTGTCCGCGCGCTCCGCAAGAGCCTTCACCGCGTCCTGCCGGTTCTGGGTCGCGTAGCAGATGTCGTCGGTGGGGGGCATTTCCATGCGCGGGAAGCGATGTTTCAGCGCGTCCACGATGTCGCGCGTCTCGTCGATGGAAAGCGTCGTCTGCGTCAGGAAGATCAGTTTGTCCTCGGGTGGCTCCGGCAGACTCGCGACTTCGTCGGCGTGGACTACCAGCGTCAGGCGACCCGGAGCCTCACCGAGTGTACCCTCGGTTTCCACATGCCCGCGATGCCCGATATAGAAGATGCCGTAACCGCGCTTGAGGTATTTGTGAACTTCGAGGTGAATTTTTGTCACCAGCGGGCACGTCGCGTCGATCACGTTCAAGCCACGTTCCGCCGCCTCGGCGCGCACCGCCGGGGAAACGCCGTGCGCGGAAAAAACCAGGTTCGCGCCGCGCGGCACGTCGGACAGATGATCGGTGAACACCGCGCCCATCGCGCGGAGCCGCCCGACGACATGCTCATTGTGGATTATCTCGTGCCGTACATAGATCGGTGCCCCGTACACTTCGAGTGCCATCTCCACGATCTCGATGGCGCGGTCCACTCCGGCACAGAAGCCGCGCGGGGCGGCAAGAAGGACGTTCATGGGGCTATTATACCGCGAGGGACAAAAGCGACTGCCGGGGGGGCAAAACGTTTTCGTCCTCCCGGCAATCGCTTTATGTTCCGCGCGACTTCGCTTACAACCGACCGGGCATCAGGCTTCCCGCATCAGATGCAACGCACTACTTGGTAATTCCTGCTGCATGCCCGACTCGGCTTTTTGGTCCGCCGCTGTTTTCTCCGAGCATTTCTTGGGTTTTGACCGAGACAGATCTGTCTGCGGTTACCTTACCAGACTTCATTTTGCCTCCCGGAACATTTGGTCCCGAAGCCGGGGCGGGTAGCATACCTTCGGACAGATTCTCAGTCGCTTTTTCTTGGCAACCCATCAATAAGTAGTCGATCCGAAATACGTTATATCATTTTCACCTCATCAGTGGCGATTTTTGAGGGGGTGCTCCCTACAAATCGGTATCAGGATAGTCTAACGTATTTAGGCTCATTTACTTAAGACCTAATGCGAAATAGTGGTAAAGTGATGTTCCTATGCTTCAAGTTTCCAAACTCAGACGCCGCCCCCGACACTTCCATTCCTTTACAGGATTGAGCATTGCCGAATTTGACCGCTTGCTCGCCGAGTTGCAACCTGCCTATCAGACACACCAGGAGCAATGCAGGACGGCATCTGCCCTGAAACGAAAACCTGGCGCGGGGCGTCCCGGTTCCCTAGCGCTACCAGAACGATTGCTGATGGGACTGATTTACCTCCGCCTCTACATGAGCCAAAGTCTGATCGCGTTCTTGTTCGACATGGATCAAAGTAATGTTTGTCGAGAACTCAAAGAGCGACTCTTTCCTGTACTGCTTGCCGTGCTCCCAGTTCCTTTGCGAGACGCCCCCTTACGCTCCCCTTCGGATTGGGAACAGATCGCGAACAATATCAAAGAAGCACAAGTAGACCCCAATAACAAAGCGAAGAAGAAGTTGCGGCGCGTTAATACTCTCAAAGAATTGCTGGAAACCTATCCGGAACTTAGCGAAGTTTTGCTCGATGCCACGGAGCAGGCGATTCCCCAACCCGAAGACAAAGGTGAGCGCAAGCAAGCCTATAGCGGGAAACAGCACGACCATACTGTCAAGACACAGATACTCGCGACCCGCAAACAAATTCTCCACGTATTCGGCGGCTTGCCCGGATGCTTACATGACATGACCGTTTTAGGGGCATCCGGCGTTGTTACCCAGGTACCCCACAAGATACCCATCCGATTAGATAAAGGCTATCAAGGTGCCGACAAACGCTATCCAGATCAGAATATCAAGCAACCGGTCAAAGGAAATCGCAGAGTCGAAGTCAGCGTTTTAGGGCAGTTGTATAACTATCTACTCTCGACTTTGCGAATCTATGTCGAGCATCACTTCGCCCGCCTGCAGCAATTCGGCATCTTGCGTGACATCTATCGAGGGCAATCGGAAGTTCATGAGGACATTTTTAGTATCGTTAGTGGGTTGCTCAATTATCGTTCGTCAGGGAAGTTTAGCCTCGCATAAGGAAGATCGCTTCAAGAAATTGCTTGGCTTTCTCGGAAGGTGAAAGGGACAACAATTTCGCATCAGGTCTT
>JAYULM010000349.1:0-2717 GCA_043763605.1 Armatimonadota bacterium | reverse complement strand
TCATCAACTTGATTAAGACTGTATCGCGGAAGCGGAAAACTCTGCAATACCTGAATAGTTACAAAAAAATATGGCTGGACCCGGGCTTGAAGATCGTCACTGGTGACAGCCCTGAAAAAAAGGAACGTCATCAGTTTCGTATCAGGGAGAAAGACCTGTCGTCCCTTTACTCCGTGTCTGATCTGGTTCAGATAAATAAGGCGAATGGCATGGCATAGGTGAAACGTCCTGCCCCCATTCCATCGCCGCGCATGGGATGGGGATCCGCATGCCCGCCCGCGCGACATTGCGCTTCCGACCGATTGTTGCCAGCATTGTACTCAAGGCGGGGCGTTTAAAACGTAGGCGGGGCCACTAACTCGTTGCCGAAGTAGCTACCGTGCCGCCTTCGGGAAACGCTTCACGTGATACTCCATATGCGCCGCCAGCATCGTCGCCGTCTGCCGTGTCGTGATCACCCCGAAGATCGGGTGCAAGCCGAACGGGGCGTCGGGCGCGGCGTTCGCGAGATGGTCGCGCAGTTTTTCGCGCTCCCGGTCCCATTCCGCCGTGAGCGTTTCCAGCGGCATCGGGGTGGAATCGGGTGCCATTACGTCGGGTGCAGGCAGCGGGATACCGGCACGGAGCACGTTGCAGAGTAGTCCGATCACGAGCGGGTTCGCCAGTCGTCCCGGAGGCACCGCGCCCGGGGAGGCGAAACCGGCGACGAACCGCTCTGCGACGAGGAGATGGGACAGGACCTGCATCGGCGTCCATTCTCCGGCTTTAGGCGACGTTTCCCGCGCTTGCCCCGGCATCGCTACGACCCGCGCCAGAAGGTCTGCCTTCAGCGATTCGGCTTGTGCCCAGGGGGTTTGTAAGTCGGCGTGCATACACCCAGTATATAGCATGTCCCGTGTCAAAAGCAGGAAAACCCGTGTTTCGCACCGAACCACATTTCATTATATCGGTCATTCGCCACGCAACCGTTCAAGGAGCCGTCCCCATCATGTCGCAGTCGTCCACCAACACAGTCACCACTATCGAGCGAGAATCGGTTCCCGCCCTGTCCGAAAACGACCTGCCGCCCATCGCCGGGTTTCCGTCGCTCGACGAATCGCCGATGCCCCTGCCTGACATGCTGGACCACAGCGTTGAGGAGCCGTTTCGCTACTGCTTGAACACCTCCACCCTGCGCGGCTTCAATATTCCGCTCTGGGATCTCGTGGACATCGCGGCGTCCGCCGGGTACGAAGCCATCGAACCCTGGGTCGCCGAGATCGAGGCGTACCGCAAGGGCGGCGGCGACCTGACGGCGTTGCGCGACCATATCCGCGATCTGGGGTTGACCGTGGAATCCGCCATCGGGTTCTTCGAGTGGGCAGTGGACGACGAAGCACGGCGGTTACAGGGGATGCAGGACGCTCGCGCGGCGATGTCGCTGGTCGCAAAGATAGGCGGCAAGCGGATCGCGGCTCCGGCGTGGGGGGCGCACACCGCCGATGCCGCCCCACTCAACCTGCTCGCGGTCGCCGAACGCTACGACGCGCTGTTGAAACTGGGCGAACTGAAGCAGGTGATCCCGATGATCGAAGTATGGGGATTCAGCAAAAACATCTCGCGGCTCGGCGAGGCTCTGCTGATCGCCACGGAATGCGGCAACCCGGACGCCTGTATCCTCGGCGACGTTTACCATCTGTACAAGGGCGGTTCCCCCGTGGATGCCCTGCGCTACGTCGCGTGCGGCGACGCGTTCAAGGTGTTCCATGTCAACGATTACCCGTACCTGCCCCGCGAAACCATCACGGATGCCGACCGCGTCTTCCCCGGCGACGGCATCGCGCCCCTTTCTCTCATCTTCCGCACCCTGAAAGAAGGCGGATTCAACGGGCACCTGTCGCTGGAGTTGTTCAACGCCGAATACGAGCGCGCGATGGACCCGCTCATTCTCGCGCGTACCGGTCTGGAGAAACTGCGCGAGTGCGTAAAGCGGACCTTCGAGTATTAGTCGGAACAGGTTCCCGAAAGCGAAAAAGCCGCCCGTTTGCACGGGCGGCTTTTCTTTACGGACAGCCGATCAGCGTTCCGGTTCTAAAATCCCGTAGTTGCCATCCCCACGGCGGTACAGGACGTTGACATCGCCCGTGTCCGAGTTCTCGAAGACGAAGAAATCGTGCGAAAGCAGTTCCATCTGTTCCACGGCTTCGGAGGCGGAAACCGGCTTGATTGCGAACCGCTTGTGGCGCAGGATGCGTCCCGTGACCGGCTCTTCGGGCGGCGAATCATCAATGACAGCCGCGTCTCGTAGCGAAGCGATCTCGCCGTGCTTGCCGTAGTGGTGATGCGCGTTCTTGCCGACGTGGCAGTTCTCTCCGGCTTTATCCTTGAACTTGCGCATCTGCCGCTCTAACTTATCGGTGACGCGGTCCACGGCGGCGTACAGGTCGTCGCCCCGTTCCTCGCAGCGCACCTTGACGCCGTCGCCGTCGAGCAGCACCTCCACCCGATGCTCCCGCCCCTGCACCGTCTCCGTCACCGTGGCGGAGTGCAGGCTTTGAAAGTGTTTCTCCAGTTTGTGCAGTCGCTTGTTGGCATACTCCCGTAGTGCGTCAGTGACGACGATTCCCTTGCCGCGAACCTGAACTTGCATAGGCTGTCCCTCTTTCTCGTCAGTGGTCAGTGACCAGTGGTCAGTGGTCAGAAAGAGACAGTCGGCTCCCACCGCCCGCCCCTAAACC
>JAYULM010000348.1:0-9607 GCA_043763605.1 Armatimonadota bacterium | reverse complement strand
TTGCATTTCGTGGTGTTTGCAGGGTTGATGCTGGTCAAAGCAAGTACGAAGGGCCTGCTCTTACCATGTTTGCAAGCCCAAAGTTCATAACACGTTCTTAATAATATATACTTAGAAATGCGCATATTTTCCCAAACTCGCGTTTAGATAGTAACCCCGGTTCGACACGAACCTTTTTTTAGTCATAGTGTGTTCAGTGTATTACTGTCTTACTTTTTAGGTGCTGTGTCCAAGACTTCGGCGGCGGCGAGGTCGTTGACGAACATCACATAATGTTTGAACGACCAGTCCACTTTTTTGTCTAAACGTGGATGTTAGGTCGGGTACACTGCATTTGTAGCGGCGTTCCGGATACCGTCGTCGCGAAAGATAGTCGAAAGAAGGACACGAAATGGCAGACGATATTTTTCTGATCCTGCACGGTTGGGGCGGCAACAAGCCCGCGCACTGGCAGGAGCATCTATACAACGCGTTGACCGACGCCGGGAAAAAAGTGCATTATCCGAAAATGCCCGACCCGACCGCACCGGTCAAGGAAGCGTGGCTGGCAAAGGTCCAGGAGGAGTTCGACGAGATCGGTACCGGACAACGACTCACGGTTATCTGCCATAGTCTCGGCGCGATCACGTGGCTCCACTATGTGACGCAGACCACGGAAAAGTTAGCGGAGCGCGTCCTGCTGGTCGCGCCGCCGTACGTGATCCCCGAAGTCCCGCCGACCGACGCCCCTCCCGGCGTCGGCGCGTTCTTCCCGCCCGCGCTGGACGAGGGCGCGATCAAGCGCGCCGCGACCGAAACCTATTTCATCGCGTCCGACTCCGACGACTACGCGACGTTCGAGCAGACAAAAGCTTACTCTGACCGCGTGAACTGCCCGATTCACCTGCTTCCGGGCGCGGGTCATATCTCGCCTTACTGGGGCTACGGCGAATGGACCTGGGTGCGCGACTGGTGCCTGCGGACGGCGGAAATGCCGCCAGTGCCGCGCCCGAAAGACGCAGGGTAGACCGGCGTTACTCCGGTTCGGGGAAACATTCCTACGGTGGAATGGAATTCCTCGAACCGGAGGGACCAGACTGGGAGACAAATATGAGCCACGGAAAGCCGTCGATTCCTCAAACCGTTCAAATTCCCGGCGAAGACGGGAACCGGTCCTCATCTGCTATCGCGAAAATCGAATACGTCTACGACACCGCCGCTCCTGCTTCCTTTCTGCATTACCCGGACCCGATTCGTCTGCGCCCCGGCATGTACATTGGCGACGTGGGAGTGCGTGGGTTGCACCATCTGTTTATGGAAATCGTAGATAACTCTGTGGGCGAAGTGCTGGCAGGGCATTGCACCGAGATTGACGTAGTTCTCGGTGAGGACTATGCGATTTCGGTCTCTGACAACGGTCGTGGCATTCCGGTGGGTATTATTGGAGACACCGGTAAAACTGGAATCGCTTTAGCGTTCACGGACATACACGCGGGCAGGCAACTAAACAACTACCGTCACAGGGTGTCGGGAGGTTCGCATGGTGTCGGGGCGTCTACAGTGAACGCATTAAGCGAATGGCTACGATGCGATGTGAAGCATGCCAGTGAAACACACCGGATGCGTTTCGAGCGCGGAGTCGCGGTTAGCCCGCTGGAAGTCGTCGGAAATTGCGGTGCGGAGGAACGCGGAATCGCTATCACCTGGCTCGCCGATAAGTCGATGTTCCAACCCGCGTTAACCCAGTCTGGTGATCTCGCTTATGACGGCGAAGTGATTGCCCGTCGTTGCCGCGAACTCGCGTACCACCTGCCCACCGCCCGGATCACCTTCCATGACCGATTGCATGAAAAACCGCTCCAAACGTTTCATTTTCCGAACGGCGTCGCGGATTATGTGCGCGACCTAAACCAAGGACGGGTTGTCTTTCCTATGGAACCTATCGCGATTCGCGGCGACGTAGGCGACACACACGTCGAAGTCGCCCTGTAATACAGTGACGACGACACGGAGTCGATTCTGAGCTTTGCGAACATAATACCGACGCCGGAATACGGAACGCATACGACAGGCTTCCGAAGTGCCCTCACGAGAGCTATTAACAGATGGGGCATTACGCCGACCAAACATCCAGGAGAGACGATACGGCGCGGTCTGACGGCGGTTGTTTCTGTGTTTCTATCCCACCCGAAGTACAATCCTTCCGACAGAAGCCGTCTTGATAGCCCGGAGGCAGAAGGCATCGTTTACTCGTTGGTATATGCTGGCTTGAAGAAGTACCGGGCGGATTTCCCCGAGCAGGCACGGCGCATCGCGGGATGGGTGGTACGCGAAAATCCCTGGACTGACGCCGAATAGCCCGCGGCACGTGGTACGATAATTTAACGTCGTTTCACAACGACGCGAAGGAGTACCAACCCCCGTGCCGCTCGATCTTTCCGCCGCTACCGCCCCCGTTTGTCCGACCCGACCACGCACCCTGACCGTCCACGGCGACGACCGTTCCGACCCGTATTTCTGGCTCCGTGAGAAAGGAACTCCGGAAGTCACTGCGTATCTGGAAGCCGAGAATGCTTACACCGACGCCGTTTTTCTGAAGCCGACCGAGACCCTGCGCGAAACGCTTTACAACGAGATTCTGGCGCGGATTCAGGAAACCGACCTGTCGGTCCCGTACCCCGACAACGGCTATCTGTATTACACGCGCACCGAGGAAGGCAAGCAGTATCCGATCTATTGCCGCAAGAAGGCGGCGTCAGTGGTCAGTGGCAAGTGGTCAGTGGACAGAGGGGACGGGGCGGCGGATGGACGTGCAGCACTGATCACTGACCACTTGCCACTAACCACTGATGAACAAATCACCCTTGACCTGAACGCGCTCGCCGAGAACGAGTCGTTCCTGTCGGTCGGGACGTACGCGGTGTCGGACGATACGGATTTCCTCGCGTACACCACCGATACCACCGGATTCCGGGAGTATACGTTGCGCATCAAGAACTTGCGCACCGGCGAGATGTTGCCCGATACGCTCGCGAAAGTGGACGGCGCGGTCTGGTCGGCGGACGGCAAATACATCTTCTATGTCACGGAGGACGAGACGAAACGCCCGTACCGCGTTTTTCGTCACACGGTCGGCGAACCGGACGCCGCGAACGATGTGAAGGTGTACGAGGAAAGCGACGGTCTCTACCGCGCGTTTCTGTACCGCTCCCGCGACCGGGCGTTCGTGTTTATCGGGTCGGCGTCGTCTACATCCACGGAATACCATTACCTGCGCGCCGACGAACCGACCGCCGCACCGATACGGGTGCTACCCCGTGAGGAGGAGCACGAGTATTATCTGGACCACCGCGACGGGCAGTTCTATATCCGAACCAATAAGGACGCCCTCAACTTCCGACTCGTCACCGCGCCGGTCGAATCCCCGGCTGACTGGACCGAGATCCTCGCACACCGCCCCGATGTGATGCTCGAAGACCTTTCGGTTTTCGCGCGGCACCTGGTTTTAGAGGAGCGGGAGAACGGCTTGCCGCGTCTCGTGGTGCGCGATCTGGCAACGACGCAAGATCACGTGGTCACGTTCCCGGAACCGACGTATGCCCTGCAGGGCGAATCGAACCGCGAATTCGACACCGACCTGTTCCGGTACCGGTACGCGTCGTTGGTGACGCCGGGCACGGTGTACGACTACCATATGTCTACTGGCGAACGCACTCTGCTTAAAGAAACGCCGGTACTGGGCGATTTCGACCGGACGCGCTACGTTTCCGAGTATCGGTTCGCCACCGCCGACGATGGGACGCGGATTCCGGTCTCGCTGGTGCGCCGCAAGGATACCCCGGTGGACGGTTCCGCGCCGTGTCTGCTGTACGGGTACGGTTCGTACGGGATCGTGATCCCGGCGACGTTCCAATCGTCACTCCTGTCACTCCTGGATCGCGGCTTCGTGTTCGCCATCGGGCATATTCGCGGCGGCGGCGAGGTCGGCAAGCCGTGGCACAACGACGGCAAGATGAAGCGCAAGATCAACACCTTTACCGACTTTATCGCCTGTGCCGACTACCTTGTTTCCGAGAAATACACAGCCCATGAAAAACTGGCGATCCGAGGCGGGAGTGCGGGCGGCTTGCTGATGGGCGCGGTGACGAACCTGCGCCCCGATCTCGCGAAAGCCGTGGTGTCGCTGGTGCCGTTCGTGGACGTGCTCAACACGATGTTAGATGAATCCCTGCCGCTCACGGTCGGCGAGTATATCGAGTGGGGCAACCCGCACATCGCGGACGAGTACGAATACATGAAGACGTACTGCCCATACACCAACTTAGAGGCGAAGGATTACCCGCCGACCCTCCTGCGAACGTCGCTCAACGATTCGCAGGTGATGTACTGGGAACCGGCGAAGTACACGGCGAAACTGCGCACCCTGAAAACGAACGACGCGCCGCTCCTGCTCCACACGAACATGGCAGCGGGGCACGGCGGATCGTCGGGGCGATACGACGCGCTGAAGGAAACGGCGATGGACTACGCGTTCGTATTATCAGTGTTGGGAATCGAGGAAACCGAACCATGATCAGCACACTACAGAAAAACGCCACCGAGGAAGCCGTGATCCGCCGCATCATTGATGACTTGGATTTGCCGGAGACCGTCAAGGAGTACCGCCTGCGCTTGACGAATGATTCCTTCGGCGATCCGGCGGTTTATCTGCTCTTTTTAATGTCCGACGACCTGAAAATTGAGGAGTTTTTGAGCGAAACGGGGCGAATCCGACAGGTACTCACCGACGCTATTTTAGACAGCCCCGAAACCGAACGCTGGCCCTTTCCGGCGTTCTCGCTGGAAGGCGAGCAGCGCGAACTGGAGCGCAAGTATCCGGGGACGACCTGGTGAAGTTCGGCGAAGACCTGCTCGCGCAATCGAAATTGCTGGCGCGTCACGAGGCGCGGCGTCCCCGGCAAACGACGCTTCGTCGCGCCGTGTCCACCGCATATTACGCTTTGTTCCACCTGCTCACGGAGGAGTCCGCGCGCTTTCTTATCGCCGGGGATGCGAAAAAGCCACTCCGTCAACAGGTGCAACGCGCCTTCGATCACGGGGCGATGCGGCAGTGTTGCCGAGCATTCAGCGGTGGTGCTCTGCCCGCCGCAATCGCTCCACTTTCGCCCGTGCCCGTCTCTCCAGAGTTGCGGCTGGTCGCCCAAGCGTTTGTCACATTGCAGGACGCGCGCCACATCGCCGACTATGACGTTGCCATTTCCTACTCACGCTCCTACGCGGTAAGTCTGATAGATGTTACCGAAGCAGCATTCGCCGCGTGGCGCGCGATACGCACCACGGACGAGGCGCGGGTATTTCTGGTGTCGCTACTGCTGTGGCGGCAATGGAACCGAACGTAGCCCCGTGGCGGTACAATGAAACCTATGGCAACGATGCGAGGAAAAACAATTCGAACAGGAAGTACAGACGGGGCGCGGCGCATTCTCGGGAGTGTCGGTGTTGCCGTAGGAGCCATGAGTAGTATTTTAACGAACCATGATCCCGTAACGGCGGCAGAACCGGTGGCGGCGGCGGCGATTGTTCAGTCCGCGCCCGCGAAAGTCGGTGTAGTGGTCGAGCAGATTTCTTACGAGGGGTGGCAGAACTGCTACCGGATCTCGAACGGGACCGCCGAGGTGATTATCGTGCCGCAGATCGCCCGTATCATGGGTTACGGTTTTGTCGGCGGGGCGAACCTGCTCTGGAATAACGCGGCGGAACTCGGCAAAGCGGGCGACACCAGCGGCAACTGGCGCAACTTCGGCGGCGATAAGCCCTGGCCCTGGCCTCAGGACGACTGGCCTCGGTGGTTCAAGCGCGACGCGAACTGGCCCCCGCCCACGGAATCCGATCAGGTCGCGCAGTCCGCACAGGTCATCGGTGTGAACACGGTACGCCTGACCTCGCCGGTTCTGGCGAAGACCGGACTGCGTATCGTGCGCGACATCACACTTGCGGAAACGGGAACCCGTCTCTACACCGTAACCCGATTCGAGCGCGTCGAGGACGGCTACGACTTTCCGGTCGGGGCGTGGACGATCACGCAAACGCCGTATGTGCGCGGCTCGCTGTTGGCACATCTCCTGCCCGGCGAGAGCACTCTGGCGGAGGGATGGCGGATCATTGGGGACACCCCGCTACGAGCCGTCCGGCGTAGTAGCGACGGCGCGACGTTGACCGTGGAGAGAGACCCGGACGCGAAATCAGGGCGCAAACTCGGCTTCGACGGCGACGCCATCGCGGGACTGATCGGCGACACGGTGCTGGTAATCCGCGCGGACACGCCCGGCGCGAAAGCCTTCGAGTGGCGACCCGGTGAGCGCGGACAGATCTACATCAGCGACGCGGGTACTCCCTATATCGAATGGGAGTTCACGTCGCCGGTTAAGTCCCTCAAAAAAGGTGAGAGCGTCACGCTCGTCACCACGTTCGAGGCAAAAAAAATCGCGGCGGACCGCAACGCCACCGAGGCATTGGATGCCGCCGTGCGCGGCAAACTGTAAAGGATATTATGAACCCGGAAGACCTACCCGACTACCTGAAGATACTCGGCAAACAGATCGGAAATCGTGTCAATGAGACGTTCGGCGAAAACGACAAGGCGAAGAAAAACAGCGACCGCGACGCGCAACAAAACGGCGATGCCGGGGGTCGTATCCGCATGAATGCGAACGGCTATACCGAGTTCGAACCGGACTGGGAAGAGTTGGATAAGCGCGCCGACCAGATCGTCGGCGGTTATTCGATGGTGATGGCGGCGGGGAACATTTTGCCGCTTCCCTTCGATGCGATGATGGTCACGGCGACTTTCGCGAAGATGACCACCGAACTCGCCGGGGTGTATCAGGTGATCGTGTCCACCAAGCGGGCGCGGCAGATCGGCTGGGCGATCTCCACGGCGACCGGCTCCGTCCTGGGACTCACGTTCGCCGCGTCGAGCCTGGCGAAATGGATTCCCGGCGGCTACTTCGCGGGCGTCGCGGTGCAAGCCTCGGTGATCGGCGCGATCTGCTGGGCGGCGGGCGACGCGCTGAAGCAGTATTTCAAGGCGTGCCGTCAGGGAATCGAACCGGACATCAACTCGCTCCGGGACTCGTTCGCCAAAACCCTGCGGATCAAACTGGCGAATGTGACGGCGAAGGCGGAAAAAGCGACGGGCTTAAAGATGCCTACGCCGGACACCGCCCCGAAGCCGCCGCAGGCGAACCCGACGATCAGCGTCACGCCGCCGTCCGCCGCCCCGCCCGCCGAACCAGTCGCCATCTCCGACGCTCTGGAGCAGATCGCTTCGCTCCACGAGTTGTACCGCGCCGGGGCACTTTCCAAAGAAGAGTACGAAAAAAAGAAGACCGAACTCCTGAAGCGAATTTGATCGGTCACGAAAAGGATTCTTTTTGCTCGACACGTTAAAGCGGTGGTTTAAAATTGGGTCGCCGCAACCACCCGGCGACCCGGTGACATTTCCGTACACGCACACCGCGCCGGACGGGAACCTCACCGTCACGGTTCATTCCCTGAGTCTGGATCGTTGCGGCAAGATGCTACCGTGCTGGGGCTATGAGTCGAAAGGCTTGATGGCGTTCGGGCAGAAAGAACTGCTCCTGCTTCTGAAGCGCGAACCCGGAGAGTCGGAGAGCGATTTCGTGCGCGATCCACTCGGCTTTTTCGTCAACGTCGCCCGCTTCGCTCAGGAGGGCAAGATCGTCACCTCCGGTGGCTTCACACAGTTCGGGGCACGCGGGGGCAATTTCTGCGGGAGGCATTACCTGCTCTATTCGTTTCTCCCCGAAGGTCTGAAAGGACTCCATGTGTTACAGACCCCAGTCGCCGACATGCTGTTGTGTCACCTCCTGCATGACGACGAGGGCGAGGCGGTCAAAGCGTGGGGTGAGACGCGCGTCCTGTCGCGACTTGGGCACGCGGCGACCTACTACCCGTTCCCGGACTGGAACGACCGCAAGCGCAAGCCGTTACCGATCCGCAAGGATATGGCGCAATCTCTGCTAACACAAATGCCGCAACTGCACCTGCCGGAAGCCACCGCCTATTTCGAGGAAAGCACAACCAATGCGGACGGTCTGGTGACACTCCGCGTTCCCGCGTCGGCACTGGCGCGTGTCCGTTCCGCGCTCGACGAGATGCCGGAGCCGATGCCGCTCGCCTTTATCACCGGGTGGGAGCCGAGCGCGACAGGCTGTTTCGTCTGGGAGGCGGGTCAGAAAGAACCGCTCGCTATCATTCCGCCCAACGGCGGTAACGCCCGTATAAACGGTAACTTCGTATTGATCACGCCGACGGAGGACGACATGGACGAGGTTCGAACGCATGAGGACGGCTTCGGGGTGCTTCTGACGCCCCCAAGTTATCAGCGCGTCGTGCAAGCGTTTCGCGACGCGACACCGGTTACGCTGGCGGCGAATCAGAACCGCTTTTCGCTTTATTTTCCTGGTTGAATCCACGCTATCTGATTATGCCAACGCTGTTATTGCCGCCCCGCCTGAACGCAGACACCCGAAGTCTGGACCACGCCGCCCTTAGCGCGGGGTGGGAGGTCGTTCACGCCCCGAGTTGGCGGTTGCCAGAAAATGTCCGGTATTCTCCCCCGGTCGCGGTATATGGCGATCCGCTTTTTGCCGACCTCGCCGCGTCCGCGCTTAACCTCGCGCTTTTGGAACCGCCGACAGATTGGCTCCCGAGTCTGCCGTCCGACCTGCGGAAGCGCAACGTGACGCTCACGACGCTCGCCAGGGCGCGCACCGTTTCAGAACCGTCATTCATCAAGCCCGCCTAGGATAAATCGTTCCCTGCCGCCGTGTATGCCGACTCCGCCGCACTGCTCGCCGTCACGCCAGAATTGCCGGACGATCTGCCGGTGTTGCTTTCGGAACCGGTGACCTGGGAGGTGGAATACCGTATTTTCGCGCTGGACGGTAAACCGGTGACCATCTCGCCCTATTTCCGAAACGGCGAACTGGTCTACGAGCAACTGCGTGGCTGGTTCGCTCCTCCCGAGGAGCAAGCCGACGCCGTCGCTTTCGCCACCGATGTCTTGAATCATACGGCGAGCGGGCTTCCTCCAGGTATAGTGTTGGATGTCGGCAGCGTCGCCGAGCGCGGGTTCGCCGTTGTGGAAGCCAATCCGGCGTGGGCAAGTGGCTTGTACGGTTGTGATCCGGCGGGTGCGCTTGCCGTCGTCGCTGCGTCGGTGCGCGACCGCGCCGCTTTGCGCGAGGACAACCGCCGTTTCGCCCGCCCTGCCATCATCATCGAGCCATAGATCCGATGTTGCCACGGGGTAGCCGCTCACAAAGCCAATGCGCGAGCGAGAAGCAGGTACGATCACCGTGATTTCGCTGAAGGGAAGTCTCTCGCGGCGCAGGCAGGCCCAACCTTCAGCGTCTCGCCGCTCGCCAAACTGTTCGCACTCTCCGGCACGAATTTGACGGGCGATGTTCCGCGTCCCGGCGTCGGCACTGTCGCGGGTTCGCGTTGCTTAGTGCCCTTCAATAAATAAACTGTGCATTGTCGTGATCTAATTGAGAGGAAATTCGTCATAAAACGAACAGTTTATTTCTTGAAGGGCACTTAT
>JAYULM010000347.1:0-9627 GCA_043763605.1 Armatimonadota bacterium | reverse complement strand
GAAACGCTCGGTATTCGAGCATTTGCCTGTGGGCGTGATGGCGCACAGGCGGCAAAAGAAGCGAAATGAGAAACCGTCACTTACCGGAAACTAAAGTTTGAAATAACGTAGAGGATGTCTTGACGCTATCGAATAGAGTTGATTGCCAAGCAAATCCTGCGGCAATAATTGAGATACATTGTAAGACACGCAAGATGGAGGTATGCCCGAGCCTAAAGCGGTCGCAAAATCGTCGAATACATTTAGTTTTGTTGGTACGCTTCGTGTAATTGACAGCCTTGACTGGAGGAATTCATGACCTCCAGGTCCATAATGTGTCGTTAACCCGTGGTATGCAGAATCAAGTAGCGGGCGCACCTTTTTGGTGACAATGAATGCTTTCGCGAGGTTCATTAATCCGTAATATAAAAGCACTGGTTTGGCCGCAAGTAGATTGGCACCTCTTGCAACTCGGAGATAATCCTCACCTTGATCAGCGAAGGCGAGTGCATTGTGAAGCGATGGTGTTGCAGACCTAAGCTGATCATTTATGCTACGGCAAATGAGCAACCAGGGATTACTGACGAATTGTCGAGGTGCTCTGATGCCATACCGGCGCGAACTGCGATATACGGGCCAAAAAGAGAAGGGCAGTATACGACCTTTTATAATGAGAGGTTCGCCTACGCGAGGCGGGGGAAGCTTTGGCATATTAGACCCTATGTTACCCGACAATAACGTAGCGTTCACTTAATCAGTGGCGGCAACCTTTAAGTTCGTCCGTCGTGCTGCTTTCCCCGATGGTTATAGCACGAAACTGCATTTTATAGTGTTTCCATTTTGGCACTTAATCATATATATTCACTATAATTGGTGATTACGCGAGTGATAAATAGCATTCACAGGTGCACACCGTCCCAATTCATGATCACGGCTAGATCTAAAGCATTGTTGATTTTTCCCTCCCTCACACTGATAAGCAATCTGTCCGTCATGGACAAGGTTTTTGTTAGTCATGTAAAATCGTCTGGGCGAGGGTGTGAGGCAAAACGTCACCTAGCTTGGTGATGCATACGAGATAGCCAGGTCACTAGACCACATCAACCACGCGCCAAAATATTGCCCCCGCTTTTATGGCTAAGAAAGGTAAGAAGTCGGAGGGAAGATTCAGTTCATGGAGCGTAACGCTAATGTCGAAATCGGAGTCGCCGAATTGGGGGAGCGGTAGCTGGGCAGGCTCTATTCTTCCGTTTTGATAGTAGTGTTCACGACCGGTATGCCCCGTTCGCGGAGTTGCGCGGTGACGGTGTCGTGAGCGGGGGTCATGACTGTGTTCGCCGGAAACTCCACCGTTCTACCGTCTTTCAGAGTCAGCAGGTACCCCGTTATCCCTCGCTCATGGTTTTGCTCGACGGCGGAGCGGATGGCGACGAACGGTACGTCCGCGTTGTAGCGGGTGTGCGGCGGTTCCCGGCGGTGAATCAGATGCGTCGGGGTGATTTCCACGCGCTCCAGAAAGATTTGCGGCAGTATCAGAAAGACGCAGGCGGGGATCATCAGGAGAAAGATGCCTGCGCCCGTCTTGTCCTTCTGCACCCGCCAGAGATACACGGCTATCGCGACGGGAATCACGTTAAAACCGATTGTCAGAATCAGTCCGGTCGTGTTGTAGGCGAAGACATGATGCCCGCCTGTGATGGTATGCGACACGGTGACGAAAAGCGACTGGAGCCAGATGTAGACCATCACCGCGACGAGGAAGATCAGACGTACCACTGGCGGTGCCTCCGGGATACTCGTGCGGACGCTCGGCAGACGCGCCCGAACCGGCAACTACTGACGAAGGGATAACACGGTGCGTAACCGACCATACACCTGTCTTACCGAAAAGCCGTGGTCTTCTGCAAACGTCCCCTCCCAGCCACTCGACGCGGTGACTGGGAGGAAGAGGTGTTTATGAGGTCAGTCTCGGCAGGGGACCCTCGCCGCAGAAGTCGGGGTTACCGAAGCGGGTGATCTTATGCCCGAAGCCGTGCGCGATAGACATCAGGAGGCGGTTATGTGGCGTTTTGCCGTATTGGAGCGAACGTCCCATCTGCCAGCCGAGTCCGCCGCCGACGACCACGAACGGGATGTTGTCCAGCGTGTGCGAGTTGCCCTGACCCAGTTCGTTAGTCCAAAGGATCGTCGTATTGTCCAGCAGGGTTTCGCCCGCGTTGCCGCCCGGCTCGGGGGTTTCCGCGAGCCGTTTCGTGAGATACGCGACCTGTTCGGCGTACCATCTGGTGATTTTTGTCAATTTTTCCTGTACCGGCTTGTTACTATCCGGCTCGTGCGAAAGGTCGTGTTGTCCTTCCTCGATCCCCAGCCAGCGGAACCGGGGTTGCCCGACCGAGTTGGTGTACTGGAACGTCGCCACACGCGCGAAATCGGCGGTAAAACTGTTGACCATCAGGTCGATCTGCATCCGGCTCAGTTCCGGCATTTTGTCGTTGTCGCGGTGGACTCCGGCTTCGAGCACCGGCACCGGGTGCGAGTTGTCCGGCTTCGTGGACGTGCTCAGTTCCTGTTCCATCTCGCGCACGAACGTCGCGTGTTCCTCTAAAATCTGCCGGTCCTGCACACCGACCTTGGAGTGCACGGCGGCGAGGTCCTGTTTCAGATCGTCAAGGACGCTCTTCATGCTTTCCTGGTCTTTTAATCGACCGTACAACTTGCCGAACATCTGGTAGGGGTCGTCAATCGGCGTGACCGGTTTGTTGGGACCGCTGTACGACATGCGCGTCCACGTGTCGGCGCGTTCGGGCACCATGACGCCGAACTCCAGCGAGCCGAAGCGGGTACGGGTGGCGGGATCTTTTTGCAGGAAGTTTTTCAGTTCCTGGTCGATGGAAATGCCGCTCGACCAGCCCGCCGGGGTGTCGGAACCGCCCTGCACGTTGCCGGGGAACAGTTCGATACCGGTGAGCAGACACCCGATGCCGCGCATGTGCCCGTCGCCGTCGCCGCGAATTTTGTCGGAAACGCCGTTCAGGAGGAGTGTTTTGTTGCGGAATGGTTCCAACGGCGTCAGGCTTTCCTTGAACCCGGTCAACGCGCCTTCGGTGTCGGGCCAGAACGTCGAGGGGACGATGCCGTCCGGGCTGAAGATGATCACGAGGCGTTGCTTTTTTTTGCCGTCGGTCGCCGGTGCGGCGAACGCGGGCAGATTCCCCAGAAAGGGGAGCGCGGCGGCACTCAGCCCGATGTTGCGCAGGAACGCGCGGCGCGAATGTTGTTCGGTCATGGTTTCGTTTCCTGATTCTATTCTCTCGTTCGGGGTTCGGGGAACTGTGTTCCTCCGCTGGAAGCGCGACGCTTGGTAATCCTGCGGATTAAACAAATCGTTGGGTTCGCGGTGCAACGAAAATCCCCGCGTTCCGAAGGAACACCAAGCGTCGCGCTTCCAGCGGAGGAACACAGTTCCCCGGCATCCCCTATGGCTTATTTCTTGCTACCTTCGTCCGCTTCGGCAGTGCCGACTCGGTCGCGATCTCCACCGCAAGCCTACGGATACTGAACTGATTCTTCTCGAACGTGCGGCGCAACTCTGGCAGGGTTTGCGGACCGTACGCGCGTATCGGCTGTTTTACCTGAAATTGGAAGAACTTTTCCACGAACGCCGATTGTGCCTCGTCGCTCTGCGCGACGAAGCGGGCGAGATCCCGCGCTCCGGTAAATTTGGCGGTTTCGCCCGTCTTCGACTCGTAACTTCCGGCGGCGTTGATCGGCGAACCGTTCTCCGCCGTGCGGAACCGTCCGATGGCGTCGAACCGCTCCAGCGCGAAGCCGAGCGGGTTGATGATCGCGTGGCACGACATGCAGTTGTCCGGCTTGGTCTGCATCACGACGCGCTGCCGGGTCGTCAGTTTCGGGTGCAGGTCGGCAGCGAGCGGCACGAACGCGGCGGGCGGTGCCGACAGGGTGCGCCCCATCACGCTCCGCGTCAGCAAAACGCCGCGATGGATCGGTGAACTGGTCGCGCGGTAGGCGAAACTGGCTAACAGATACGGGTGTGTCAGCACCCCGGCGCGTTCCTTCGGGTCGAGCGGGACCGGCTGGAACGGCGCGTTCGCGGGGAGCGAGACGCCATAGAGGGGCGCGAGGCGACCGTTCAGGTAGTATCTATCCGACAGGAGCAGTTCGCGGAAGTCCGACTTTTCGCTACGCACGACCGACTCCAGCGTCATGTCGAGTGATGTGCGCAGGTCGGCGGCGGCGGCGGGCGTGAACTTCGGGAACCGTTTGTTATCTTTGGCGAGATCCGGGTAGTGGTCGATTTTTAGCCACTGGTGCAGGAACTCGCGCTGTTTATACCAGGCTCGGTCGTCGGCGACCATGCGCTCCGCTTGCGCCAGAACCTGTTCGCGCGTGGCGAGTTTCCCGGTCTTCACCGCTTCCAACAATGCGTCGTCGGGGATCGAGTCCCAGAGCGAGAACGACAGCCGGGACGCGGTGTCGTACGGGTCGTCGGTCGCCGCGCCTAATTCGCGGTACAGGAAGCGCGGCGATTTCAGCGTCAGGAGGACGACGCGTTTGATGGCCGTGTTCGTGTCCGGCGCGGCGGCGAACTGTTTTTCCACGTAGCGTTGCTCGGTGTCGGCGTCTAACGGGCGGCGAAGTGCCCGCTCCACGAACTTTTTGCAGAACACACGCAACAATGCCGGGTCGCTGTCGGTCCCGGCTAATTCCTTCAGGTGTGCGACGACGTAGTCCGCCGTTTCCAGTGCCGCCGAAGTCGCCGCGTCGTCCCACTCTTTGGAGACCGAGTTACCGCGCTCATAGCCCATACTCCGGTCGTCGGGCGGGAACGGAGTGTTCAACACGAAGGTTTTCGTAGGCGTGCCGGTGCGTAGCGCGCTGGTCGGGATCGGCTCCTCCGGCAGGTTCGGTCGCTTCCACGCGAGCGTGATTCCCGCCTTCGGCACGGGCTTGCCCTTCTTCTGGTCGGAATCGTCCACGCCCCGCGTAGACTTGGAAAACTCTAATCGGAGTGGGTACGTACGCCCGCCGACGAGATAGATCGACTCGCGCAGTTCGGTATCCTTGCCCGAGCGGACCGCACCGTCGATCAACGCTTTTTCCGTGTCGTTGACCCACAGTTGTGTCGAATACCCCGTGCGGACCACCATCTCATAAACACCGGTGTCCGGGGCGATCACGCTCCCTTCCCACCGGATCGAAAACTGGTGCGGGTCGAACTCACCACCGCCCGGCCCGAACGTGCCGAAGTTGAACGCGACCTGCGGATCGACCCGCGCGAAGACGCGGTCCTTGTCGCGGGTTTCCTCGGACTTGAAATACGCGGCACGGAGACCAGGCTCACCCTCGACTGCGGCGGACTCGCGGAAAGCGGCAACGATGTCGGACACGGCGTTCTTGAGTTGTCGCACTGTCAAGCGGGACAACGCGACGCGGGCAGGGCGGTTTCGCTCCTGCGCGAGTGGCGAATAGAAGGTGTCGTAAATATACGGCGCGACTTTCGCGGCGTCGGCGGGCGAGGCGTGTTTGGGACCGGGCGGCATCGCCTGCGCGATGTATTTGGCGAGTTGCGCGGGGGATTTGTCGCCCGCGAGCGGGCGCGAGTATGCTGCCGCGCCCTCACCGTTCTTGCCGTGGCACGGGGCACACTGCTGGCGGAAAACCTGTTCGCCCTCGCCCACAGTCTTGCGCGCGGGCACGGCGGTCTTCGCGCGTGGCACAGGAGGGGGCTTCGCCGCGAGACCTGGCATGGCGACAGCGGCGGCGAGCAGAACGCCACCGGAAGCCCACACGATATTCAGACTCGTATCACGCGATAACATAGGCACTTCATGTCGGTTGGACGGGGAGGGGATCGACTGCGATTGGCGATAACCGTTTGAGCCGGATAAAGCCGCCGTAACGATTCCCCATTGACGCCACCTCGCACGCAAAACCGTTTGCCGTCAACGACTCCGCCCGCGAAACCATTTTACCATACGATTGAACAAACCGTTTTGCTCCCGACTTCCATAAAGTAAATCGTAGGGGTGTGGTGTTCGCTCGTGCCCTCACCCCCCAACCCCCTCTCCCTCCGAAGGGAGAGGGGAGTAAGACACCAGAGGCAGAACATTTACCGTCCGTCCCCTCCTGCTCCCCCTCTCCCTTCGGAGGGAGAGGGGGTTGGGGGGTGAGGGCACGAGCGAACACCACACCCCTACGGTTCGATCACAATCCGTGCCAGCAACCCCTCCGCATCTTCGAGGGAAGCCTCCGACAGGTCGAGGAACAGACCGAGTTTTGTGGTCGCGAGCATCGCCTTGGTTTCCGGAGTGATCTTCTCTCCCACCCATGCCAGCATCGGCGCGGTCTGACGCGCGAACCGGTCGCCCGCGTTCATCGGAGCCGTCCCCGGTGGGACCACTTTTTTGTAAGTGGATGAGATCCATAGGAAAGCGGGGAGTGCGTTGGGGACCGGTTTCGCCATGGGTTTCGGCGTAGCGGCACCGTCTAATTTAGCACCGGGCAACTCCCACGGCATCAGGTTTCCCCATGTCCCGGGCTGATGGATCAGTATTTCGGTGCGGGGACTTCGTTCCTGTAGAGCACTGCGCAGGGTGGCAAGCGCGGAGGCGAGTCGGTTCGTGCGGAACTCGTACCAGCGGGGATACAGATCCTTCGCTGCCATATCGGTCGCGGGTTTGCCGTAGATCGTCGTATTGCTCACACCCGGACCCAGATCCGGAAAGAACGGCAACCGTACTCGAATCGGCATCATCCGGGGACCGGGTATCCAGTACTGCGTTCCGAACTCGCCGAACGGCGACAGGTCAATCGGATCGGCACCGGCTTCGCGCAGGAAAGCGAGCCGGGAATCAGGAGTGTACCCCAGTTCGCGGTCCGGTGAGGTATTGAATCCGCCGTTGAACGCGTGGTAGCCCGGGGGCGTCGTGTCGGTGAACAGGATGCCGTCCGTCGCGCCCGCCAGTGTAAGCGCGCGGGAACGGGTGGTTTGCATCGCGTTCGCATCGCCGACCGCGACGTAATCGCCCGCTGTGCTGTCCTGCGCCTGGGGAAAGGAGATCGCGCCAAAGTAGTCGCCGGCGAGGCAGCGGTGCGTTGGAGCAACTTCGTGTACGTCTCCTCCCGGACCGTCAGATCGAGCGGCGGTGTCGGTGATTCTTCCGCCTGGGCAGAGCCGGGAGCGGGTGCCATGTTCCCGCGCAGTAGCGGCGTGCGTAGCCAGACCGCGATCCCAGGAACCGCCGCGCGCGCCGCCGCCGTCCACGCCGCGATTTCCTCGGCACTTTGACCGCCGACGCGAAACAGCACGGCGTTGAACCGGTGCGAATGCGCGAACAGTGCGGCTCGGCGAGCGTCTTCCACGTTCCCTACCTGGACCGCGAGCAACCGCTTCGTGATCCGCCCTGAATCGATCCGCACCGGGAGCTTTGCGGTCATATCGGGAGGCATCATGCCCCGGCTGTACCAATCCATCCCTGCCGGGTAAAAAGGGTTGGCGGGGCGGTCGGTCAGCGGAATATCATCGTGCGGCAACGGGATTGTCCCGATGCCGGGCAGCACGAGCGAAAGGGTTGGTTTAGTGCCGATCATCACCCCTTCCTCGTGAAGATAGTGGCAGTTTCCCTCATCCTGAGTTGCCGACTGTTCGCGCAAGTAGTCCAGTTGGGACCGGACCCTCTCCTGAACCTCGGGCGGCAGTTCGGAAATCGGCGTCAGATGCTCGTGCAGTTTTTCGCTGGGAATGACAGTGCCTTTTCCGTCGCCCGCCATTCGTTTCAGTAGCGCGGGCGACGGGATCATGTCTTCCCGTAGCGACCACGGCGCGTTGCCCGATACGTCCGCTTCTTGCGCCGCGCCGCCGATCTTCTCGCTTGCGACACGTAACTCCTTTGTCGCGTTTTGAATCCAGTCATTGAGGAGGGCGTAGCGCGTTCCCGATCCCACGCGGTCGTCTGTCATCACGAACGCCGTTTCGGAACCGGATGCGACGCGGCGGAACGTGCCTGTGACCGATAGTGCGAGGGTTTTGAGCAGGTCGCCGGAGCGCACCCCCGTGTTCGCGACGGCGCGGGTATGCACGAGAAGTTCGGCGTACCGTTTATCTGAGTAAATTTCGACCCCGGTCGCCGCCCGGACGCGCGCCACGAGTTCGCCGACCGTCCGGGCATCCGAAAGCGACACGGAGATATTCCAGAACGGGTCGTCGTAATCGATGTCCGAGGGCTTGGCGCGGTTCGGCAGTGCTTCGAGAAGGTTTACCCCGAAGACGGAAATGTTTTCGACGACCTCGCTGTCGTCCCGCCCCCCGTTGAAGGCGTGGTCGGCGGACGAGTCGTTAAATTGCAGGCGGAGAATCGGTTCCTTGATGTCGTCGCCCTGACGCTGGTTTCCCATGGACAGCGTCCCGCCCCCTTTGGTGTTCTTCTGCAGGTAGGTCCACGACAACTCCTTGTACAGTCGCAGCCGAGCGTCCGCCATACGTACTCCGTTGAGCGGAACGATTTCCGTCTTCGTCTGATTCTGACCGGGCGCGGGAGGATTGGTGCGAAACAGTGTCGCGGTTTCGGATAATAGTCCGGCGAACATCGCCTGCTGGTCGCGTTCCAAATCGCCGATTCCGAGTCCGTCAACCGAGGACAGGCGACGCCACTGCGCTTTCGTCAGTGAAGCGAGCAGGAGTTGCGGGCGGGTTTCGGGGCGCACCGCCGCGAACAGGTCGGGCTTGGGCAGGTTTTTGTAGCGGAGCACACCCATTGTTTCCGGGACCGCCGCCGAAAGGGAACCGACCGTGACCAATTTGCGCCGGTAACGCGGGCTGATGACGGAGAGCCGTAACGCTTTGCGTTCGGTCGTTACGTGCGTACCCCCGAAGTCCAGTGGCGGGGAAGCACGACGCTGCTCAGAGAAGCCTATCGGTTGCACCAGCGTGGTTTTCGCCCGCTCCGGCGCGACGATGAGCAGGGGACCGCGCTCCGCCGGATCCCAATTCAGAAGTGGCAGGCACGCCGCCAGTGTCGGCGGGTTTTCCACGTTGGCTGGCAACCGACCGCGTTGCACCGCCGCGACCCTGGGCATCGTGCCATTGAACGCTATCGCCGCCGCTATGCCCACGCCGCCGCGTATCACTCCCCGTCTATCGATCCTCATGAGAAACTCCTCGTGTCTATACGTTGACCGCCGCGCCCCGAAAAACCTTCCTCCCCGGGGTTCCCGTTGCGCCCCGGGGAGTAACAGGAACCGGAATAGTCACGCCTCTTCGACTCGCGAACCGATTCTTGCACCGCGCGAAATACATGATATACTTCTCCCTTGTGCGGGCGACGTACTATAACGCCGCCCTACATTTTTGTCTCGATAAACCTGCCGCGACAGATCGCACCCGTTGCGCGTGAAATCGGTCCGCTGATTCCGCCGCCGTTGCTTGCGAAACCTGTCCTCCGGCTACCTTGATAACTACAAAGTTTCGAATTCGTCCCGGGAGTGGTCGTTTGCCGCCCCATGACACAGAGAAAGAACGGATAACATTATGGCGAAGGCAAAGTTCGAGCGGAGCAAACCGCACGTCAACATCGGCACCATCGGTCACGTCGACCACGGCAAGACGAGTCTCACCGCGGCGATCAC
>JAYULM010000346.1:0-9687 GCA_043763605.1 Armatimonadota bacterium | reverse complement strand
ACCGATGATCGCATCCGATAATCGCAACCCATGATCGAAACCGATGGGCGCAACCGATGATCGAAACAACCCAACACCCGACACCCAACACCCAACCTATTGCGCCGGAGTGCCAGTCAGGTCGAACGCCCACACACGGGCGTCGCGGAGGGAAACCTCCTTGCCCTCGGAAAGGCTCAGCGATTTCCCGGCGACATTCTCCGGGACTGGGAAGAAGAGTCGCACCCGTGTCTCCTCGCCGGGGGACAGGTCGCCCTGTGCGCGTTCGTCCCGGCTCCCTTTCAGGAGAGCCTGCGTGTATTTGACCTTCTCGCCGTCCGCGTCGCGCAGGTCGGCGTTGAAGTAGCCCCAGTAGTACGATTGTGCTTTGGTGGTGCGATTCTTCAGCGTGAACGTCGCGACCATGAAGCGGTTGCCTTTGCCCGGTTCGCGCTTCAGAATCGGTTCCGTCGTGTAGGCAACGCTATCCAGGCGGGCGTCGAAAACCCCGAGCGGTACGAACGTTCCGGCGGGCACTGCGATCTCCTTGCGCACGGTGGCACCGGTCGTGTCCGTTGCGTCCGCGACCAGAGCCGGGAGTGTTCCGGCTTGCCCGCGCAGATCGTACCGAATCACCGAGGCATCCCGTTCGCGTTGCACGATCAGTTTCGGCACCACGCCGTCGGCGGGCACGAGCACGGCGGACAGCACGTCGAGTTTTTGCGCGGGCTTGAGCGACACATGGAGCGGTTCGTTCTCGCCGTCCCGGGCGATTCCCTGGATGAACCGATGGTTTACGTCCTTCGCGTCCACCGCCGTAAAGTCGATTCCCGCCCAGTCATACGGTTGCTCGTTCGGGAGCGGGTTATGGATCGTATAGCGCAACACCAGCAGTTTCTCGTTGACCTTCGGCACCCATGTCCGGGTGCCGATGGTCAGCGGTTCGACCGAGTACGTCGCACTTTTGAGCGTGAAGTTGATCGGGTTGCGGGTGCCGATGGTGTAGGTAGTCGCCAGCTTCCCGAAGTCGCCCGGCAACTGCGTGGTCCCCAGCACAATTGTACCAGTGGTCGCCGCCGGTTTTTTCGCGGCGGGGGCGGAGTTTTTGGCGACGGGCTTCGCGACAGGTGCGGGCTTTTTGCCCTGTGCCTGCGCGGGGAGCGTCGCCAGAGCGGTGGCGAGAACGGCGAGCTGGGTTACAAGTAATAATCTCACGCCCGTGCTCCTTTCCGGCGAGCGATGCAGGCACCGATAACGGGCAACGCAGCAAGGGCGAGAAGCGCACCGGTGCCGACTTCGGGCACGGTGGCGGGACCGATGGCGAGGCGTGTAATCGGCGCACTGATCGAGGTTCCGCCCAGCGCGGTTGCCGGAGTGTTTGTCAACGCTTGCGAGCCGCCGGACGTAGTCGCATCCACGAAGAAGTTCTGCCCCGTGCCGTTCGGCGTGTGGATTATCTCGATGATCAATCCTCCGCCCTGGTAGGAGTACGCGCTGTCGAACGTGATCGTCGGTCCGAACGGTTCGGGACCGGCTCCCGGTCCGGCGGCGAACGCACCCGCCGCGATGTTTAGCGCACCGGAACGGACCAGTGTACGCGGATTCGCGTTGCTGTAGTTGTCGGCGAAGGTGGGTTCCAAACTGTTGTCTAACGCCTGACCGAGAAATATCCGGTAATCGACGAACGAGAGCGCGGGGGTGCCGGTGGTTCTCGCGCCATCGAGTCGGAAAGCCAAACCGGTGATGTTGTTCCCGATGGCGAGAGTGGAAAGCGCGGACGTCGGGAAAAAGATCTGTGTGACCGACCCGCTTTGTCCGATAACCGGGAACGTGGAGGAGTTCCCCTCGGTTAGTGCCGACCCGCCAGCGATGATCTGCGCCTGTGCCTGCCGGGGCGCGGCGAGCAGTGTCGCGGCGGCGGCGACTGCGAAGGCGAACGTGGAAACACGGAATAATAACGAGATGGAATGCATATTAAATGCGCCGTTTTCAATCGGCGCGCCCTCCCGGGCGTTGGTATGCATCCATCCTACAAAGCCATCGTGTGCAAATCGTGTACAAAGCGTGAAAACGAAATTTCCGTGGAAAAAAATTTTAACGACGAAGCGTTACGGCATGATTCCGCCCGGCGAACCGGAAATCGGCTACCCTTTGGATGCCACCGCCGTCACTGGTTTCCGCGCTTCTACGGGCGAATCCCTTTCCACCAGCAAGCCCTGCTCCTGCCGCCGTCGGTCCCGCTCGATCACCTCACCAAACGTCATCCAGCCCGTCGGCTCCTGCACATCCGGGAACAAGCGGTCCATTTCCCTATCCCGCAAATACTCTTTGTAGGCTTTCGAATCGGTGTCAATTTCCACACCGTTGACATCTTTAATTATCATGCTCTTTCCTTTCTTATATTTGGGATATTGCGACACCGGCGGTCAACTCCAAATAATGCAGGTTTTCGTAGGTGGGATCACTCCCCAAGTCCTGCATCCCGAATTGACTGATGTAGAAACTCTCTGACTGCTCTAAGGAGTGTAGACCGACTCTACCGCCGAATCCCAAATCGATGCTAAATCCTATCGCCGCCTGAATCAACCGCCTTCCGCACTTCTTGTAACGCGGCACGGCTACCATCCCCGCCAGATTCCATGGTGCGGTCGCCAGATAGTCTACGTACACCATCGGTTCACCGGACTGTTCCAGCAACCGGCACGTTTTATCGGTCCGGACGATCATCACCGCCTGCATCTCGCTGCCCGCCACGACCCCGAACGCCGCGCTTTCCGAGCCCATCGCCCGTCCCTTGCGCTCCCACTCCCAGTGCTTGTGCTCCGGCAAGTCGTACCGCGAGACGCCACGCGCCACCGCATCCGCGACCGCCCGTTGTAAAAACGGCAACCACTCCGTGTCAACCGCCGCCATTTCCGCCACCGATAGATCGGACACCAGCGTCGCCGCGACCGGCAAGCCGCTCGTCCCGTCTGTTAAGAGAATCGTTTCTGTTTGCCGCACTGGCTCCATTATACCGGACAAAAACTTGCCACACGCCCCCCGAACCGGTGTACAATGCCATGTGAATACCCGTGAACTACCGAACCTGCCGCCGCCGTACGAACCGAAGGCGAACGACGAAGACCTGCTCGCCGACACTGCCCGCGACGAGTGCGGCATCTTCGGCGTGTACGCGCCCGGCGAGGATGTCGCCCGCCTGACGTTTTTCGGGCTGTTCGCGCTCCAACACCGGGGGCAGGAGTCCGCCGGGATCGCCGTGTCCGACGGTAAGACGATTGCGATGCACAAGGACATGGGGTTGGTGACGCAGGTGTTCACGGAAAAAACGCTCGCGCCCCTGCGCGGGCACCTCGCCATCGGGCACACACGCTACAGCACCACCGGCTCCAGCGTCGTGCAGAACGCCCAGCCGCTTTCCTGCCTGACCGAGTTCGGCTCGGTATCGGTTGCGCATAACGGCAACCTGATCAACGCGGGCGAACTGAAGGCGGAACTGGAAGCCGACGGCTACACATTCGAGACATCGAACGACAGCGAGATTGTCGCGCGACTTCTGGCGCACTATTCCAACACGCACGGCGGCAAGCGCGACCTCGTTGAAGCCGTGCGCGAAACGATGCGGCGCATCAACGGGGCGTACTCGCTCGTGATCCTCACCGAGAACGAAATCGTCGGGGTGCGCGACCCGTTTGGGATTCGCCCGCTCTGCCTCGGGCGTATCACGACACCCTCCGGGCGCGACCACTGGGTGCTGGCGTCCGAGACGTGCGCCCTGAACACGGTCGGGGCGCGCTTCGTTCGGGAACTGGCTCCCGGCGAGATCGTCATCCTCGGCGAGAACGGTGTGCGCCGGTTGTCCGGTCTGCCGATGCAACGCGAAGCCCTGTGCATGCTGGAAATGATCTACTTCGCGCGCCCCGACTCGGAAATGTTCGGGCAGTCGCTCCACAAAGCGCGTCAGCGCATGGGCGAGGAACTGTTCAAGGAGCATCCCGCCGACGGTGCCGATTTAGTGATCCCGATCCCCGATTCCGGCATCCCCGCCGCCATCGGGTTCAGCCGCGCGTCAGGTATCCCGTTCGACGAGGGCTTGATCAAGAACCGCTACATCCAGCGCACCTTTATCGCGCCCGATCAGCGGATGCGCGAGATGGGTGTGCGTATGAAACTTACGCCGATCCACGAAGTGCTGGAGGGCAAGAAAGTGGTGATGGTGGATGATTCCATCGTGCGCGGGACGACCACCGGCAAAGTCGTCCGGCTTCTGTTCGACGCCGGGGCGCGCGAGGTTCACGTGCGTATTTCCGCGCCGCCGGTCAAAAACCCCTGCCTGTACGGGATCGATATGTCGTCGCAGGAACAACTGATCGCCTATAACTATTCCGTGGAACAGATCCGGCAACATATCGGCGCGACCTCGCTCGGCTACCTCTCCGAAGCGGGACTCGCCCGCGCGCTGTCGTCGCCGAACGACAACTTCTGCCTGGCGTGTTTCAACGGCAAGTATCCGATCCCGATCCCGGAAAGCGCGCGCAAGGGCAAGTTCGCGCTCGAAATGCCGATGGCGGGCAAGGTTCCGCTCCCGGTGGACGACGGTTCCGGCGATGGGATCGACGATAGCAAGCCGGGGGGATAGCGCACCGTGCCGAAGATATTCGCCCTGGGGGATACGCACCTCGGTTTCGGCGTCGGGAAGACGATGGACCGGTTCGGCGCGGAATGGATCGAACACCCGCGCACGATCCGCGAACGCACCGTCGCCACCGTCGGCGCGGACGACATCCTGCTGATCCCCGGCGACCTTTCGTGGGCGACGAAACGCCATCAGGCGGAACCTGATCTGGCATATCTCGCGGACTTGCCCGGAGTCAAAATCGCGATCAAAGGCAACCACGACTACTGGTGGGAATCGGATAAGCCGATTGGGTATCCCGGTCTGCTTTCGCCACCGGTAGTGGTCAGTGGTCAGTGGTCAGTGGATAGTGGTGAGAGAGCGCGAGTCGCAACAGGCGGGCAAGTAGCACTACCCACTATCCACTATCCACTGACCACTCATCCAACCACTGCCCACTACCCACTACCCACTGACTCCATCGGATTCGCCGGGACGCGTGGCTGGAACCTGCCACAGCCGGACGTGGAAACTTACGCCGCCGATAAGAAGACCTTCGAGCGAGAGCGGCGGCGTTTACAGAAAAGCCTGGACGCCATCGCGCACTGCCGCGTGAATATCGCGCTCCTGCACTATCCGCCGCAACCGTTCCTCGATATTCTGTCCGGCGCGGGCGTTTCGATCTGTGTATACGGGCACGTCCATGTCAACTCGCTCCCCGACGATGAAAAGTTAGCCGTTTTCGGCGAAACGCTGTCCGGCGTGACGTGCTACTGTGTCGCTTGTGATCGGATCGATTTTACGCCGGTGGAAGTGTTCTCCTTCTGAACGGCTTTGAACCAGGGTCATTCAGTTGTTGCAGTCACCCGGAACCTCACCCCCCCGCCCCCTCTCCGTGCCGGAGAGGGGGAGTAAGATGCCGGAAATGTTTTGCCATCGCGTGTCCATTCTGGCTCCCCCTCTCCGGCACGGAGAGGGGGCGGGGGGATGAGGTTCCGGGCGCGGCGGGCAATTCTTTCAGATTACCGGATAGCCCTGCGTTTGAACCGGACGCCGGAAACAATGCGTGTGCGGCGGCTCAATAGTCGCGGTAACGTTGCTCCTGCCACGGGTCGCCAAGCATGTGATAACCGCCACGCTCCCAGTAGCCCGGCGTGTCCGTGGCGCGAAACTCGACGCCGCGCACCCACTTCGCCGACTTCCACGCGTACAGTTTCGGGATCACCAGCCGTAGCGGACCGCCGTGTTCGAGCGAGATCGGCTCCCCGTCGTGCGTGTCGGCGAACAGGCAGTCCTCGTCCAGGAAATACTTCAGCGGCAGGTTTGTGGTCCAGTGTTGGGAACCGCCGAAAAACGAGAACGCGCGGTCGTACGCCTGGACCAGCACGAACTTGGCGTCCGGCTTCAGCGTGACGTGCTTCAGGATCTCGCGGGTAGACACGCCCTCCCAGACATTCCCGAGCCGCGACCAGCGCGTGACACAGTGCATGTCGATGTACTGTAATGTTAAGAAGCATTTCACCATTACAGTTTCAGGCAAGGTATAGAGTAAGGTGGCAAGCCTAGTGCCGTGGAACTAGTATTGTGGAGGAAGCGGAGACCAGCGGAGAAAGCGTAGCAACCGGAGCAGCGCGCAGATCTGCCAAAACCGGCAATGGAGTCGTCAACATCAACACCGCTGATCTGGCGCAACTGCAGAAACTGCGGGGTGTCGGGCCAAGCACGGCACAGAAATTTATCGAGTACCGCACTCAAATCGGGCACTTTGCCTCGGTTGAGCAGGTTCAGGACATCAAAGGTATCGGGCCGAAGAAGTTTGCAAAATTATACTGTGATGTTAAGAAGCACTTCAGCGTCAGGATCTCACGTGGTGCAGATACACATGGCGTATAATTTTTTAGTTATTAGCCGCTTGTACAGCTCTGGAGAACCATCCTCTGCGGAATTAATTTATCAAAGATGTATAATGGTCCTATAAATTCGGACAGTGAAATGGGCTATCCTAAGAAAGTGGATAGTCATGATGAGAAAACAACACAGCCCGTCTTTTAAAACTCAAGTCGTGATCGCCGCGCTCCGCGAGACGAAATCACTCACCCAGATCGCCGCCGAAAACGAGATCCACCCGACGCTTGTTACCAAGTGGAAAACGGAGGCAGTCACTGGGTTACTCGACGTGTTCGAGCGCGGAGCCAAGCGCGAGGCGAACGCCGACGCTCAGGAAAAGAAGGTCGCGGAACTCTATGAACAGATCGGACGGTTGACGACCTAGGTCAACTGGCTGAAAAAAAAATCTGGTCTCGAACCTGACGCGCCGTGAGCGGGTCGCCTTGCTCGATTGGCAAACGGAGGGAGGGACTCCGATTTCATGGCAGGCAGATCTGCTTTCGCTGAGTCGCGGACATTTGTACTATCACCCGCGTCCGCCCAAGTCCCAAGAAGTCAGGGCTAAGCACCGCCTGGATGAACTCTATACGGAACTGCCTTTCCTAGGGTCACGAAAGATTGTTGCCATGCTCGCCGCCGACTGTGTCAAAGTCGGGAGGCACACCGTGCGGCGTTATCGGGCGGAGATGGGACTCGAAACGCTCTATCCGAAGCCGAATCTATCGAGACCTGCTGATAGTCCCGAACACAAGGTCTACCCCTATTTGCTCAGGGGGTTGGTCATTGATCGCCCGAATCAGGTATGGGGTGTGGACATCACTTACATTCGGATGAGCGGCGGGTGGATGTACCTGGACTGGTTCTCACGCTACGTGGTTGCCTGGGAATTGTCCGACACGCTGGAGATGCCGTTCGTAATGGATTGTTCTCAGGTCGCCCTGGCCCGCGCTGTGCCTGAGATAGTGAACTCCGACCAGGGGAGCCATTTCACCAGCGAGCGTTTCACGGGGCGATTTCGGGAGGCGGGGGCACGGGTTTCCATGGACGGTCGTGGTCGCTTTGTGGACAATATTTTTACGGAGCGGTTATGGCGTTCCGTGAAGTATGAGGAGGTGTATCTTTCGGAATACTCCTGTCCGCGCGAGGTGCGCCAGGGATTAAGCAAATATCTGTCGTTCTACAATGAGCGACGCCCGCACCAGGCGTTGGGTAACGCTACGCCTGCTCAGGTCTATGAAAGGGACCGCCCATAGAGGGCAGAAAGATTTCTTAAAAATGGCTCGTTCGGTGTCTTGACAAATGGGACCACCATAATGTTGTGCAGCCAAATACCGTGTTTCAAAATTCGATTAGCCTCACATAAGGTTTGAAATGAGATTACCCCTTCCTAGGAATCCCTAAGTGATCGAGCAAGCAGTATTGGTTACTAGCAATATCCCCATGATGTCATTCGATTTCGTAACTTCAAGCAAGCTTTAAGCATTGCTTCCACAAAATATTCAAAGCGCAAAATGGATCTTAAATTACCGTCCATCGATGTACTTATCCTGAATGCAGTTCAGGATGAGTACGACCAAATTAAATACCATATTATTCCTACGGCAAGCCCAAACGAATGGGAAGAAGTGAGGGATAAAAATGGGCATCCCATGATTTTGGGGAGGTTTCGTAAGCCTTCCGATGGTAGCGAAATTAGCATTTTAGTTGCCCGGTGCAGAGGAATGGGACATGACGAAGCATATACTCGAGCAATAGAATTGCACCATGAGTTTCATTACAGCTGCCTAGCGATGTGCGGAGTCTGTGCTGGATACAATAAGAAATTATCGTCCGGTGACCTTTTCGTCGCGACAAAGACTTGGAGACACGGTCACGGTAAAGTCAAAGTCACCTACACCGGAGAGCAAAGGCGAGAGGATCGAGAGGAGGAGATAGAAACAGAAGATTTTCCTCCAACGAATTGGCACGAAGATGCAGAAGACTTTTCTCAGAAATTTATACTTGAAAATGATTTGGTATTGCGTCAGAGATATCCTAATGTAGGTGCCAATCCATACAATTTCAGAGTGAAGGTGGGCACTGTGCTAACGGTACCAGACGTAACTATAGACGAATTTGCTTTTAAACGAGCACGATTAGTCAAGCGATCTACAATTGCATTAGAGATGGAAAGTTTTGGTATTGCGTTAGCTGCCAAGCGTCTTGGACTACGATTTACCTTGTTCGCAAAAGGAGTTCAGGATCATGCATGTCCGGCCTTAGGTGAAAGCGACAAAAACGACGTTTTTAGGGAATTCGCAGCTTACTCATCCGCGTTGTTTGTGGTCAATTTTTTGTGCAATTACCTTCCTGGCAACTCTTCCGTAACGGGTAGATCTGACGGAGCTGCATTAGATACGGCTACATCAAGAAATTCTAATGAACAAAGGCAACTAGACTCGAACGACCTTCCAAGATTTGGGGAATGGTTTTACGATGCAAAAAATAATCATTTTATCCGCGTGACTAATCCAAACGAGCGTATAATAATTACTTACGACATAGATGCTCCAGAAGTTGCCGATGATTGGGTGATTAAAGCTTTTGGAAAGCCCGGAAAACAGGTTACAGTCTTCTGGTATCGCAATGCAACGTTGCTGGATGAAGTAAAGTTTGTGGCAGAGATGTCAGGACTTGTCTACTTGCCTAAGCCATCGAAACAGAATGGTGAGCTACGTGTCCAGGAACGCCATAAAGTCATAGGCGAGATCATCAACCAGCCATCAGTGGGAAGAGACTATAATGTTTACCTCTACAGTGCAGGTCTTTTATAGAGATGAAATTTGATATTACCAAGCTGAAAACGCGCCACAAATTAAATACTGATAGCGACCATAATGATCCAAATAAGCTACTTCCGGGTGACATAATTGATGAATGGCCTGTTGGTGGAAATCGTAGAATATCTAGTGATGGTCAGCATAACAAGAAAGTTCAGAGTTACGAAATAATTGGTCAGCTCCAGCCAATTAAATCCACATCTGGAGCTTCATATGGCTACTCATATCTTGCTGTCCCGATAGATGTTAAAGGAAATGTAACTCTAGTAGATAATAAGCATAGTCTTGTGCTGTAACTACTCAGGTTCGCAATAATGGGTATACTTCTTGTCAATCATGACCCGCGACGAGTTTCAATCTCTCTACGATAGTGGCACCGATAATTGT
>JAYULM010000345.1:0-9770 GCA_043763605.1 Armatimonadota bacterium | reverse complement strand
CATATAAACGCGGGTTAAAACCCACGTCTGTGGGCGTCTTCGACGCCGAACGTCCTTCGGACGTGGGTAAAACGCGCCCACGACACTGAGCATCCCGCCGCTCCCGTGCCGTCCGGAGGACGTTCGGCGTCGAAGACGCCCACAGACGTGGGTTTTAACCCGCGTTCTTATAGGAATGAGGAAGCAAGCAATCTATAATGCAATCGCCCTGACCCCCGCGAGGACGCATTGACACCCCGCTCCCGCGCGACTATAATGAGGCAAACGTGGGGGGCAAACAGTTCCGCCCCCAGCCAACCGAACGCTCTGGAGAACGTACCCCGTGGACCTGCAACCGATAGAAGTTTCCCGCATCATCGAAGACCCCGACCAGCCGCGCAAGGCGATTGACGACGCCGCCCTGCAAGGACTCGCCGACTCGATCCGCCAGCACGGCGTGCTGAACCCGATCACGGTCGCCCCGCTTTCCGGCGTGGACGGCTACCGCATCATCACCGGCGAACGCCGCTGGCGAGCCTCGCAGATCGCCGGGCTGTTCGAGATCCCGTGCATCGTCCGCCCCGCCGCCCCCACGGACACGTCGGACAAGGCGACCGAACAACTGATCGAAAACCTGCAACGCGAAGAACTCGCCCCGCTCGACAAGGCGCGGGCGATCAAGGCGTTGAAAGAAAGTATCGGCGCGACGAACAAGGAAGTCGCCGGGCGTCTCGCGCTTTCCGAGCGGACGGTCGGCTACCTGCTCGACCTGATGGACCTGCCGGAAGAGATCGGTGAACAGATCATTTCGTCGCCGAACCGACCGTCGGCGGGCAACCTGACCGAGAAGCACGGGCGGTTCCTGCGCCAACTCAACGACAGCCCCGAAGCGCAAGCCGCACTTGTGGAGAAGATCAAGGGCGATAAGCTGTCCTCCGACGAGACCGCGCTGTACGCGAAAGCCCTGCGCGAAAGCCCCGACGATTTCGACGCCATCCTCGGCGAGGGACCGGACGGTTTGCGAAAGCGGTTCGGCGGCGGCAGGAGCGGCGACGACATCGCGGGCGGCGGGCGCGGTAACAGCGGCGGCGGCGGGAACCGCGAACGCGACATCGACTACCACGAAGGAGCCTACGACGGCGGACCGCTGGCGAACAAAAACGAGGGCATGCCGTTCTCGATGAGCCGTGCGATGGTCGGGATCGTGGAGCGGTTGCCGCAGGTGCTCGCGGAGATCAATCTGGCGAAGGTAGACAACGAAGCCGACCTCGACAGCATCGTGGACATGCTCGCGGCGACGCGAAGCCGGGTAGACGAACTGCTCGCGGAAGCGCGGCGGCGCACATGAGTGGTCAGTGGACAGTGGTCGGTGGTCAGTGGCTCGTCGTCGGGCGGTGAACCGCTCCGCTACGCGCCTGCGGCGGGAACCCTACGGGGTAGGATTCCTAAGATGCCGCGCCGGTTGGAGGGTGGGTCCGCTAAATGGAACGCCGAACGGTTTGTCCGCACGGAGTGCGTCCGCCGTAGGCGCGTAGCGGAGCGGTTCACCGCCCGACGACGAGCCACTGACCACCGACCACTGTTCACTGACCACTCCTGCCCTGTGATACGATAAGGGCATATGGACACCCTTATGCCCTACGTTTTTGACCGGCTTCGCACCGAAGCCACCGACCTCATCGCCGTCACCGGACTGGTCGCACCGGAGTCGGTCCTGCTCACCGAACCGAAGGCGAACGTTCCCGCCGACCTCGCGTTCCCTGTGTTCGCGTCCGCGAAAGTCGCCGGAGTTAGCCCCAACGACTTCGCCAAGCGTCTCGCCGAAGCCGTAGCCCTTTCCCCGGAGTCGCTCTTCTCCCGCGTCGAACCGGCGGGCGGGTTCGTCAACTTTTCCGTGCGCCCCGATATTTTCGCGTCCGCCGTGCTCGCCGATGTCGCGGCGCGGGGCGACGCGTACGGCGAAGATAAATCGGTCGGCAAGGGCGAAACTACCATCGTGGAGTATTCGTCGCCGAACATCGCCCGCAAAATGCACGTCGGACACCTGCGCTCCACGGTGATTGGGCACAGCATCTACAAAATCCTGAAAGCCCTCGGCTACAACGTCGTCGGCGACAACCACCTCGGCGACTGGGGCACCCAATTCGGGACGCTCCTCGCCGCGCTGGACGCCGACAAACGCGAGCCGTGGAACGAGCCCGACCCGGTACAGTCACTGGTGGAAATCTACGGCGAGTTCAACAAAGCCGCCAAAACCGACCCCGCCCTGATGGACACCGCCCGCGCCTGGTTCAACAAACTCGAACGCGGCGATCCCTGGGCGCGGCAGACATGGCAACGGCTGATCGACATCACTATGGCGGAGTTCGAGCGGACGTACAAGCGGTTCGATGTCGTGTTCGACACACAGCACGGAGAATCGTTCTACGAGCCGATGCTGGACGCCGTGGTGGACGAAGCGGTCGCGAAAGGAGTCGCGAAAGTCGAGGAGGGCGGCGCAGTCGCCGTGTACTTCGACGACGCCCTGCCATCCTGTCTGCTCCGCAAGACCGACGGCGCGACACTGTACCAGACCCGCGACGCAGCAACCTGCCTCTACCGCTGGCAAAACTACGCCCCGGCGCGAAACATTTACGTCGTCGGCGCGGAACAGAAACTGCATTTCCAGCAGGTTTTCGAGACCGTGCGGCGCATGGGATACACCGAGATCGCGGACCGCTCGGTACATATTTCGTTCGGCACGGTGTGGGCATTGAAGCGCAACGAAAACGGCAACCTCCATCTGGACGAGAACGGGAAACCGAAACGGGTTAAATTTTCGATGCGGGAAGGGAACGTCGTCTTTCTGAACCAGGTTCTGGATGAAGCCATCGAACGGTCCACGGTGAAGGTTCGGGAGCAGATAGCGTCCGGAAACAGCGAAGCGACCGAGGAAGAGATACAGGGCATCGCCGAGATCGTCGGAATCGGCACGGTGATCTATGCCGACCTGTATCAGGGACCGGAACGCGACATCGATTTCGATTGGGCGAAGTTGCTTTCCAACGAGGGCAACACCTGCGTCTACCTCCAATACATGTATGCACGGTGCCGCAGTATCCAGCGCAAAGCCCCCGCCGGACTACCGACCGCCGACCCGAGCATCCTGACCGCGCCGGAGGAGCAGACGCTTCTAAAACAACTGGCGCGCATGCCGAACGCGGTACGCGACGCGGGCGAGAAGTTCTTACCCGCGACCGTCGCCGAATGGACGTACACGCTCGCCAAAGAGTTTTCGCGCTTTTACGACAAGTGCCCGGTGCTGACGGCGGAAACCGACGAACTGAAGGCGGCGCGGCTCGCCCTCGTCGCGGCGACGGCGCAGGGCTTGAAGAACGGGCTGGCGTTGCTGGGAATCGGTGTGCCGGAGCGGATGTAATGCCGCCCGCTCGTCCTCTCACCCCCCCGCCCCCTCTCTCATCGGAATGAAAGAGGGGGAGTCGATGCACCCGAGGCGATTCGTTTACAGCGCGTCCCCTCTGTCTCCCCCTCTTTCATTCCGATGAGAGAGGGGGCGGGGGGGGTGAGAGGACGAGCGACAGAGTAGCAGAGCGGGTTTATCCGCCCACCGTCCGAACGAAATCGCCGAGTATCTCCAGGTAACTCGCGAGAAAACCGCGCGGTCCCCCCTCCGCGTGTGACATCGGTCCCGGCACGTAATGGCGCGACGCCACGCCGGTCTGCACGACCTCGCAGATGTCCCAGTCCTGCTCGCCGGTCACTTTCCAGAACGTCGTCAGCCGGTCGATCTCGTAGTCCACGCCCTCGACCGCGTCGCCGCGCACCAGCCAGTGCGCTTCCACCTCGGTGCGGGTCGCATCGAGCGGCGTGAAGCGGAACACGCACACGTAGTCCGGGTTCAACTCCATCTCGCATGTCCACCCGATCCACGACGCCATCATCGCGCCGTCATACGCCGGGTACGTGCCCAGGAGCGGGGCAACACGCTTGCCGTCCATGCTCTGGGTTTCCGCGCCGCGCTTGAACTGCATCACCGGACGTGACGGGTCGAGTCCGAGACGCCCGGCGTCCTTCCCCGCTTCGGCATAACTGCGCCCGGCTTGCGCCGTCACCTCGTCGCCGGAAAGGTAACTGCCGCTCGCGCCCGCCATCACGCGCGTGTATTCCGGGTGGACGACCCCGCAGTGGTAACACTCCATGAAGTTTTCCAGCACGATTTTCCAGTTGGAATTCACGGTGTACGTCGCGATGTGCGCCACCTTCGCGGAATCCAGTCCGTACGGTTCCAGCCAGCCCGCGTTCGGCTCGGAGAACGGGGGGGGCGTTTCGGCGAAGCAGACGAAGATCAGCCCGTCCACTTCATGGACGGCGACGGACCGCAACCCCCAGTCGGATTTCTGGAAATCGTCCGGCATCATCCGCGCGTGGAAGAGCGAACCGTCCGGCTCGTACACCCACTGATGGTAGGGGCATACCAGTTTTTTAGCGGTGCCCTGCGCCTCGCGGCAGAGGATCGAGCCTTTGTGTCGGCAGATGTTCAGATGCGCGTGAACCGCGCCGTCATCGCCCCGGATGACGACCAGCGGTTCCTGTCCGATCCGGTGTGTGAAGTAATCACCGGGCCCCGGGATGCGCGACGCGTGCCCGACATATAGCCATTGGCGCAGAAAGATCGCGCTCATCTCGCTCTCGAAAATCTCCGGGTCGCGGTAGAACGCCTGCTCTAAAGTGTGCCCCGGTGTTTGCCGCGCGATCCGCTCGTTCAGGGGAATGCTTATGTCCAACGATAGTAACTCCTTGCCGCCCAATTTGATACGGCTATGATACCGCGAAACCATTTCCCCGGCACCCGCTCAGTCGCTTTGCCACTCCCGCATCAGGTCCTGTTCGACCCCTAAGTTTTGCAGGACGCGGGCGACCACCGTATCGACCAGATCCTCAATCGTCTTCGGCTGGTGATAGAAAGCGGGCACGGCGGGCAGGATCGTCGCGCCCGCTTCGGCTAATTGTGTCATGTTGCGCAAATGGATCAGGTTCCACGGGGTTTCACGCACGACCAGGATCAGTTTGCGCCCTTCCTTCAAGCACACGTCGGCGGCGCGGGTCGTCAAATCGTCGCTGATGCCGTTCGCGATACGCCCCGCCGTACCCATCGAGCAGGGGATAACCACCATCCCGGCGTGACGGAACGAACCCGACGCGGGCGGCGTGAAAAAGTCGCCGGGGCGGCAGAACCGTATCTGCGGCGCGTCGAACCCGACCAGATCGCTCGCCTGCGGCGGCTCCGACATCCGAATATCCATCTCGGTCAGCAGCACCGCCGCCGCGTTGCGCGACATCGTGACGTAAATCTCGTCGTAATGCTTCACGGCTTGCCGCAGGAACCGCACGGCATAGATCGCCCCGCTCGCCCCGCCCAACGCCACCACCAATCGCTTGCTACTGTCAGTCATTTTTGTTTTGAACCGCCAAGACGCCAAGTTCGCCAAGGTAGGAGAAGGGGAAGAGAGTTTTTAGGTTTGGGCTTCGCTCGCTATTGTGGCGGCTTAACGAGACCGGCAAGCCCAAGCCTTAGCACTTCTTTCTCCTCTTCTCCTACCTTGGCGAACTTGGCGTCTTGGCGGTTATACACTCTCCTTCCGCAGGGATAGGGCGGCTTCCAAAACCAGCGAGGCGGGCGGGAAGAGCAGGGCGCGTGCCTCGGAAAGGGGGACGATGCGGCGACCGATCACGCCGTTGGGGGCGGGGTCGATACACGCTTCGTCGGACAGCGACGCGACCTCGGCGACGACCCACAGCAGGTACGACGGGTGGACGCGATGGATGCGACCGGGTACGCGGTTCAGAAACTCGATGCGGGTTGCGGCGACCGGGACCGGGTTCGGCAGGAGCACGGCGCGGGCTTCCTCCCACACCTCGCGTTTCAGCGCGGCGTCGGGGGTTTCGGCACCTTCCAGGCGCCCACCGGGGAACGTGAACGAGCCGTCCTTGTTCTGGACGAGCAGGAGATGCTCACCGTCGCTGCCGCTTCCCACCCGGACGAAGCCCACGGCGTGGATGGAACGGACGCGCTCCGGCGACTCCGCGAGGGCGGGAACCCCGGTGACGAGCCTTACGCGTTGCGCCTCGCCCCACGTGGTTTCGCACACGTGCCACGCGCCCGCCGGGAGGCTGGTGCCGCGCCGCTCCCTTTCTCGCCGTAGTGCCGCCATATTGAGTTATTCTATCGCGTTACCGTGCGGAAACAAAAGGGCGACAGGGTTTCGGGGGCGGTTGCGTCGGTGGTCTCTCGGTTAAGGCGCGATCACAAACGACGATGGGGATTAAACAGGCGGGTCGAGACGCGTATTACCTCGCGTAACGTTTCCCCGGATGACTTTCGCCCGCCGTGTTCGTTCGTGAGTCGGGGCACAGTAGGGAAATACCTGAACTGGAAGAAATCTGCTTTTTTGGAATAAGCGAAAATAACAAAACGATGTCATGCATTGTCAGTTGATCTTCTCAAAAAAATAAAAATTAAACTTTAGCCTAACCAGACATGGCTTTCGGATGACCGGGTATACTGCTCACCGGTACGTTCAAGCGATGGGCAAAAATGGCGAGGTGTCGCTTGTTTTCGACAGAAATTACCGATGTACACAACCGGTCAAGCGACCGTTACTACCCAAAAAACCGCCTTGCTAATAAACAGGAGTAAATAATTGATTATGCGAATCTCTTTCATCAAATCTGCCGTTTTCGCCGTTGCGCTCGCCGCTTTCGGTCTCGTCGCGTCGTCGGCCAATGCCCAGAACTTCACCGTTTTGTATGACTACACCGGCAATCTGGGTAACGAAGCTAGCGAGGCTGTTGTATCGCAACCGACTGGTGCAAGCTTCAGCACTATTGCGCGTGGTGCTGGACTGGGTACTAACTTGGGTGGCAACTCTTTGAACAGCAATAACTTCACCCAGGCGAGTGCTATAGATTTAAATGACTTCTATGGCTTCACGGTCACTCCCAATGTGGGTAACCAGGTCAGCTTGACCACCTTATCGTACCGGTTTCAGCGATCCGGGACTGGTCCGACTCAGTTCGCCATCCGAAGCAACGTTGATGGTTTTGCGTCGGACCTCTTCACGACATCAGAGAATAGCACAACCACAGGTCTGACGCGCACGTTCAACTTGAGCGGCGTACCCGGTCTGCAGAACCGTACTGCTGCTACCACACTTCGTATTTATGGCTTCGCATCGGGCGGCGCGAACGGAACCTTCCGCCTCAGCAGCCCGTCTGCGGGAACGGGAACCAGTATCGCTGGTACCGTCGCCGCTGTCGGACCGGTGAACGTTCCTGAAGCCGGTACCTTCGCGCTGATCGCGCCAGTCCTCGGCGTCCTCGGCGTAGTAGTTGCGCGCCGACGCAAACTGGCGTAGGCTCCTTCCCCTTTGCGCACACGGCGCGGCGGCAGTCTCTGCCGCCGCGCCGTTTTGCCGTCAACCGTTCCCGGGCGAAGTTATGCGAACGCCCCGGCTGGAAATCTCGCGTTCCGGCGTGAAAATTAAACGAAAACTCAGGTTCTCAATCGAGTGTGTGAGCCGACCGGAAGCCGAAACCCAACGAGCAAAGAACGCCCCTCGCCTGCGTTAGAGGAGCATAGAAGATCTCTCGGAAGTATTCTTCAGCACGTACCGCGCCCGGCTCGATGCCATCGGGGAGTGGAAGATAGACCCGGTCCCTAACACCCAAAACCTAACACCTAACTTCCACTCTAATCGTCGTCCCAACGCGGATCATATTTCCCAAACGGATACGAACTGATGCGTCTGCCAGAGGTTTTGCAGACGAACGGCGGCGCAACGCTTTGCACCGCGAACACCGGTTTCACGCCGGGGACGCGGACATGCGCGAGTAACCACCGCGCCGCGTCCATGTGGTTCTCCATCCCCAAGCGGGTCATCGCATGCACCAACCCCTCCTTCGCCGCGTCGTCGAGCATCACTGTGACCCGACTTACCGCAAGCACCAGCGACTGAAACCCACGCCCGGCATACCCTTTACTGCGGTCGTGCCGCTTCAATGCCAACTCGCGCTTGCGGTCCGGGAACTTCATCGCTGCCGCCGTCGGGTTGCGCGGGACCGGGGTCGCGGTCGGTCTGCCGGAGCGTACCCACGCGGTACTCACGGGATTACCGAACACCTCACCCGTCAGCACATATCGGAACATCGCCCGCACCGCCTGCGTCTGACTACACCCGGTTGACTGCATATAATCTACCAACCCCGCGCGGGCGTGCCGGTCCATATGTATCGTCATCAAATGGCGGCAGGGCGAATCCTCCTTCTGTTTGCGTGGCGAATAGACGTATTCACTCAACCGCACCCGCCCGCATTTCGAGCACTCGAAACGCGTCCGCCCGTCCGCCATACTCTTCTCCCAGAGTTTGGCGCGGCAGTCGGAACACTTCAGAAACGGCGCGGGAAGCACGCCGAACGAGGTACGCGCACAGGCGCGGCACTTGTAGCGCGACCGGTCATCCCGCCGACCACACTTCACCAGATCGGTCCCGTTACAATGCGGGCAAACCGGCGGCTGATCGTCCGGCTTATCGGGGTAAATGTTTCTCCGGGGCATGGCACGCGTCCTTTCATTGCGCGGGGACCGTAAACCCGCGCCCCCTCTATACAATACCAAACGTTTCCTCATTGAAGAAAACATTCGCGCGATCTTTTCACGCGAACACCTTGGTGACACAAATCAATCGCCGGTCCACGCCATCCCCGTAGGGAACGCAAGCGAAACGCTTTCATCGGACGATGGAACATCTCCGCGCCGGGGAAACGGTGCTCATGACTCACGTGATGTCAAACGCCAGCCTCGTTATTTGACAACCCCGCTTCGCGGCGTGATAATGAAGGGGAAATACAGGCGGTCAGTCGGGCAAATATTCTTTAAACCATTATTGATCCGCCGCAATCTGTGTAAACCGACGTGTCTTTAAGTTATCAATTACACGTCGGCTCTCACGCTCAGAAATTGCTCACGGCAGAGTTTACAGAATGAGCGTCGGATTAATAGCAACATCGCTAACTGAAGGAGTGACAGGAATGTTCTGTGTTTCTTGCGTCTAACAGGAGGAAACGGAATCTCTCGGCGCAATAACTAGGCACTAGCCCGAATGACCGCATGTTCATTAGGACATCCTGCGCGAGTCATAAGCGCAATTCAAGCCACGTCCGAGTTCTCTTTACATCCACGTGCCATGCTGTTGCAACTAGTGGAACAGTCCGCTTCACTTGCCGCACTGCTGTGATCCAATCCGAGATTAAACGCCCCGTTCGCACCTACTTCGCATTTCGCTGTCGTGGTTGTGGGGTGGCGGCAACCGAAGTAGGCGCAAAACTCGCATGACATTTCCAATGGGTTGACGAAGTACGACATCGGCACCATAAAGCCGTTCGAGTAAGCTCCATAGTCAATGATTATTCAACTCAGTCGACCAATGAGACGCCTCACTATTCTTGATCAAGGTGCTTCATTCGTATTGACTTATTAGGTCGTCTACAGCATCATCATAAGACCCCGCAAGTTGATTCACGGCATCAATTAATGCCTTGTCCTCCGCACTACAGCCTTCTGATATTAATTTGTCGCTTTCAACACATTTGATATAATTGCCTGAAGCATTACTGTACGTATTTAATAGTTGCTTGTAAGCACTTGTACATAAATGTGTTAAACTGTTTCCGCTATGCCTCGTATCAAAACGGTCACTGTTACGGACGAACAAAAGGATGCGCTCGTCAAAGGG
>JAYULM010000344.1:0-9780 GCA_043763605.1 Armatimonadota bacterium | reverse complement strand
CCGCCCGAAAGTCGCGGCGTGGCTGAACCTGTCGGTCGACCACATGGACCGCTACGCGAGCATGGACGAGTACGCACAAGCGAAGGCGAAAATCTTCGCCGCCCAGACGGAAGACGACTACGCTGTCTTCAATATCGAAGACGGTATGGTCCAGAAGCACGTGCAATACAAGCCGCTCAAAGTCCGCCGAATCCCATTCACGACAAGTGGACCAATTCCTTACGGTTTCTACCGTTTCGATGGCGAACTTTGGGCAGATGGGGATGGCATCGAAGAGCAGTTTTTGATAAAAGCAAATGAAGTACCGATGCCAGGTGATCACAACGTTGCCAACGTGCTTGCGGCGGCAGCGATAACGCTGGCATTTAAAGTAGATGTCGAGGCTGTTCGCAGTGCAGTGAAATCGTTTCGCGGGGTGGCGCACCGGATGGAGTTCGTCGCCGAAGTCGCCGGGGTGCGCTATATTAACAATTCGATGTGCACGAATCCCGCCGCTGTCGAAGCGTCCGTGTCGGCAATCGTTACACCGCTCGTGGCTATCGCGGGCGGGATTCACAAGGGCGGTGACTTGACCCCGATGTACGAATCGCTGAAGCGCAACGCCCGCAAAGTGGTGCTGATCGGCGCGGCGAAGCAGGAGATCGCGGACGGCTTGCGCGTCGCCGGGATGGACGCGGGCGACGTATCGTTTGCGGACTCGCTCGGGGATGCGGTGACTATGGCGACGGAACTGGCGACGGTTGGCGATACGGTGATGCTGGTGCCGGGTTGCGCGTCGTTCGATATGTTTTCGGGGTTCGAGGAGCGGGGGGCGGTTTTTCGGGGGGCGGTGCGTTCAATGTCCCCCCTATCCCCCCGCCCCTTTCCCCCTGCAGACGGAGGAGAAAGGGGAGCCAGAAGTGCAGAAGTCTTGTCTGCCGGGGAAACGTTCGTGCCTCCCGCCTCCGGTGCTCCCCTTTCTCCTCCGTCTGCGGGGGGAAAGGGGCGGGGGGATAGGGGGGACTCTGAGGACTAAATGTACGAACGCCCGATACAAATCGACTTCGCCCGCCGGATGCGCCGCGACCCGACGCCGAGCGAAAATGCACTCTGGCAAATGTTGCGCCGTAGCCAGTTGGACGGACACGAGTTCCGTCGCCAACACCCAATTCCGAACACGCGCTTTATCGCCGATTTCTATTGTAAGGCACTCAAAATGATTATCGAGGTCGATGGCGGTTATCATACCGAACCCGAACAAGCCGAACGCGACGAGGTACGCCAAATGCTGATTACTGAACTTGGTTATACCTTTGCAAGATTCACCGATGAAGAAGTAACTCACACCATGCCCTACGTGCTGAAAACCATAGAAGATACCGCCCGCCATTTATCCGGGGCGCGACCTGTGCCCCCCCTATCCCCCAGCCCCTTTCCCCCCGCAGACGGAGAGAAAGGGGAGCCGGAAGGCGTCGCCTGTAGCGTGTTATCCCCGGTGTCTGACTCCCCTTTCTCCCCGTCTGCGGGGGGAAAGGGGCTGGGGGATAGGGGGGCTACGGGCAATGCGGGGGCAAAAGCCAGACTATGACGACAACCAAAACCGACCCACGCTACCTCCCGGTAGACAAAGCGTTCGCGCCCGACTGGATACTGTTCGTGCTAACGCTACTGCTCGTCTCGTTCGGCGTCGTGCTGGTGTATGACGCCTCGTACGCGTTCGCCGAGTCCGTGAAGTACACCGGCGGCGACCCGATGTACTTCCTGAAGCGGCAAGCCCTGTTCGCGGTGATCGGGCTGGTCTTCATGGTCGCGGTCTCGAAGATCCCGTACTGGAAACTCGCAAAGTTCGCGGACGCCGGGATGATCGTGACGATGGCGATGCTGGTCTTCGTCCACTTCGGCGGGCACGGTGCTCAGGGCGCGGAACGCTGGATCAAGGTCGGACCGGTGCAGTTACAGCCGTCCGAGTTCGCCAAAGTGTTTCTGATCCTGTACCTCGCCAAATGTCTGGCACAACGCCCGCGCATCGCGCACCAGCCGCTGACTGCCGGGCTGTGGTCGCTGGTCATCGTCCCGGTGGCGACAATTCTCGCGGTCGAGAAGGAGCCGGACCTGGGCACAGCGATCACGCTGTTCGGCGCGGCGTTGCTGATGCTGTTTACCGGCGGCGTCAAGAAGCGGTGGATCGCCGCCGCGCTCGCCGGGGCGTTCCTGGCGGGGCTGTTTCTGTCGCTCGCGAAAGGCACCGACAACTACCGGTGGAAGCGCATCGAAACGTTCCTGAACCCCGACGCCGACGTAAAAGGCGCGGGTTGGCAGGTCAAGCGCGGGACCATCGCGCTCGGGACCGGCGGCATAACGGGTCTGGGACTGGGCGAATCGCGCGAAAAGTTCCCCGGCAACCTGCCCGCGCAACGCACCGACTTCGTGTTCGCGATCCTGGGCGAGGAGTTCGGGTTCGTCGGTACGACGATCACCATTACGCTCCTGTTCGGGCTGATCGCGCGCGGGTATCATATCGCCGGGCGTTCCAAAGACCCGTTCGGCTCGCTTCTGGCGACCGGCATCACGAGTATTATCGCGGTGCAGGCGTTCGAGAACATGGCGGTCGTCACCGGTGTCATTCCAGCGACCGGGATACCGCTCCCGTTCCTGTCGTACGGCGGTTCGTCGCTGGTGGCGACGCTCGGTTCCATCGGCGTGTTGCTCAATATCTCGCAACACCCGTTCCGGCGTGACCCGCGCGAAATGGCACGGGAACTGCGCCGCGTCGCCGACGAATCCGAGGCGCGCGCGTCGGCGTCGCTACCCGCGCCCGGCGCGAACGCGTGGCGTTCGCCGGTGTCGGGGCGGCACGGCATGGTCGTGGGACCGGAGGTTCGGAATTGAGATTGACGGGCGAGGGCGTTTGTTTCGGACGCTGAAGCGTTCCGCTGGAAGCCTTCGGCTGTAGACCCTTCGGGTCGGGCAGCCGAGCGATTGTCGCGCGAGCCAAACGCCACCGGTGACGCGAAGCGTCTACAGCCGAAGGCTTCCAGCGGAACGCTTCAGCGTCCGAAACAAACGCCCGATGAACTAAACCAAAAATGCATCACACAGACCACATCATCCCAAGCGAACCGCGCCCACTCCCCCCGGACGGCGCGCTGTATTTCGTCGGCATTGGCGGGGCGGGCATGAGCGCGATTGCGCAGGTGCTTGCCGAGCGCGGGCGGACGATTCGCGGCGCGGACCCCGGCATTTCGGCGACCGTGAAAGCGCGGCTCGAAGCGGTCGGCGCGACGATCTACACGGCGCATGACGCAGCACAGGTCGCCGCGGACGTTTCCGCCGTCGTCGTGTCGGACGCGATCCCGCAGGCGAACCCGGAAGTGATCGCGGCGAAGGAGCAGGGCATCCCGATCTACCGACGTCCCGAAGTGTTGGGTGCCATCGTGAACGCCGGACGCGGTATCGCTATCGCGGGAACGCACGGCAAAACGACGACGACGGGCATGGTCGCGTCGATCCTGATGGCGGCGAACCTGGACCCCACGGTCCTCATCGGCGGCGACTTGCCGCTGATCGGCGGCAACGCGCGCAACGGCAAAGGGGAGTTCGTGGTCGCGGAGTCGTGCGAGGCGTACGACGGGTTTCTGTACCTGCACCCGGAAATCGCGGTGATCTTGAATATCGAAGCGGATCACCTTGACTATCACGGCACGGAGCAACACGTTTTCGATTCGTTCGAGCGGTTTATAGGGCAAGTGGTGATGGACGGAACCGTAGTGTTTTGCGCGGACGACGAGAAAACGAATAGAGTTGTAGGGGTAAATGTACCGGGTTGGGCGGATAAACTCACGTACAGTGTGCGTGACAAGATGGGGGTTGACTTCGTTGCGTCAGATATACGTCGCCAACAAACGGGGCAAGTATTTGATGTGTTCGTGCTTGATGAACCGTGGGGCATAATTACTCTTCAAGTTCCCGGCACGCATAACGCAAGCAACGCACTCGCAGCATTAGCAGTAGCAGAGCAGTTAGGTATTGACCGCTCCGCAATCCGTGCGGGACTGGAGTCGTTCACGGGGACGGGGCGGCGGTTCGAGCGGCTGGGGGAGGTGGGCGGCGTGACGGTGATCGACGATTACGCGCACCATCCGACCGAACTTCGCGCGACGCTGTCGGCGGCACGTTCGGCGTTTCCCGGGCGGCGGATTGTGGCGGTGTTTCAGCCGCACTTGCCGTCGCGGACGCGGGATTTGATGGGGGAGTTCGCGGCGGCTTTGGCGTTTTCTTCGGATGTCGCCCCCACCCCCCCTCCCCCGCTCCGCAGGAGAGGGGGGAGTAAGGAATTCCGCGATTGGCACACGCGTCAGCCCCCCCGTCGCACCAACTCCCCCCTCTCCTGCGGAGCGGGGGAGGGGGGGTGGGGGGGTGGGGGCGACATCCGAAGAAAACGCCAAAGCCGTCTACCTCACTGATATTTACCTTGCCCGCGAGCAACCGATCCCCGGTGTCTCCTCCGAAACACTCGCGGAGCGAATCGTCGCGCTACCGGACGCGCCGCCCGTGGTATATGTACCGAACAAGAGCGACCTTCCCGTCAGACTTGCTGAATTCGTCCAGCCCAGAGACGTAGTGATCACGCTCGGCGCGGGCGACATCCGCGCGGCGGGCGAGGGATTGTTACGATTGCTGAACGAGCGGAAGCCAGGAGATGGAAACGGACGGTGAACCGTTCCGCTATGCGCCTTCGGCGGACGCACCGGGTGCGGGAGAACCGGAGGCGTCTCGCCGTCGATGTTCCCGCTCACAGAGCGTCCGCCGAAGGCGCGTAGCGGAACGGTTCACCGTCCGAAACAAATATTATGACCAAACTGAAAATAGCCGTACTCTGCGGCGGGACATCGGCGGAACGGGAAGTTTCTCTGAATACCGGTCGGCAAGTCCTGAACTCGCTCGACCCGGAGCGGTACGATGTCTACGCGCTCGATACCGCGTCCGGGAAAATGTTCGTGCCCGATGCGATTGCCGGAGGTGTCACCCCGCAACTGCTGATGGCGGCGGGCGACGAACCGGTAACGGCACTCGCGGAGTTGCCTCGACTACCAGCTGCCTCACGTCCTGACGTCGTGTTTATCGCGCTCCACGGACCGGGCGGCGAAGACGGTAGCGTTCAGGGTTTTCTGGAAACTTTAGGCATTACCTATACCGGGTCCGGCGTACTGGCGTCCGCGCTGGCGATGGACAAAATGCGCTACAAGGCGTTTATCGGCACGGAAAGCATCGTCACGCCGCCGGGAATGGTGTTCTATAAAAACGACAACGCGCAAAATCGCCGTTCTATCGCGGATGTCGGGCGAAACCTCGGGTTCCCGGTGATTGTCAAACCGAGCAAACAGGGGAGCACGTACGGTTGCTCGGTGGTGAAGGAAGAGGGGTATTTGCGGTCCGCGTTGGAGAAAGCGTTCCGCTACGACGACACCGTGCTCGTGGAGCAACAGATGATCGGCACCGAGATCACCGTCGCGGTCCTCGGGAACGACGACCCGATCCCGCTTCCGGTGGTCGAAATCGTCAGCAAGGATGGTTTTTTCGACTACGAGTCGAAGTATTCCACCGGGGAATCCGGCGCGACCGAGATCGTCCCGGCGCGCATCTCGGAGGAGGCGACGAAGGAAGCGCAGAATATCGCCGTACAATGTCATCGCTTGCTAGGCTGTCGCGGCATGAGCCGTACCGACATGTTCGTCTTGGACGATGACGAGATCGTGACACTGGAAACCAACACGATCCCCGGTATGACGGCGACCTCGCTACTGCCCAAAGCCGCACAAGCAGCAGGCATCCCATTCCCCGATCTACTAAACCACCTGATCAAACTCGCCCAGGAAAAATAGCACCGCAGGTAACAACGATCCAACGTGTTCGCGGAAACTGCGTTTCCGCTGCGTTGGCGCCGTCCGCGCAGGACAGAAAAAGAAAAACAAATGAACGCCCGCGACAACCGACGAACCAAAACCATCAAACCCGCTTCCAAACCGGACGCCGGACCGCGCCCGCTTTCCGAACGCCAGCGCGGCCACCTTTCGCACCTGCACGCCGCGCACGTCGGGCGACCCGAGGCGGTCCTGAATCGCGCCGTGGTCAGCGTCCACCGTCCCGAAGCGAGGGGTGGCAAAGGGTCCAGCCCGACACCGTTCCGCTCCGGCGCGGCGACCGCGCGGCGACAGCGCGAAAAAAGCCGCCAGAACCGCAAGCGCATCAACTGGGCGCGGGTGCTCCTTTCCGCCGCGACCGTCGTACTGTGCGCCGAAGTCATCGCCGCGCTCCTGTTCTCGCCGCGCCTGCGGGTCAAGACCGTCACCGTCGCCGGGAACGTCACGGTGCCGACCGACCGGCTGACAAAGCGGCTCGCTATAGTGCCGGACACGAACCTGCCAATGTTGCTGACCCGACACACACAACTGCTGCAAGCCGTCCGCGCCGAGCCGAGTGTGGAAACCGTAACCATCGAGCCGCGCTTCCCCGACGGCCTATCCGTGGTCGTTACCGAGCGGCAGCCGTTCGCCGCCGTGAAGTTCGACTCCGAACCGAACCGCTGGTATACGCTGGATAAAAACCGGGTGCCGTTCCGCGTCTTCGTCGGCGCGCCGGAAGCGAACCTGCCGCTGGTGTCTGTCGCGACGCGCGGCGAAGCGAGCGGGAAAACCGCCGTGAAGCCCGTTCTCGGCACGGTCTGTTCCGCGCCGGGATTGGCGGATGTCGGCGCGTGTCTGGCGTGGGCGAAGGCGCAGGGGGCGAATTTCCCGGTGGAAAAAGTCACAATTGATAATGCGGGTAAATTATGCTTAAATAGAGCGGGTGGAATGACGGTTCTTCTCGGACCTGGAATGGATTTGAACGAAAAATTAGGCACGCTTTCGCTTCTTTTAACGAAGCGAACGGACCTGCGCGGCTCCGCCCCCACCCAGATCGCTATGGTGAACCTGTACGCCTACGACGCGCCCGCACTCGTGCCGCGCGAAACCGGCGAACCGGCAACCGATGGCGAACCCGAAATGCCCTGACGCCTGTTCAATCGAACACGCCTGTTCCACCGAACCGAATGGAAGCCGCGCCCGATGAGTGTTTTTTCTGCCCCCAGTCGTAGCGACCCCTGGGTCCCGTCTATCGCCGCCCTGTCGATCATCTTCGGCGTGCTCGCCGCCGCCTCGCTCCGCACGCAGGACCGGATTCGCGGCGAAGGCTTGATCGGTACCCGTCCGCAACAGGTCTTCGGTGCCTACAGCGAGATGCGCGCCACCGTTTCCGAGCAGAAGAAACAGATCGGCGACCTGCAATCGTCACTTTCCAAGTACCAGGCTGCCGCCGCGAAAGAAACCGACAACGAAAAACTGCTGTACGCCGACCTGCAAAAGTCGAAGGTGATGGCGGGCATCGTCGCCGTGACCGGACCCGGCGTGACGATCACCCTGCGCGACGCCCGCGAAGTTCCGAAAAAAACGAGCGACATGAGTGAGGAGACGTATGCTCAGTGGACGAACGGCTACCACATCCACGACCAGGATATTCAGACCGTGGTGAACGAACTACGGGCGGCGGGTGCGGAATCGATCTCGATCAACGACCAGCGCGTCGTGGCGTCCACCGCGATCCGTTGCGTCGGTCCGGTTGTGCAGGTGAACGCAGTCCCGACCTCTGGCTCGCCCGTCAGGATTCATGCGGTCGGCGACCCGGAGGCGATGTACTCCGGGTTTACGATGCCCGGGGGCGTCAAGGACCAGTATGCGATGACTGATCCTTCCATGTTCGGTATCGAGAAGGCGAAAGCCCTGACGCTCCCGGCGTACTCCGGCGCGACGCCGCTCCGCTGGTCGCAGATCGCTACAGATAAGAAGGCGGAACAGGCGCAACGCGCTTCTGAAACCGCGACCGATAGTGCCCCGGACCCTGTTGCCGGCGACGCGACCGACACACGCGCGGCACCGAGCAACGCTCTGCCCGACAAGGAAATCAAACAATGATCTGGCGCAAAGAGATGTGGCTGGTACTCGTGCCGATAGTGTGTAGCATCGCCGGGTTCGCGCTCGGTTCGCTATTTTTCCCGTACACGATCCCGCCCGTGATGGCACCGTACTTCAGCCTCGCCGCGCTATCGTGCATGGACGCGATCTGTGGCGGGGTGCGCGCGGGCGTCGAGGGCAAGTTTCACCGCGATATTTTTCTGTCCGGCTTTTTCATCAACTCGCTCCTCGCCGGACTCCTCGCCTACGCCGGGGACCGCATCGGCGTGGACCTGTACCTCGCCGCTATCGTGGTCATGGGCTGGCGCATCTTCACCAACCTGTCCCTGCTACGCCGCTACTTCCTGACGCAGTCGCAGATGGCACGGAAGGAGGTTAGTGGTTAGTGGTCAGTGAGCAGTGGTCAGTGCGATACTTCGCCGGTCACTGTCCACTGACCACTAACCACTGACCACTATGCCCAAAGGCGACATCGTTGTAGGTCTGGACATCGGGACGACGAAGGTCGCGACGATTATCGCGGAGGTGGCGCACGAGGGCGGGCGCGTAGACATCCTCGGCGTCGGCACGGCTCCCTCGCAGGGGTTGCGGCGCGGCGTGGTCGTGGACATTGAGCGCACAGTCGGGGCGATCATCGAGTCCCGCGACAAGGCGCAGCGTATGGCGGGCGCGGAAGTCCATTCGTGCGTGGTCGGCGTCACCGGGGAGCATATCGCGTCCGTGAACTCGAAAGGGGTTATCGCGATCACGCACCCCGACCGGCAAGTCACCGAGGAGGACGTGGCACGCGTGATGGAGAACTCCCGCGTGATCGTCCTCCCCCCGGACCGCGACATTATCCACGCGATCCCGCGCGGCTTCACGCTGGACGGACAGAACGGCATTCGCTCCCCGGTCGGCATGAGCGGGACGCGACTCGAAGTCGAAACCCATATCGTCACGGGCGCGACGACATTCCTGCGCAACGTCGCTACCTGCGTCGAACGCGCCGGTCTACGCATCGAGGACATGGTCCTCGAACCCATCGCCACGGCGGACTCGGTCCTGATGAACGCCGAAAAGGACTTAGGAGTCGCGCTGGTCGATATTGGTGGCGGGACTTCCGACATCGCGATTTTCCAGAACGGCGACATCTGCTGGTCGGGCGTGGTCCCGGTCGGCGGCGTCTATGTCACGCGCGACATCGCCGCCGGGCTACGCGCATCGCTCGAAGAGGCGGAGCGCGTCAAGTTAGAGCATGGCACAACGCAACTCAACGGCTTAATGACCGGGGCGACTTTCAACTACCGCCATGTCGGCTCCGACGAGGAGATCACCGAGCGTGCGCAACTTTTAGCCGAGATCATCGAGCCACGCATGCATGAGCTCTTCACGATGGTGAAAGCCGAGATCAACCGTTCGAACTTCGCGTCCCGACTCCCGGCAGGCGTCGTCGTGTCCGGGGGCGGCGCGATGCTCGCCGGGGCGCGCGATCTGGCGGGTGAGATCACGGGGTTGCCGGTGCGGATCGGGTTCCCGGGCGGCGTCGGGGGCTTGGGCGAGTCGGTCGCCGCGCCGTCGTTCGCGACCGGCGTCGGGCTGGTGCAGTGGGGCGGGCGGCTCCACGCGGGTCTCGGGCGGCGCGAAACGGCGGGCGGCTTCCTCGCCGCCGTACGCGACTGGATACGCCGGATTTTGCGCGGGGGGTAGGGTGTGGTGTTTTCGGGGTTTTTCGGGGGGGATCGGACGCTGAAGGGTTCCCGTCGGCACACTTGCCGACTGGAAGCCTTCAGCGTCCGATGCGGCCCGAAAA
>JAYULM010000343.1:0-9804 GCA_043763605.1 Armatimonadota bacterium | reverse complement strand
GGAAAGTTCTGACAGTTGTACTGTTAGAACTTTCCAGACTTGCCGTTTCCAGCTTGGCACCTCCAGCGCGCTAATTTTAGTCGCTAACAGGTAAGCAACAGCAATTTGCAAGAATAATTTTCCTGTCCGTGGTCGAATCAAACCGTTTTGGTATTACTTCGCTGCCGAAGCCGTTGCCGCGTCGCCGAGGAGGAGCGCGAGGAATGTGTCGTCGCGGAACGTGTTGTCCATCCTGCCCAAGCCCATCATTGCCCGCGCCATGTTCGGATTCGCCTGCCGCACGATCACCAGCCCCTTTTCCGGCAGGATATATAAGCGTTGTTGCCCCGCGCCCGCCGCCATCGCCAGAGTCGCGCCGCCTTTCGCGTAGATGCCTTGCTCCGTGATCTTGCTCATATCGCCCTGCGACCTCCGGCGACGGGATGCGCCTCCGGCGCCGTCCGCCGCCGCCGCGCTGTCAACGCCTTTCGGGGCGGGCGTGTTGAGCCACCACGTCAAGCCGTATGCCGGGTTCGCCTTGCTACCCGATTGCAGACACTCCTGGAGGAGCGACGCCGGGACGATCTGCGTCCCCTTCCATTTGCCGTTCTGTCGGATCAGTTCGCCGAACTTCGCCCATTCGCGCGCGGGGAGCGTCGCGCCATAGGGCAGGGTGGGGTTCCCGGCGCGGTCGCGTGCCCATTTGCCATAGTCCAGTCCGACTGGTTTGAAAACGCGGCGGTCGAGATACGCGAGCACGTCCTCGGTGGGCTTTCCTTCGCGTTTCGCTCTCGCCGCCAGTTTGCGCGTCAGCAGTCCTCCGAACGCGTACAGGTGAACGTCGTCGTAGTGATAGGTCGCTCCCGGCTCCGCGACGGCGGGCTGGTTGACCGCGAACACGTACCGGTCTTTCACGTCCGGGCGCGAAAACAGACGCTCGGCGGGCTTCAGCCCGCTCGTGAACGATAGAAGATGCCGGACTGTGATCCGGGACCGCTTCGGGTCGGTCTTCCATTCCGTGATCGTGTCGGCAACGACTTCGTCCAGCGAGGTCAAGACGCCGTCCTGCACCGCGCACGCCGCGAGAACGCCCCAGAAACTTTTCGTGCCGGACGCCAACTGGTGCGACCTGGCTGCGGAGTAGTCGCCCTCGTACCGCTCGTACACCGGCACGCCGTCTTTGAGCACCAGCACCGACATCCCGGCGTGCGCCGCAGAATAGTCGGCGGCACGGGCATAGGCGGCGGTTTCGGCAGTGGTTTTCGCGGCGGTAATTGTGGCGGGTGCCTGAACGCGTGACAGCGAACGCCGCGCGAATCCCGTGGCTACAACGGCGGTTATCGACAGAATCAGGAGCGGAAGGATCAGTCGCCTCATTTGTTTGAACGTTCTTTCGGCGCGTAGCAGAATGGCTCGCTCACCCGTCCGCTACGCCTTGTTGGATACGATACGGGACGGATACTCCCCGTGAAAGTTCATTGGGATCGACCCCGGACAACGAAAACGGTACAATACTGGGCAAGGAGTCGATCCCATGAGCCTGACGATTGAACTGACCGCCGCCGAAGAGACCGCGATACGCGCCGCCGCCGAACGCGAAGGTATCGAGATCGCGACGTTCGTGCGCGAAAAAGTGTTACACAACCTTCCCGATCAGGATGAAGACCTTGCTTTTGTTCGCGCCGATAGTCTGAGTGCCGTTCGCGACGCGCAACAGAAACTGCTCGATCAGGGCATCGGGTATGTTATCGCGCGTCCCGACGGTACGGTGGTACGGTGTTTCACGGATGGGCGCGAAGTGGTGATCGCGCTCGCTGAGGGTGGGCGATAATGTTGTCATCTCCCCGCCTGTTACTATTCGCCGGTCCTAACGGATCCAGGAAAAGCACAGTGACGACGCCAGCGCGGCTGAAAGAGTTCGGCGTCGCTACGGAGCGGTACATAAACGCCGACGACATCGCGCGAATGTTGCGTGAGGAGATGTCTGATACCTCGCAAGAAAAAGAGAACGCGAAGCGTTTCGCCGCGCCCGCCATCTGCGATCCGTATATCGCGAGCAGGGGGAGTCGTTCGCTTTCGAAACCGTCTTTTCACACCCCAGCACGCTCCTCGATATACGGAAATGCCGCGCCCTCAACTTCGAGATAATCGTGTTTATCGTGACCACACAGAGCGCGGAGATCAACGTCGCCCGCGTCACCGGTCGGGTTATATCCGGTGGACACGCCGTCCCTGAGGACCGTATTCGGAACCGGTACGAACGTACCATGAACCTACTTCCGCGAATCGTGGAGGAGTCCGACATAGCCTACGTCATGGACAACAGTGGAAAAGACCCACGAATATCTGTGTTCCCTGCTCGCGGCAGTCAGGGAGAGACTACGGGGGTTTTGCCAGATTTTCTTAAACAGCGTCTCGCCGAACCGCTCGTCAGTCGCCGACAGGAGCGCGACGAGATCGCCCGACAGTTCGGCGTCGCCTCCCTGCCGGACGAAGAAGCGGGCGAGTACGTCGGGCAAATCGTCTGGCAAGGTACGCACTTTGCCGCGCAACGAACCGCGTCCGGTATCGTGCGGCACGACCTTCTGTTATTCGACACGCCGCCCCGGAACGGCGAATCCCTCGCGCTACGGTACAAAGACAACGCGGCAACGGCAACCATCCAGAACGCCTGACATTCCGCCGCAACCGTCCTACCGCCGATGGCGGTGCCGTTGTAGCGACCCCTTTTCCGCCCGGGAAATCCCGCCTCCCGTTGCCCCGCGAAATCTCTATTCCACCATCCGGTAACTTCTCGCCGTTCCGAAGTGTCGGCACGGTAGAATATCCTCAGGAAACTATTGTTGGGTGGTTGGGTGGTTGGGTGTTAGGGGGTCCGGTTTTCGGAGCGTAAACGCTTCCGCTACGCGCCTTCGGCGGGAACCCTTCGGGTTTAGAGAAACGTCACGCGTCTCGGTGATTGTCTCACCGCTCGCAGAGCGTCCGCCGAAGGCGCGTAGCGGAAGCGTTTACGCTCCGAAAACCGGACCCCCTAACACCCAACACCCAACACCCAACACCCAACACTATGGCACTCATCGAAACTCGCGACCTGACGAAGGTCTATAAAACCGGTCCCGCCGATCTGCAAGTCTTGAACGGCATCAATCTGTCTATCGAGGAAGGCGAGTTTATCGCCATCATGGGACCGTCCGGCTCCGGCAAATCCACGTATATGAACATCCTCGGTTGCCTCGACCGACCCACGGCGGGCAAGTATCACCTCGCCACCGAAGACGTATCCAACCTTTCCGACGACCGCCTCGCGGAGATCCGGTGCGAGCGGTTCGGGTTCGTGTTCCAGTCGTTCAACCTGCTCGCCCGCACCACCGCCCTGCAACAGGTCGAAGTCCCGATGCAGTACGCCGGGCGTCTCAACCGCGCTAAACGCCGCGAACGCGCCGAGTGGGCACTGACCCGCGTCGGGCTTGCCGACCGCATGGACCACAAGCCCAACCAACTGTCCGGTGGGCAACAGCAACGCGTCGCCATCGCGCGCGCCTTGGCGAACGACCCGGTGGTAATCATGGCGGACGAACCGACGGGCGCGCTGGACACGAAAACCAGCGTCGAGATCATGGACATTTTTCAGGAACTGAACCGCGAAGGCAAGACCGTGGTGATGGTGACGCACGAGATGGACATCGCCCAGCACGCGACACGGATTATCCGCTTCAAGGACGGCGACGTGGTCGAGGATACCCCGGTCCGGGGGCGGCGCGACGCCCGGATAGAGCTTGCCGAGATCATCAAGGAGCAGGCGGAGAAGGATCTGCGCCGCGCGAAAGAGTTGGCGACCGCCGGGGCACGATAGCCGGGCGAAAGGATGGGCTGATTCGGGATCGTCTTTTCGCGCGGGGGAGTTTCGCCCGCTGGCGTGTTTTTTTTATTGCGCCTTGTGGTACCATCGCTTTAAGATGGAAACAACCGCTTTGCCCGCTAACAGTGTCGTACCAAAATCGCGCCGATGGGCGGTTCAGATGTACACCGTGCGCGATTTTACCGCTACGGAGAAAGATTTCCGTGAGACTTTAACCAGGATCGCCCGCATGGGCTATGAAGGTGTGCAAATTTCTGCGGTAAAAGCGATAGAAAGTGGCGAACTTTCTGCGGCGGACGTCCGAAAAATGCTTGATGATAACGGTTTGGTCTGTGCAGCGACGCACCGATCCTGGCAAGCCTTGGGTGAGCAGACGGACGCCGAGATCGACTTTCACCGAACGTTGGGTTGTGGTTTCGTCGCCATCGGCTCGCTTCCCGGGGTGTTCGGGGGCGAATTCGGCGCGGAGGGCTACCGCCGCTTCCTCGCCGAAGCGCGTCCGGTGATCGCGCGCCTGAAGGAGGCGGGGATTCGCTTCGGCTACCACAATCATCAGCACGAGTTCGCCCGCGCCCGTGTCGGTTTGGGGGACAGATCCACGCTGTTCGACATTTTCGTGGATGAAGGTGGGATGGATTTATGCCTGGAACTCGATGTTTACTGGGCATGGGAAGCCGGGATCGACCCGGTGCCCCTCCTCCGGCGAAGTGCTGGGCGTATGCCGCTCATCCATCTCAAGGACCGGGAGGTGGTGACGGGGAAAGGCGCGATCATGGCGGCAATCGGGGAAGGGAATCTACCCTGGGAGACGATTCTCCCCGCCGCCGACGAAGCCGGGGTTGAGTGGTTCGCCGTGGAGCAGGACGTATGCCCGCGCGACCCGTTCGACTGTCTGCGGTCGTCGTACGATTACTTGTCCTCTCTCGCATTTTAGGTGTTTCAGGGAACGGTCGCGGTTGCAATGACCGTTTCGTAGTGCCGTGCGGAACAAAGAGTGTTCACGGCGGTGTCGCCGTGGCATGATTCTTGCTACAAACATCAATCGATTTAATAGTTATTATCGCCGATTTCTGGCGGCGGGATTGCCAAGAAGCGAGAACAACCCGGCGAGAAAACACCGCATGGTGTTTCTGGAAGAAGAGGCACTTGGTAGGGGAGGGACGAATGAGAACACCAATCGAGGTGCGAATGCTGGGTCCGAGCCTGCTCTGCCGTGCCGTGGAGGCACTGCTCGCGAACTCCGACCCCATCTATGGGGAGAACAACCCGGGGGGGCGTATTGGCACCGGCGATGCGGGGGGCGGTTCGGGAGCGACTACCGCGACCCGTCGCGCCTCGCCGGGCGGCAGTGCCGCGACGGTGATCCTGCTTGTCGGGGACGGGTGGCAGAGCCGCGTCCGTGCCGGGGCGCGTATGCCCCGCCGGGGCGCGGCGGGTCCGGCGGCACCGCCGCCGCGCTACGCGCTGATCGCCGAGGGGACGAAGATCGATTTCTACGGTGCCCGCAAGATGGCCGTGAATGCGTTCGTCGGCACGGACGAGCCTTTCTCCATACTGGCGCAGGGGATACAGGCGGCGGCGGCGAACCGGCTATACTGCTCGCCCCAACTCCTGCCCGCGTTGATCGAGGCGGTGGGCACGGGCGCGATGGGGGACGGCGCGGTAAAGAACGGCGGCGGCGGCGGCGGTAACGGCGACCGGGAGCCGGACGTGCCCGCATCTCAAGCCGCGCTTCTCTCGGCGCGCGAGCACGAGGTGGCATTGCACGCCGCACGCGGCTTGTCGAACGAGCAGATCGCTGTGTTCCTCGGAATCAGCATCCCGACCGTGAAATTCCACCTGATGCACGCCTTCCGAAAATTAGACATCCAGCGCCGTACACAACTCTATGCCTATATGCCCTATTTTACGTCCGCGACCGAAGCCCTCCTGCCGAAATAAAGCCGTCCCTGTGGTCGTGCCGCCATGCTGAATGCGACCTTTCTCGCGGCGCAGGGGATCGGTCCCGTCGCCGAGCGTCGGCTCTGGGAGGCGGGGATTCTCTCGTGGGAGGACGCCCTGCGAGCCGCGCCGTCCGACCTGCCGCTGAATGCCATCCAGCGCGACGCCCTGTTGCCGCGCCTGCCGGAATGGATCAGCCGTCTGGCGGCGGACGACTACGCCTACTTCGCCCGCCTGCTCCCGGCGAGCGAACACTGGCGCGCGGTGCCCTTATACATGGACCGGGTCGGTTTCCTGGACATCGAAACGAACGGCGGATTCGGTCCCGATTCGATCACGGTGATCGGCGTCTACGACGGCGACGAGAGCCGTATCTACGTCAAGCACCGCGACCTGGACGAGTTCGCCGCCGACGCCGCTAACTACGCGCTCTGGGTGACGTTTTTCGGGACCGGGTTCGACGTGCCGTTCCTGCGCCGCCGCTTCCCCGAAGTCGCGTTCGACCAACTTCACGTCGATCTGTGCCCGCTCCTGCGTCGCCTCGGTTTCAAGGGCGGCTTGAAGCGCATCGAGCGGCAGATCGGTATCGCCCGCGACGACGCGTTGGACGGATTGTCCGGTTACGACGCCGTGCGCCTGTGGCGGGAGTGGCGGCAGAAGAAGAGCCACGCCGCGCTGGAACTGCTCCTCGAATACAACCGCGCCGACATCGAGAACCTGTCGCTGTTGCTCGCGTTCGCCTACGGGCGGCTGAAGGCGGCGACCGGGTTCCCGGGGTAGAGATGATATAATCGGACCCGAAGGAAGAGAGCAAAAGACGGCATCGGTGGACTCCCTGGTTCGGGGAGGGCGGTGCTGCCCGCACTTTTTACTTAAGGGTATGAGTTCAACGCCTACGTCGGACGCCGGGTCGCCCGCACCTCTGCCGACAGGTACGGTGACATTCCTGTTTACGGATATCGAGGGTAGCACCAAACTCTGGGAGCAATTTCCCGAAACTATGCGGACCGCTCTCGCCCGTCACGACTTTCTCCTGCGCGACGCCATCGAGGCTAACGGCGGGGTCGTGTTCAAGACGGTCGGCGACGCGTTCTGCGCTGCGTTTGTCGCCGCATCCGACGCCCTCGCCGCCGCGACTGCGGCACAAGTCTCCCTCGGGTGCGAGCCATGGACCGACCCGATCTCGATCCGCGCACGGATGGCACTACACTCGGGGGCGGCTCAGGAACGCGACGGCGACTACTTCGGCCCGGTCCTGAGCCGGGTGTCGCGCCTGCTTTCCGCCGCACACGGCGGGCAGACGCTGGTTTCGTCGGCGGCATACGAACTGGTACGCGACCAAATGCCCGACGGTGCCCTGACGCGCGACCTCGGGTCGTGCCGCCTCAAAGATTTAGAGCGACCCGAGAGGGTCTACCAACTCATCCATCCTGAACTGGCGGATGATTTCCCACCCCTGCGTTCCCTGGACGACGTACCGAACAATCTGCCCCAATACCTGACCGGTTTCGTGGGACGGGAGCGGGAAATGGGCGAGGTGAGGACGCTACTCTCGGGGACGCGCCTGCTGACGCTGACGGGCACGGGCGGCATGGGCAAGACGCGCCTGTCCCAGCAGATCGCCGCCGACATTCTGGAAGAGTACCCCGATGGGGTTTGGCGGGTCGAACTGGCTCCCTTGACCAGCGGCACCCAGGTTCCACAAGCCGTGGCGCAGGCTCTGGGCGTCAACGAGCAACCCGGACAGGGTATGCCAGAAACCCTTACAGCGAATCTGAAAGACAAACAACTGTTGTTGCTCCTGGACAACTGCGAACACCTGGTCGCGGAGTGTGCCGAGTTGGCGGCGGCATTGCTACGCTCTTGCCCGCAAACCCGCGTGCTGGCGACGAGCCGTGAACCGCTGAATATCGCCGGGGAACAGGTATACCGTGTTCCCTCGCTTTCGCTACCCGACCCGAAGCAAGGGGACTCTACTATTGTTCAGAGTTTGAGGCAGTACGAGGCAGTGCGGCTATTCATTGAGCGCACACTACTCGTCAAGCCCGCGTTCGCGGTGACCCATGCGAACGCACCCGCCTTGGCGCAGGTTTGCCACCGCCTGGACGGCATCCCTCTCGCGCTGGAATTGGCATCGGCGCGGATGCGCTCACTCTCGGTAGAGGAGATTAACGACCGGTTGTCCAACCGCTTCCGCCTGCTCACTGGCGGCGACCGGACGGCAACCCCCCGGCAACAGACGTTGCGGGGACTGGTGGATTGGAGCTACGACCTGCTAAGCGGCCAGGAGAAAACGCTCCTCGCCCGGCTGTCCGTGTTCGCTGGCGGTTGGACGCTGGCGGCGGCGGAAGCGGTGTGCGGGTTCGATCCGGTCGAGGAATGGGAGGTGCTGGATCTGCTGACGAGCCTTGCGGACAAGTCACTCGTGTCCGCCGAGGAGGAGAACGGGGCGACGCGATACCGGATGCTGGAAACGCTCCGGCAGTACGCCGCTGAGAAGTGCGAAAGTGCCGATGAAACCGGCCCGGTGCGAAGTCGGCACCGGGACTGGTTTCTGGCTCTCGCGGAAGAAGCCGAGATTCAGTTGAAGGGACCTGACCAGGCGGCGTGGCTGAGCCGTCTGGAAACGGAGCACGACAACCTGCGGGCGGCACTCGACTGGTGCGCAACATATACCGAAGGGGAAGCGGGGTTGCGCCTTGCGGGGGCACTGTGGCGGTTCTGGCAGATTCGCGGCCACTTCACCGAAGGGCGGGAACATCTGGCGAGGGCACTCGGACGGGCGAGTTCGCGCACCGCAGCATCGGCGAAGGCACACAGCGGCGCGGGAAATCTGGCACTGTTCCAGGGTGATACTGCGGCAGCCCGATCCTTGAACGAGCAGAGCCTCGCCATCTCCAGGGAATCGGGGGACGCGCCCGGAGTCGCATACGCGCTCAACTACCTGGGGTATATTGCCCGCAGTCAGGGCGATCCCGTGTCGGCGCGAACGCAGTACGAAGAAAGCCTCGCCATCAGCCGCAGGTTCGGAGATAAATATCTCACGGCATCCGTCCTTTATAATCTGGGCTATGTCTTCAGTTTTCAAAGCGACCACGTGTCGGCGCGAACGCTGTACGAAGAAAGCCTCGCCATCCGTCGCGAAATAGGAGACAAGTACGGCATCGCCTATTCGCTGAACAACCTGGGCATGGTCGCCTATGATCAGGGCGACCCAGTGTCGGCGGGAGCACTGTGTGAAGAAAGCCTCGCAATCCAACGGGGACTGGGAGACCAGCGCGGTGTTGCGATGTCGCTCAATAACCTCGGCAACATCGCCAAAGTTCAGGGCGATCCGGTACGCGCACGGTCGTTTCAGGAGGAAAGCCTGACCATCCGCCGCAAGTTGGGGGACAGGCAGGGCATCGCGCTTACTCTTCTCAATCTGGGTAGTCTCGCTCACGATCAGGGTGACAAGGTTTCGTCGCGGTCGTTCAACGAGGAAGGCCTCGCCATCAGCCGTGAGATAGAGGACAAGCAGATAACCGCAATGTTGTTAGTAAACCTGGGGACTCTCGCCTGCGATACGGGCGACCACGCATCGGCACGGGCACTACACAGCGAAAGCCTTGCCATATTTCAGGAATTGGGAAACAACTACTTCATCGCGTACTCACTCGAAGCTTTGGCGGAAGTTTTCCTGAGAGAGTCCCAGGCACGCGAAGCGGTCATCCTGTGGGGGGTGGCAGACGCTCTACGTGAGAGTGCCGGCTCGCCCCTGGTACCGAGCGAGCAAACGAAGCATCTGCAACGATTAGAGCGAGCGCAGTCCCTACTGGGTGACGCGAGGGCGTTTGCGGTAGCGTGGGAGGAAGGGCGCGGTCTGACCGTAGAGCAGGCGATGGCGTACGCGACCGAACGTTCCCCCGTCCCCGAAAATTTAATCTTTTGAACCTCTTGCAAAAATCGATATCATGATCTATATTGGACGTTCACGAACTCATTTCAGACAATGCTATACAACGAAACCCGCTTGACTACAACGG
>JAYULM010000342.1:0-40854 GCA_043763605.1 Armatimonadota bacterium | reverse complement strand
ATGCGGCGGGAACCCTTCGGGTTATTAGAAGGCCTCGCGCCACCCTCCTCCCCGCTCGCAGAGCGTCCGCCGCATCGCGTAAATCGGCGGAGCCGATTTCGCTTCGCGCATAGCGGAACGGTTCACCGTCCGAAAAACCCAAGCAACCCCTCACACTAAAGACCCTTCGGGCTCCGAGTCGGCATCTCGCCGGATGGGGTTGCCGCCCTCGGCGCGGAAAACACCCGGCGGTTTGCCCTGTACCCGCGCGAATACTGTGGAAAAGTGGTGAACCGAACCGTAACCCACGGTATTCGCGATTTCCTTAATGGGATTCGCCGAGCGGGTGAGGAGCACCGCCGCCCTATCCATCCGCGCCCTTTCGATGTAGGCGGCAGGCGCGATTCCTACGAACTCGCGTACGAGACGGGTCAGATGACGCGGCGAAACATGCACCTGCGCGGCGACCTCAGCAACCGGGATCGGGCGATCCAGGTTATCGTGGATGTACCGCACCGCGACGCGGGCAAGACGCTCGCCCGAAGAGAGCAAGGGTGCAGCAACAAGTTCCTTCCCTATAGTATTCCCCCTGTTCCCGAATGCAGGATCGCGGTCAGTAGTGCCGTCGCGAGTGCCGTGACGGATAGGATCGAGGCTTCCGAATTTTCTGCCATCGCCCGCAACGACAAATTCCAGGACGGCGTCAATGTATGAACCCGCTCTGACACGACGACTTGCGCGGAACTTAGGAAAGATTGCAACACAGGTACTGATTTCGACGCAACTGGCGCGAGGGTGAAAGAGACCCAGGATAGTTCCATCAACGGGGAAGACGTATTTCGTATCTGATGAAGTACCCCTGGTCGCGCGATAAAGAGTTCCCCGGGGGAGATAGGGCGATCCTCGTTACCGACTCGGAAGACGCCAGACCCGTACGAACCGACAAGGCACACTTCGAAGAAAGTGTGGCGATGCGGCACATTGTCCTGAAGAGCCGGACTATATGCCCATTGCAGAACCTCAACCGGGCATATCCCCCCGCCTAACAGGAGCGGTACCCGGCCGGTAACGTCGCGATTCAACCGCTCGATCCAGTCCATGAGATAAGTGGTCAGTGGTTAGTGGTCGGTGGTTAGTATTCCGTTACCGAACGAGGCTCTCTCCGGAACCACTTCTGACCACTAACCACCGACCACTGATCACTATTTCCTAGTAGTTTTCAGCAGTTCGAGAAATGCGGGGGGAACGGTTTTCAGGGTGGCGGTGGCTTCTACGATGTCCACGCCCTGCACTTCAGTCCCGACCAGAGCCGCCATTTTGCCGAACTCTTTGTTCTGCACCAGTTCCGCCGCCTTGACTCCGACGCGCATTCCGAGGACACGGTCGAACAGGGTGGGGGAGCCGCCCCGGTGGACGTGCCCGACGACCGCCGAGCGCGTTTCCCAACCGATCTTCTCCTGGATCGCGTTCGCCAGATACTCGCCGACGTTGCGTTCGCCGAGTTGCACGTGCCCGAACGCGTCCACCACCTTTTCGGCGTTGGGATCGAGGGCGGGAAGTTCGGTGCCCTCGGAGGCGACTATCAGACCGTACTTCTTACCACGTGAGCGGACGGATTGCAGGTGGGCGCACATTGCGTCTACATCAAGCGGCTCTTCCGGGAGCGTCACCCAGTCCGCGCCGCCCGCGAGACCGACATAGGCGGCGACCCAACCCGCGTGCCGTCCCATCACTTCCAGGACCATCACGCGGCGGTGCGAACGCGCCGTGTCGCGCAGTCGGTCGAGGGCTTCCATACCGACGCCCGCCGCCGTGTCGAACCCGAACGTGAAATCCGTCTTGTTCAGGTCGTTGTCCATCGTCTTCGGAACGCCGACGGTCGGAACGCCGTGCTTGCTGTACAGTTTCGCCGCGACGCCGAGCGTATCCTCACCGCCACAGGCGACGATGGCATCGAACCCCGCCGACTTGATGTTGTTGAGCACTGCGTTCAGGTCCGCTTCGTTTTTGAACGGGTTGGTGCGCGACGATCCGAGCATCGTTCCGCCCTGGTAGATGATCTCTTCCACGTCGGTAAGACCGAGCGGCTCATAGATGCCTTTGACCAGACCGCGCCAGCCTTCCTGGATGCCAACGAACTCAAACCCGAAATCCAGTCCGCGATAAACCACGCCGCGAATCGCGGGATTCAAACCCGGACAGTCGCCGCCGCCCGTCAAAATGCCAACTTTCATACGTTTGCTCCTGAAGCGTCAAAATAAAATGTCGGGGAACGAAATCGCCCCGTGCGTTTAGTACCGCACGGGGCGAGCCGATTCCTGCATCATCTTATCGGGGACAGTTTCATGACACCGTCCCCGATACCGTGAAGGAAAGGTGATTTGCTCACAGAACCCGTTTTCGCCGGATGATGACACCGATCCCGAGGGTGATTCCGGACAGTGCCAGCGCGAGCGTCCCCGATTCCGGGACGACGACGACCGGATTGAATGCGAACTGCCGCTGCGTCGAGTTAGCGGTCCCGGTGGCGTTTTCGACACGTATCGGTAGCGGCGCGGTCAGGATATAGCCGGTTCCATCCTGCAGAGTTCCCGTAATCTCGAAGGTGTCGAAACCACCAACTAACCCGGTATAGGACGCGGCAAGCCCTGTCCCGAAGAGGTTTGCCTGCGAAGCCGTGCCGAAGAGCGAGATTCCGCTCCCGACGACGGTGGGGACAATCCCTCCGGTTATATTGGCGACGGTATTGCCTTGAAGCGTCAGATTAGTGAACACTCCTCCGCTAATTGTCGCGACGCTGTCCTGCCCTACACCGGCCCCACCGATAAACAGGTTGGTGATCGCACCGCCGCTCAATGATACGTCGGCACTATCGGAGAAAACACCGAGTTCTACCGCCCCGCCACTGATCACAGTATTGCTGGTGTCGGCTCCGAACAAGTTGGCTATGGTTCCACCAGTCATATCGGTACGGAAACCGCCGAATGTTCGCACTCCGTAGCCGGCGAGTCCCTCCCCGACAGGGTCGCTACGTGTTGCGTTCGCGCCGACGCCGATGGTAAACGTGGCGGTGCCGCCGAGGGTGTTGTAGGGAGCGACACTGCTTTTGCCGATATACACGTCGTTGTTGGAAACATCGGAATTGAGGGTGGTGTCGGCAAAAACGAAGTACGCTTTCCCTACGGCATCGAACGTGTAGGAGGCACCGGACGCGTTGGGCACGATGGGCGCGGCGACGGCGGGTGCCGTAGCGGCGACGAATGCGGCCACAGAAACAAGCACAAGATTCTTCATAACAAGGTTCCTTTTGCTCGCCCCGCAGAGTGTTTTCGTGTGCGGTTGTGAAGCAAGGCCATTATCCCCAATCTTTCACCGATGTAGCGAGGATGCAGAAAATATATTTCGATTCGAGGTGGGCAGGCGAATGATCGCGTCGTTGAATAGCCGAAATGAGAATAACCCCGCTCTTTCCTGAGTTTGTGAAAAAAGGTACAATGTAAACACGTTCACTAAATAGAACGAGGACCGAACGGGTACAATCCCGTTGGAAGTGGAGCAAATGCACCCATGACGACGACGGCTAAAGAAGATGGACACGTACCGCGTGTCGTGATTATTGGCGGCGGGTTCGCGGGACTCGAGGCGGCGAAAGTTCTCGGCAACAAACCGGTGGAAGTGATCGTAATCGACCGCACGAACCACCATCTTTTTCAACCCCTTCTGTATCAGGTCGCGACCGCCGCACTGGCTCCGACCGATGTGGCGACCCCGATTCGACACATCCTGCGGAAGTACAAGAATGTCAGCGTGATGCTTGCCGAAGTGAAAGAGATCGACCCCGAACGCAAAGTCGTGGTCTTCGATGAAGAGCGCGACGAGTTGGCGTTCGATTACCTCTTGCTCGCCACGGGAACGCGCCACGGCTACTTCAAAAACCCGGAATGGGAGCAAGTCGCCCCGGGACTCAAAACCATCAACGACGCGATGGAGATTCGCCAGCGGTTTCTGATGGCATTCGAGGAGGCGGAGAAGCGCGAGATCGAGCGGGATGAATTGGAGCGCAAAGCGCGGAACGAAGCGGGTGCCCCCCCCCTGTCTTTCGAGCAACGCCGCGCAACCGCCGAAGCACGGAAGGCGGCAGAAGACCGGGACGCGTTTCTGACCTTCGTAATCGTCGGCGCGGGACCGACCGGTTGCGAACTTTCCGGCACAATCCCCGAAGTAGCCAGGAAATCGATGCACAACGATTTCCGACGCATAGATACGAACGCAGTGCGCGTGATCCTTGTGGAAGCCGGTCCGCGCATACTGCCGCAGTTCCCCGAAGATCTCGCGGAGAAAGCGCAACGGGATCTGGAAAACCTCGGCGTCGAGATTCGTACCGGCGACCCGGTCGTGCGCCTGGAAAACGACTGCGTGTACCTGAAGTCCGGCGATGCCATCCCGACCAAAACAATCATCTGGGCGGCGGGAAATGTAGCGTCGCCGCTCGCGAAAAATCTCACCGACCAGTTAGACAGGGCGGGGCGGGTCAAAGTCGAGAAAGACCTCTCGGTCCCCGGTCGCCCGGAGATTTTTGTTGCGGGAGACTTGATGTACTTCGACATGGGCGAGAATAAACTCGTCCCCGGCGTCGCGCAGGGTGCCATTCAGAGCGGCACGGTTGCCGGACGAAACATACTGCATCGGATTTACGGCGAGGGGACCGACCCATTCTCGTACTGGGATAAAGGCAACTTAGCGGTTATAGGGCGCGGCAAGGCAATCGCTGATCTGCATTTCGCCAAAGTGAGCGGGTTTATCGCGTGGTGCATCTGGCTTTTCATTCACATCCTGTACCTGGTCGGGTTCCGCAATCGGCTTTCGGTGCTGATTCAGTGGTCGTATTCGTACCTGTTCTTCCAGCGCGGGGCGCGGCTCATTCAACCGGAAGGGGCGCAGGAGCGGGTTTTCGCCGCAAAGCCCGCCGCGCCGAAAGAGTTCAACCCGGGTGCGAAGGAAACCCGCCAGGTCTGGCAGTGAATCCGGCACGAATCTGCCGCGCCGTCGCGGTATGTTTCGTGCTATAATCGGTCTACATGTTTCGGTTTGTGTCCTTTTTGCGTGTCGTGTCGGCTGTGTTTTTAATAACAGGAATCGCGCGCGTCACCGTCGCCGAAGTCCCCGCCCGTGTTGCGGGCAGGGAGGCACTTCAGGCGATCCTGCCGACCGATACCCGCCTCGAAACTCTGACCGGTGGCTATGTCCTGCTGATCCCGGAACCGTTCGCCCCGCCCATCTTCGCTACCGATCCGCATTACGCCCATCGCACGTCGCGCGCGTTGTCACTGTACGAAAGACACCCTGTCAAAGACAGTCTCACCCGTCGCGTCGTGGTGCATTTCGAGGAAGATGACCGTATTTCGGCGATCCGGTCCGCGCGACTGATCGCACGCCTCCTGTTTCTGCACCGGGAACGACTCGGGCGCGAAACCGTGTTGCGCCGTGGGGCGGGGGAAGCCCACGTATGGTTGATTCCATTGCCGCCGGGGAAAGCGGCGGAAGGGGGGGAAACCCGCGACAATAACGTGTACGTCTTCGCCGCGAGTGCGATTACGTCGCCAATCGAACTCGCCCGAACCGTGGCACACGAGTGGGGGCACGAAACTCTTCCGGCGGCGCGCGGATTCGCGGAGCCAGAGAATGACGCCTCCGGGTACCTCGGGGAGCGGCTGTACATGCATTACCTGAACTCCGATACCGTCTCCGCCACGGAAAAAAGACCGGACGACGGTACGACGGCGGAAACCTTGCTGACGTACCATGACCGGCAGGTAAAACCGCTGATAGCGCGCTTCGAAAAAAGCGGTCCGCACAGCCCGCTGATGGACGGCGACGGCACGGAAGCGATGGATTACTACATCGGGGCGGTGTTGACTATGGCGGAAACAATCGGCTCACCGCTCCTGGGTGAGGCACTGTTCGGTATCGACGACACGTCCCCGCGTGATTTTGTGCGGGCACTCGAAACGTCGGTCGCGAAAAAGTTGCCGGACGGCGTTTTCGTGACGATGCGGGCATGGCTACCGCTCGCTCGCGGAACCTATGTGCTGACGCCGGTGAGCGGGGGCGGGGCGATTACGCTGACCGGTCCGCAGTCACTCCGAGCGGTCGCGGACGGTCCCAAGAGCGGGCTACCGAAGCCACGCCCGGGCGAAAAACGTGACGGTACGTTCCGCGTCACCAAACCCGGCTGGTTTCGCCTCACGGCGAGCGGATCGTTGTCGGAGTTTACGATACGATCAGTCGGGACGGCGAAGTGATTAGCGATACCGAGTATGCCCCGTGTAAGGTCAATCTGACGCTCGATGTTTTCGCGCCACGCCCGGACGGGTTCCACGATCTGGATAGCGTTGTCCTGAAGTTCAGTCCCGGGGACCAACTACGTATCGATTGGGAGTACGTACCCGGCGAACAGGGGATCGTACTCACCTGCGACGACCCGAACCTTCCCACGGACCGTCGCAATCTCGCCTACCGCGCCGCCGAGGATTTTATGACGGCGTACGGCGTTCCGGGGACGGTACGGATCGATCTGAAAAAACGGCTTCCGTATCAAGCCGGACTGGGAAGCGCGAGTAGCGACGCGGCGGCGGTTCTGCGGTCGCTCGCGGATGTTTTGTCGAATGACCCCCAAAAGTTGCGGCGTGTCGCCGCCGGGATCGGCTCGGATGTGCCGCTGTTTCTGGAAAGCCGTCTGGTGCGGATGCGGGGGCGGGGCGAACAGGTGGAACCGCTCCATTTATCCCTGCCACAGTTCCACGGCGTCCTGGTTAAGCCCCGGGTCGGTGTGCCGACGCCCGCCGCTTACAAACTTCTGGACGTGATACCTGACCGGCACCCCGGCGAGGCGACACAAAACCTTCTTTCCGTGTTACAATCGACACCGGACGACCTTTACGCCGTCGCGTCCGCGTTCGGCAACGATTTCGAGGCGGCGGTTCTGCCCGCGTTCCCCGAGGTCGCGGACTGCCACCGCGCCGTAACCGACGCCGGGGCGATGCGCGCATTACTTTGCGGTTCCGGTTCCGCCGTTTTCGGGCTGGCGACTTCCGCCGAACACGCGGGCACGATGTCGCGAATACTGCGAGAAACGGACCGCTACGCGTGGGTCGAGGTTGCCGAATCCCTGCCGTGAAAACATCAACTCCCCCCCTTTCCGATACCACCCTCGCCTGCGTCGTTTGCGGCGAAACGTCCGCGACGCTCTGGCGCGTGGGCGTTGACCATCTGCTCGGCGGGACGCACCGGTACCGCGCGGTGCGTTGCCTACGATGCGGGACACGTCGCCTCGACCCGCGCCCGGACGCCGAAACGATGGCGCAATACTACCGCCCCGAAACCTACGCCCGCGCCGAGGAAGAAGGAAGTGAAGTCGGCAAGCGGCTGGATGCGTACGCGGCGCGGATGGCGTCTTTATTTGACTCCGGGAATACCGCGCTCGACATCGGGTGTGGCGACGGTCGCTTCCTGGCGGCACTGCAAAAAGGCGGTTGGCGTGTAACCGGGACCGAGACCGACCCTGCCGCCGCCGCGCTCGCCCGCAAACGCACCGGGGCGACGATATACGAATCCCCGATACCGCCCACCGAAGGAGACGAGAAATACGACCTGATTTCCCTCCTGCATGTGCTGGAGCATGTTGCCGATCCGCGCGAAACGCTGACCGGTGCCCGGGAGCGGTTGCGACCGGGTGGCAAATTGTTGCTGGTGTTACCGAACGCCGACAGCCTCGAAGCCGCTCTGTTCGGCACGTCGTGGTACCACCTCGATCTGCCCCGCCACTTCTGGGCGTTTTCGCCGGGGTCGCTCGTCCGACTTGTGGAAACGTGTGGCTTTGAAGTCCGCGACGTGCGCTACACGCCGTTCCTGTTCGCGCCGCAAAGTCTGCTCCGGGTATTCGGCAAAGCGAACGGCGCGATCCCGGGGCGGCACGTGGAAGGCACCGGACGTTCCCTGTCCGGCGGCGGGGCATGGCAGACGAAGGTTTTCGAGGCACTTCTCCAGAAGTCGGATCGCGTCGGCAAGATATTTCCCGGCGAGATCATCGAGTTGACCGCGATCATCCCCGAGGGCGAAGAGTGATTTCGGCACTGATCCTTGCGGGCGGAAAATTGTCGCCGGAACTGGCACCATTCGCGGAGGGGGCGACGAACCGCGCGCTGATCCGTGTCGGCCCCGGGGGAGAGACTATGCTCGACCGGGTCGTCGCGGCGGTCCGAGACGGCATGTGCGCATACGCTGGGGAAACGGGGCGGATTCTCGTCGCGGGTGCCGTGCCGTTGCCCGAAGGGTGCGTCGCCGTGGACGGTGGGGATTCGCTGGTGGAAACCTTGATGAACGGGGCGAACGCATTGCAACCGGGTGAAACCAGCCTTTTGATCGCTACCGCCGACGCTCCCTTCCTGACCGGCGAATCGGTCGCCGACTTCCTTTCCCTGTGCCGGAAGGTACAGCCCACCCCGTTTGCGTATCCCATCGTCGATGCGAACCGGTGCCGCGCGGCGTACCCGGGGATGAAACGCACGACTATACGCATCGCAGAGGGGGAATTTACCGGCGGAAACCTCGCCCTGCTCGACCCGGCATTCTTGCGCACGAGCGAAGACGCCATCCGTAGCGCGTACAAGCAGCGCAAGAACATCTTTGGACTCGCACGGATGCTCGGCGCGGTGATCATCCTGCGCCTGTTGCTATCTCGCTTGTTTCCCGCCTTTCTAACCACCTCACACATCGAAGTAGCGGTCGGGCGACTTCTGCGCTCGCCGAACCCGCGCGCCGTGATTAGCCCCTTTCCCGGGGTCGGGGCGGACGTGGATCGTCCGGAGGATGTCACTATCGCGCGGGAATTACTGGCATTTCGGAGATAAAGACATATACCATTTGACGAAACTGCGTTGGGCGCGTATAATCCCCATAAGAAAAGTGAATTATTAAGCGGGCTAACGATTTATCAGTCGCGAAGCCACGCAACAGGAGTTTTCACCGTCGCCGTAGAGATAAAAGTACGGAAACGATAGTCTTTTAATTCGGGACCACCCGCAGTCCCAGACGCGATCCGCACGGGAGTGCGGCCGCGTACTATAAAAAGGGTACGTTTCATTGCTGAAGGATCACACGAATCTGTCCCAGTTGTTTTAGGAGTTTTTTCAGCCGTGACGCCAATTGTACTGAATGTCGGATTTTATAACTTCGTCGCCTCGACCAAGATCCTTGCTCTTGTCCGATCCGACTCCGCTCCCATGCGCCGTGTCGTGCAGGAAGCCCGCAAAGGCGGTACCCTGATCGACGCGACTCAAGGGCGCAAGACCAAAAGCGTGGTCTTTCTGGATGGCGGCTTTGCCGTTGCATCCGCGCTTTCGCAGGAAACGCTCGCCCGCCGGTTGGGTGGCAAGGAACAACAACCGCTCGCCGGGACACCGGAAGAGGACGCGATTGTGAAAAGGGAACAGGTGGAAGCGGACTCGGAGCGTCCTGCCACCGGGGATTAACGTTTGACGGCAGGGAGTGACATCACCGAGGAACCGAAACGACCGGGGCGACTTTTCGTCGTCTCCGGTCCTTCCGGCGTCGGCAAAGACACCGTACTTGAACACTTCCTGCCGACCATGTCGGATGTCCTCTTGAACGTTTCCGCTACTACCCGCGCCCCGCGCCCTGGGGAGTCCGAGGGCAAGCCCTACTTTTTCCGCACCGTAACCGAATTCCGCGACATGGTCGAGCGCGACGAGTTTCTCGAATACGCGAAGGTCAACGGCAACCTGTACGGAACGCCGCGCGCCTGGGTCGATGCACAGTGTCAAGCAGGCTTCGACGTGATCCTCAAGATTGATGTGCAAGGCGGACTCGCCGTCCGCACCAAAATCCGCGACGCAGTCCTGATCTTTCTCATGCCACCCTCGGTCGGCGAATTGGAACGCCGCCTCCGCTCCCGCTCGACGGAATCCGAGGACGAGATCACCACGCGCCTTTTAGACGCCCGCTCCGAACTCCAACAGATCCCGAACTACGACTACGCGGTCACCAACGACGACATCGCCGAAGCCTCCGACCGCATCCGCGCCATCTTCCTCGCCGAGCGGTGCCGCACCCACCCCGAATGGCACGGCGAACGCCCCAGCGTGACGTGGGGAGGGTTTTGAGTCAGTGAGTAGTGGTCAGTGGTCAGTGGTCAGTGGGGGAGTTCACGACGCTTCGCCCGCTGCTCCCGACCTTCCACTGACCACTGACCACTACTCACTGACCACTACCCGAATCGTTCTCGGCGTCGGCGGGTCGATTTCCGCGTACAAAGCCGCCGATCTTTGCTCGAAGTTGGTTCAGGACGGGGCGACGGTATACCCGATCCTAACGCGCGCTGCTTTGAAGTTCGTCGGGGCACCGACGTTCTGGGGGATTGCCGGTCAGCCGGTTTCGACGAATACCTTCGACGAACCGTTCGGACCACAGGAGATCGCGCACCTGCACTACGCCGAACTCGCCGATATTTTCGTGATCGCCCCCGCCAGCGCGGACGTGTTGTCGCGCCTTGCGGCAGGGGCGGGGGACGACATGTTGTCTTGCGCCTTGCTTGCCCGGACGACGCAACCAGTGATAGTTTGCCCGGCGATGAATACCGACATGTGGAATCACCCGGCGACGCAACGCAATCGGCAGATTTTAGAGGGGTACGGCTACACCTTTCTGGAGCCGGGCGTCGGTCGTCTCGCGGAAGGCGTCGTCGGTGCCGGACGCCTGCCCGAACCCGCCGATATTGTCGCCGCGATCCGCGAAATGCTCGCGCATCGCGGCGACCTTACCGGACTGCAGGTGCTGGTTACGGCGGGACCGACCCGCGAACCCATCGACCCCGTGCGCTTCGTTTCCAACCGTTCCTCGGGGAAAATGGGCTACGCCATCGCCGCCGTTGCCGCCGCGCGGGGTGCCCGGGTAGTTCTCGTTTCCGGTCCCGTTTCGCTTCCCGTGCCGCCGAACGTAGCAGTCGTTCGCGTCGAAACGGCGGAGCAGATGGCGGACGCCGTGTTGTCCCGGTCGGGCGCGTGTGACATCGTCGTGCAAGCCGCTGCTGTTGCCGATTTCCGCCCGGTACGGGTTGCCGATCAAAAACTTAAAAAGCGCGACGGCGTTTCGGTGATCGAACTCAAGGAGACGATGGACATCGCCGCCGTGATCGGAAAACAGAAACGCGCGGGGCAAACGCTGGTCGGTTTCGCGGCGGAAACGGACGACCTGCTCGCGAACGCCGCCGTGAAGATCGCGTCCAAGAACCTTGATCTGATCGTCGCCAACGACATCACCGAACCGGGCGCGGGCTTCGACACCGACACCAACCGCGTGACGTTCCTCCGTCCTGATATGATCCCGGAACGCCTGCCGCTCCTTTCCAAAACCGATGTTGCCCGCGAGTTGTGGGATCGTATACAATCGGTCCGACGGGCATGATCGCCCCCCAGGTTAGCCCGCCCAAAGCCGTCGGCACCGGCACGTACCCGCCCGGGGCGACGTTCGGACCTCGTCGCGGGACGGACTGGGCGTTGATCTGGATACTTTCCGGCGACTGTGAATATCGCTGGCAACAACACCGGATTGCCGTCCCGGCGGGCAGTATGGCACTGACGCGCCCCGCCGACACCGACGGGTGGCGCTGGGACTCGCACCACGCCACCCGGCACGCGTTTCTCCATTTCGATCTTCTGTCTGCCCCGCTGGAATGGGGCGAACCCAGCGCGTGGGAGTTTATGCGGGTCACATCGGACGGCGACCTGTTGCAGACCCTGTTCCTGTCGATACTCGCGGGGCGGGATCGCATGGACGCCGCACAATCGAGCGCGATGATCAGTGCCCTGCTTGCCGCGTTCGTGAACGGTGTTTATCTCCCCGTGTGGGACCCCGAGGCGCAGAGTCCGTTACCACCTGCGGTGGTTGCCGCACTTCGTCATATCTACGCCCGCATCGACGGCGAGCCGGAACAGGCACTTACGTTACGGCAGATCGCCGCCGCCGCTTGCACCTCCCCCGAGCATCTGTGTCGATTGTTTCGCGCCAGCACAGGACATACCCCGGCGGAAACCGTCCGCCTCGCCCGACTGGATCGCGCCCTGTCGTTGCTGATTCACACAAACTACGGGATCGGGGAAGTGGCCGCGCGATGCGGGTTTCCCGGCGGCTCCCGGTTTGCCGCCGCGTTCCGCGCCGCGTTCGGCATGTCCGCCCGGGAACTACGTCGCTGTGTTGCACTCGGGCAGACTCCACCCGCCCCACGACTATACCGCGTCAATTTCCGGTGACAATACGTCAATAAACGGACTACCCGGTCCGGGGAAAAGTGGCTATCCTATCGGCATGAACACGCCTTCCTCTCCTGCCCTCGCTTGGCACATACTGCGCCGGTATGACCGCGATCATCTCGGCCGGATAGCCCTCCCGGTCGGGGGAATCGCCACCGGGACGGTCGCCCTTTCCGGGCGGGGCGGCTTGCGCGACTTCGAGTGGGCGAACCGCCCGGCGAAGCACTATCGCCCGCATAACACACATCTGTTGCTCTGGTCGAAAGCGCAGGGCTATGGCGCGGTGACGCGGCTCCTTGAAGGACCGTTACCAGCCCCTGCATATGAAGGGTGGGAGGGCACCAGCGTCCCGAACGCAGGCTTGCCACGGTTTTCTCACGCCGCGTTCGAGGCTACCTATCCGTTCGGGCGCGCGCTCCTTTCCGACCCTGACGTGCCGCTACTGGCGATGGTCGAGGCGTGGAACCCGTTGTCTCCTCCCGACATGGACCGAAGCGGGTTGCCGGTGATGGTATTACGCGTTCACCTGACGAACCCCACCGCCGCCCCCGTAGACGCGTCCGTCGCGTTCTCGCTCGGCAACGCCATTGGCGACGATGGCGTCAATTCTCTCGCAAAAGCGGGACGCATCACGGCGCGCGACGTGGGCGGCGTTAGCGGTTTGCTTTACGAAACGGATGGCGTCCCGACGAACGCCGAAACGTGGGGGACCGTCGCGCTGACGACGACCGCAACGGAAGGCGTTTCGCACCGAACAGCTTGGGCACGGCGGTCGTGGGGCGACTCCTTACTTGATTTCTGGGATGATTTCAGTGCCGATGGGAGGGTAGACGCCCGGGAATCGGATGGCGAAGACCGCCCGACCGGAACGCTCGCCGTGCGTGTCGTCGTTCCGCCCGGCGAAACGACGGCTGTGGAATTCCTGCTGACATGGCACTTTCCAAACCGGATGTCGTGGACGCCGGACGGTCGCGGCGAGTGGTTACCGGGGGGTGGGAACCGGACCGGTCCGCCGATAGTCGGCAATCACTACACGACGCGGTTCGCCGATGCTTGGCATGTCGCGGAATCGGTTCAGAACGAACTGGTTGCACTCGAAACCGAGACCGTCGCATTCGTGAACGCGTTTTGCGCCTCCGATATGCCCGACGAAATCAAAGAGGCGGCGTTGTTCAACCTGTCTGCGTTGCGCACCCAGACCGTGTTCCGAACACCGGATGGCAACGTTTTCGGCTGGGAAGGGACGCACGACAAACACGGATCCTGTTTCGGCTCCTGCACACACGTTTGGAACTACGAGCAGGCGACCGCTTTTCTGTTTGCGCCGATGGCAAGAAGTTTCCGGGAGACCGAGTTTCTGCATATGACCGACCGAGCCACGGGGCACATGGCGTTCCGCGTCGGGCTGCCGCTGGAGAAACACGCGCGGTGCTGGGAACTCGCCGCCGCTGACGGACAGATGGGTTGTCTCCTGAAACTTTACCGGGACTGGAAACTGAGCGGAAACGACGACTGGCTACGCTCACTCTGGGAACAGGCGAAGTCGGCACTCCGGTTTGCGTGGATTCCGGGCGGGTGGGACGGTGACCGAGACGGCGTCATGGAGGGTTGCCAGCATAACACGATGGATGTGGAGTATTACGGCGCAAACGGACAAATGGCGTTCTGGTATCTGGGCGCGCTCCGGGCGATGGAGGAAATGGCACGTCACCTCGGGGAAGCCAGGTTCGCGGATGAGTGCCGCGCCCTTTTTGAAAGTGGAAGCCGGAGCCTCGACGCCGACCTCTTCAACGGCGAATTCTATATTCAGCATGTAGCGGTTCCGGGCGGGGCGGTCGCGGGGGGACTGGGACACGATCCGGGAAAGTTCGTGAACGGGGAACCCCCGCATCAATTGGGAAATGCCTGCCTGGTGGACCAGACTGTCGGACAGTTTCTGGCGCACGTTTGCGGATTGGGTTATCTGGCGGAACCGGGAAACGTCAACGCTGCCCTTTCCGCCGTCATGCGCTATAACCGCCGCGCCGATTTGACGGGACACTTCAACCACATGCGGTCGTTCGCACTCGGCGGCGAGTCCGCAATCCTGATGGCGACGTATCCACATGGGGATCGCCCGACGCGCCCCTTCCCCTATTTCAACGAAGTCATGACCGGGTTCGAGTACACGGTCGCCGCGCACCTGCTGTACGAAGGGCGTGACGACGAAGGACTGGGGGTAGTACGGGCGATACGGGAACGGTACGACGGGGCGAAACGCTCGCCGTTCGACGAGGCGGAATGTGGGCATCACTACGCGCGGGCGATGGCTTCCTGGGCGTGTGTCCTCGCGTGGAGTGGACAAACCTACGATGCGCACACCGGAAGTCTACGTTTTAAACCGCTCGCCGATGGGGAAAGCACACGTCATGATTTCTGGGCCACGGGGGACGCGTGGGGCACGGCGGAATCATGTCCGGGTGGGGAAGTGCTTCTATCCGTCGGCAACGGCACCGTGCAGATCGGGGACCGCTTACTTCGCGCGGGGGATACGGAGATTATTCCGCCGGGGACAGAGCCTGTGTTACAATAATGGCACCATGAATCACGTCCCCGTTAACGAACCACGCCTTTTAGACACATTCCTAACTCTGCTCCGCTTCAACACGCCGTCTCGTCACGAAAAACTCGCCAGCGAATACTGCGCCGACACCCTCCGCAAAATCGGTTTCTCGGTCGAATGGGACGACGCGGGCGAAAAGGTAGGTGGCAACGTCGGCAACCTTTTCGCCTTCAAACCGGGAACGGTCGCCGGTGCCCCGGCGATTTTCTTTTCGTCGCACCTCGATACGGTTGAGGCGACACCCGGACTCGAAATCTCCATCGAAGACGGCATCGTACGGTCCACCTCGGATACGATCCTCGGCGCAGACGATAAATCGGGCGTCGCGCCGATCCTGGAAGCGATGACGCTTTTGCAGGAATCCGGCGAAGCCCACGGCGACATCCAGATCATTCTGACGATCTGCGAGGAGATCGGGCTGGTCGGGGCGAAACACGTCGATCCGTCTCGCATCCGGGCGCGGTACGGTTTCGTGCTGGACTCGGGTCCGCCTATCGGAGGCGTCACCGTCACCGCGCCGTCACAGAACAGTTTGCGTATCCGCATCAAGGGCACGCCGAGTCACGCCGGTTCGTCGCCGGAAGAAGGTGTCAGCGCGATCCACGCGGCGGCGAACGCCATCCACGCGCTGACACAGGGACGGATCGACTCCGAGACCACGGCGAACATCGGAACCATTCAGGGCGGTACGGCGCGGAACATCGTCCCGGCGGAAGCGTTCATCGTCGGCGAAGCCCGCTCCCGCAACAACGAGAAATTAGCCGCGCAAACCGCGCACATGGTCGAAACTTTCGAGCGGGAAGCGGCTGCGATGGGAGCGAAAGCCGTCGTGGAAGTGATTGAGGAGTACCGGACCTATCGTCTCGCGGAAACCGATGCGCCGATCCAGATAGCGAAACGCGCGGCGGAAGTGTGCGGCTTCCCGTTCGCGCTTAAAGAGTCGGGCGGCGGCTCGGACGCGAACATATTCAACGGCTTCGGCGTCCCGACCACGGTTTTAGCCTGTGGCATGCAAGCCATACACACGCACGACGAGTTCTGTCACGTGTCGGATCTGGTGAAGGACGCGGCTTGGGTTGTGGAGATTGTGCGGAGTGCGCAGGGGTTCGCGTGATACAATCTCGGTGTGTCTTCCTCACAAACATATAGAAGAGCCGCCAATGAGCATTTGACGCGGGCGACAGAACTTTTCGGTGGGGAACATGGGACGACATACTGGTTCGTCGTCCACTACCTGTGCGGGCTTGCTGTCGAATGTCACCTGCGTGCCTACCGCCGCCGGATGAGCGATCAGTTCGATTCGCGGCATGATTTGAACGATTTGGCGAAGGAGTCGGGCTTTTTCGATATCGTACCGCAGGAACAATCAGAGACCTTTTCCGAACGATTCGCCCTGCTCAACCTACGATGGCGGTCAAACCATCGATATTACTCAGAAAGCGAGTTAGCAGACTACCTGAATGAGTTGAAGGCGGAACACAACAAAAAAGGCGATACAAAGGAATTGCGTTGCCGAACCGTATTGAACTGTGCGTTCAGTATCATCACACAAAGAGAAACGAAATGGGACGACTGGCGAAAATTGTAAAAACCATGATCGAACAGCATTTCCAGGGTGCGACCGCCGAAGTCGAGGAAATCTCGAGCGGTCGAGTGGTGGGGAGTGTGATCTTCGATGGCTTTCAGAACATGGAGCAGATTGACAGGCAAACCACCGTCCGTAGTTTTTTGCGCGGTGAACTCGGTCCGGAAATCCAGAATGTGGGCGTCTTCCTGATGTACACACCCCGGGAACTGGAACTGATGCGGGCGAGCTGATCCGCCATGTTGTCAGTTCACCCGGCAGTGATTACCGACATCATTCGCGCCGACGTGCAGGTCATTGAGGCGCGGGCGATAGCGGAAAGCGAAACGCAAGAGCGGCGTGTGCTGGCTTATCCCGCGCTGTCGGGCGGTCTTGCCGTTGGTGATGCCGTCCTGTTGAACGTCACGGCGACGACACTGTCACTGGGCACGGGCGGCTCCGACTTCGTCGTCGCTAACCTCTCGCAAGCCGCGCCGATGACGTTCGGCGACCCCGAGGGCGACGAACATATCATCAAACTACGCTACACGCCGCACCAGCACGCCGTCCGCGCGGTGGAGATGATGCCGGAACACGCGGGTGTGTGGGATCGCGCGGACTCGCTACGGGGAACCCCGGTCGTGGTTTGCGAACTCCATTCCCAAGTCGCCGCCGTCTGCGCGGGCGTCAAAGCGGCGCGTCCCGACGTGCGTGTCGTTTACGTCTATACAGATACCGCTGCACTCGCTATCGCCTTCTCACGCCTTGTGCCGCAACTCAAAAACGCTGGTCTACTCGACGCGACGATTACCTCGGGACAGGCGTTCGGCGGCGACTACGAAGCGGTGTCTGTTCCGTCCGCGCTGATTGCGGCGGACTGGATCGCAGGGGCGGACGTGATCATAGTCGGGCAGGGACCGGGCAACGCCGGAACAGGGACAAAGTACGGTTGGGGTGGCGTGGAGACGGCGGCTTTCTGCGCCATTGCCGCGCAACTCAAGGGGGATACGATTTTCGCCCTGCGCGTTTCCGATGCCGACGCTCGCGGGCGACATTCCGGCGTTTCTCACCACTCGCGCACCGTTTTGGAAACCCTGGCTACCCGCACAGTGACGGTCGCAATTCCAACCGAACAAGCGGACGCCTTCTCACGCGAACCCAGCCGCGAAGCGATCCAACAACGGCATCATCGCTTCGCGGAGGCTTCCGGCGAACCGGGACTGATACTTTTGCAAGAGCGCGGCATCCAGGTCACGACTATGGGGCGATCCGTTGAACAAGACCGCACGTTCTTCGCGTTCGCGGCGGCGGCGGGCGCAGTCGCCGCCGCGAAATTATCCCCACGGCTCGCTACGCCGACGCCGGAGTAGACAAGTGCAGGACGCCCGCCAGCAGAGTTTTAAGACGCGTTTCTAACTCCTCCACAGCGGCGCGCATCCCGGCGCGGCGGTTCTCTTTCCATTGGGTGTAGAAATCGGAAACGTCCCACGGGTCTCCGAGCACGACGATGGCTTCGCGCAGAGGGTGGGTGCGCGACTCGCCGAACACCTCGCGCTCCAGCCGGTAGATCGTTTCCCCGATGCGCTCCGCCGAGGCGTTCGGTCCGCCGACCATGCCGTCCGCCGCAACCATAAAGTTCTGCAAACGGTTCATGTCCGTGATCGCCGCCCGAACCGCTAAGAGACGCCGCTGGTGCAACTGTTTCGTGTAAAACGTCGCCCCGTCGGTCAGCGATGCTTCGTACTCGAAAACGCGGTTGTACAGCGTACGCATGCGGAGCGACATAGCGGATTCCGTCGGTGGGGTCACGTTGGTCAGGGTGACGATGCGGTGTTCGATGTACCGGACCGCCGCCTGAATCCGGTCGTTTACGGGCGTTTCCGTGGTTGGGCGGATATTGTACTCACGCTCGACGCCCTCCAGAACCCGCAACGCCGCCATCCGCGCGCGTTCCCAGAGACGCTTGCCCCGGTCCGTCGGCAGACCCATCGCAGATTCGAGCCGACTCAGTGCCACGTCAAAAACCGGGCTCGGATCGGAGATGTATCGATAACGGATGACGAGCGGGAAAACCGGCAAGGCGTTCGCTACCGGTTTTCCTTCCGCCGCGAACCGGTTCAGGCACCGGAAGGCGACATGGAGCGCGCCCTTGTGGCACGGAATCACGGTGTCGTTCTGCATGTGCGTTTCGCCCTCGGGGAACATGACCATCTTGCAGTTCTCGCGAAGCAGGGCGTGTTCACACATGCGGAGCGAGCGGAAATCCGGGTAGCCGCGTCGGATACTGAACGTGCCCATCGAGCGGATCACCCAACCGCGCCAGCCGGGGAATATCTCGTGTGTGGCAACATACCGGAACGGCTCGCCGAGTCGACGCGAAACGCCGGCGAGCACGGACGGTTCGGACACGGAAGGGTGGTTCGGGAGCAAAAGCGCGGGGCGGTTACGCAGGGAGTGAAGTTTCGCCCAGTCCGCTTCCGATAGTGTCAGGCGCGTGACTTGATCGTTGATCCGCAGTGCCAGCGGATACGCCAGGTTTACGGTGCGCCAGATGGCGGGCGAAAATCGGTGCGGGTAGAATTCGCTCAGCATGGACTTACTCCAGACATTCGACGCACGCTCCCTTTTTTCCTGTTTGTCGTCAACCGTTAATGGTTTGTAGTTCGCGCCAGACTCGCCGGTTCAGATCCAGTTTGCCGCACTGCTCACACCCGGACACGAAACCGCCGTCCCGGAGCTTGCCGCGCAGTACCGCATATCGCGCCCCATGCCAGAGGTCGGCAAAGCGGTTTTCTGAAAGATTCCCGACGCGCAGTTCGGGGTTAGCGTTACAACAGAAACGCACGTCGCCGTTCGCGCCGATACGCCCGTAATAATGCCCCGCGTGGCACCCGGTTTCCGTCACCGCTTCACCCGCCAGCGTTTCGCCGCGTAACTCGGCGGCGAAAACGTCCCAGTTCGCGGCTACGTTCGCCCCTTCGGCGAGCGACTGCAGGCGCGGCATGATGGCGAGCAGTTCGGTACGCAGTTGAGCCGAAAGATCGAGCGATGCGGTTTCCGCCGTCACCGAAACGCGTTTCCACTGCACCGAAGCGCGAAGGTCGCTCGCGATGGCGACCGCCTTGTCAAGCACGTGGGCGTTCACCGCGCAAACCACGAATACGAGTTTCAGCGCGGTTCCCCCGGCGCGAACGGCGCGCAGGGTTTCGAGGAGCCGGGCAAAATCGTCCGGCGCGCGGTTCGGGTGGAACGCGGCGTAGGTATCGGGGTCGCCGGACGAGAAGTTCGCCAGCACGGTGTCGATCCCGAGGGCGACTAATTTTTCTCTGTCCCGAGCGAGGGTCAGGTTGGAAATCAGGGTGATCTTCAAGCCGTGTTCGCGGGCATCACTCGCGATCTCGTAAAACTGTGGGTGGGCGAGGGGATCTCCGCCCCCCGTGAAGATAACTCGCTCGGTGTTCAGGGCGCAAGCGTCCGCGAACACGCCCCGTAACTGCTCCCGGTCGAGTCGCTGACGCCGCCAATCGGCGCGGGGCAATTCCCGGCGCAACGCGGAATACGACCAGCATGTGACGCAATTCAGGTTACACGCGTTCGTCAGCGCGATGCCGATGCTTTGCGGACCGACGACGGGCGGTGTGCCGTCACGACACGCCGCCCGTCGCACCGCGTTTACTTCACGCGGGTCCATTTGGTTTCGCCGGATTTCAACCGGTATTCCGCGCTATAGTTGTCGTCGTCCGCAGGGGAGACGCGCCGCTTGATCGAAGCGTCACTTTTGAAATCCCACTTTTCGTCCCACTTCTTGTCGCCGTCCAGATCGACTTTCACGCGGTTCCAGACGCCACTCCCGGCGTCCGCGCGGAACTCGGCTTTGTAGCCATCGCCGACCGCGAGCCAGCGGGTACTATCGCCCGCCGGTTTGCCTTTTGACAGTGGCTCCTTACTCAGCGTGACGATCTCAGTGTCCCGACTGCTGAGGGGTGCGGTCGCGCCGGTCGGCACGGGATCGGCGGACTTTGCCATCGGTCGCGCCGAAACGGGATCTTTACGAACGGGTAGGGCAACAGGGGCAGATTGCCGACCCGCCGGGGGCGGATTGTACTGCGGCGGGGCTTGCGAGGCTTGGTTACTCTGAGTGGCACTACGACACCCTAGAAAGGCACCGACGGCTAAGGAGGCAACGAGTCCGAAACCGCCGAGATTCCGAAGAAGCATAAAGGTTTTGTATTTCATAAATGTTGTCCGTCCTCCTCGCGGTGAGGGTGTCAAAAACCTGAATCACGCTGTCGCAGAGTCGCGAGGGTTTCGCGCGGCGTTTTCCCGCATTCGTTAGACGTTTCACATATCGCGCGGGTTGCGTTCAATGCGTCTGCCGCGCTGTCGTCGCTATCGGCGTCGTTGCCCGCGAGTTGCGCGGCACGAATACCCAGCGCGCGCAAAAACTCTCCCTCGCTCCAGCCGTCCGGCAGTCGTGCCCCTTCCGACAGAAACGCGTCGCGCAGGTCGGAGGCGAGTTCCAGAAGGTCCCGGTCCACGAGAACCGCGAGGGACTCCTGCGCCGCAAGCTGGGCGTCGTTTATCGGCACCAGTGCACCCGCCCGTTCCGACGCCGTTTCCCTTTTCTCCGGTTCGAGCATCGTCGTCAATGCAGCGGCTATCGCGTCAACGGAATCTGTATCGGGAGACATACCCGCACCGTGCTCCACGCATAGTGAGACCCGCGCTCCCTGATCGTCATGCGAGCGGGGTTGCGGCAGAAACACGCACGGTACTCCGGCATGAAGCAGTTCCGCGACCGTGTTGTATCCGCCCGCTGTCACTGCGACATCGAACGCGCGGAAGCAGGTCGCCATCAGCGGGCGGCGCGTCCAGGTGACGTTCGGTGCCTGCCACTCCCGCCCGAGATACAGTGCCCCGGCACCGAAGACGAACCGCGCCAGTGGGAACCGTTCCGCGAGACCGGTCAGCATCCCGTATTGCGATTCGGCGTCGCGGTCGCCGCCGCCTCCGACCGACACATAGACACAGTCGCCGATTTGCGGCAACCCCAGTGTTTCGCGCGCCGCCGAACGAGACAACATTTCGCCGCGCGAACGGATCAGGATCGTCCCTATCGGTACGACACGGTGTTCGATATCGCCGGGGACGGGGGAGTCGTTCCCCGTTTCGCCCGATTCGCCCGGCTTCAGAATCAGATCGTACGCGCGCAAAGCGGACTGGAACATGGCGTTTTTCGCCTGCGACGGGCGCACGGCGCGATAGACGAATACGTTCTTTTGTCCGAAATCCAGCACGTCCACAAGTTCGTCGAATACCCCGCCCGGGAACGTATCCACCAGAAAAAGGTCCGGAGCGAACAGCCCGACCGCGTTCCAGACCCACTGCTTCGCGAGTTTGCGGTACCGCCCCGCTTCAAAACCAGCGCGAGTCGCGACCGCCCGCGATGGGATCTTGAACGCTGGGAAATCATGCAACGACGCGATTGAGTCTCCCTCGCTGGTCGTTAAAAACGCGATCTCCACCGGTAGATCGAGTAACCAAGCGAGGCGTCGCATTTCGCGCGCAATGCTCACGAGACGGGTGATATGTCCCAGACCCAACCCATTTACCGCATAACACAGGACGCGGAGCGGTGCGGACTTTCGTTGTAGACGCATCGGCTATGACGGGTCGTTTCCGAAGGAACTTCCCCCGAAGCCGTCCGACTCGAACGCGTCGGTCGACGAACTGCTTGACCCACTGAAGTCGCTGTCGTTCCGGTCGTAGCGATAATCCGGGTTGTGGTCCCGCCATTCGCGTACTTCGGGGATGAAATTACCGTCTAATCGCCCGTCGGTCATCACGTCCCACCAGAGGAAATCCTGCAAGCCGCTGGCGCGGTTGTAATCGTGGAAAACATACACCGTGTCTGAGGCGCGGCTATACCTGCCGTACAGCGGTTCATAGCGTGCGGTGCGATGGTTGCCGAACCGTTTGTCCCACTGCTCCCCGGAGAACCGCTTGTTGCGGTAGCGGTGGCGATTCCCGGCGTAGCGGTTCCGTTCCCCGTACAACTTTTCGGCGCGTTCGGCGATCCCGGCGGCTTCGCGCTCGACCTGGGTTCGAAGCCCGTCCAGATACTCCGCCTGCGCCGACATACCGGAAATCTCGGTGAGCCGACTCCGCAAGGCATCCGGGTTAGGTAGGGCGTCCACGAGCGGGGATTTGCCGCCATCTAATATCGCCGCGATCCGCTCCCCCATCGCCCGGTACGTTTCCTGCGGTAGTTCCGTCTCTTCCCGAATTAACCGCTCCCGTTCCTCTTCAAGTGTTTCAATTGCCTCGCGCTGTTCCTGCAACTCGCTCCAGTCGCGCCCCAGCACCTGCATCTGTTCCGCGCGCTCCCGGTAGGCGATACGCAACCCCTCGAACGTTGCGAAGCCGAGAGCCTCGGTCGCGGCGTCGGCGCACCGCCAGTCGTCGAGGAACTGCGGGTTCAAGAATCGCCACCAACCGCGATGCTCATACCGGTCGGTCCCGTACTCCCTCCCCATCAACTGTGCCAACTTTTCCTGCGACTGATATTTTTGCCACTCCTCGTTCGCATGTCGGTAGAGCGGTTCCAACTCGTCGCGCTTCGTTTCGAGTCGGAGCAGATTCAATTCGCGGTCGGCATAGGCGGGCGACGATTCGATCTCCCGGCGACGGAAGGCGTTGCGCGAAAGTTTTTCCAGCAATTGACTCTGAAGCGTCCTGATTTCGTGCAACCCGAGTCGGGAAGCGACAGTTTCGAGGGTAGCGGAATCGGAAAGGTCAGGAAGTAACGTGGCGGCGAGGGATGCAAACGCTTCGGATCGCCTCTCTCGTAGATCAGCCTGACGCGTTTGTGTTTCCCCCGCCAGCGTCTCGAAACGCCCGCGATGGGAATTGTAGCGGTCTACCTGTTCATCTGCAGCCCGCAAAAAATCGTCAACGTCGTAACTCTTGCCCCACACGATGTGTTCTGCTCCTCCCGAGTAGGTTCGAGAAGCGGGAGAAAATCTCCTTTAGCGAGTTGCCCGGGCAAAAAAATAGCCTGACCTGGAATAGTTCCAGATCAGGCTCCATCGTCCATGTATGGACAATGAAAAGGAGGACATGCGCTGGCTTAATTTACGATTCCCTGCCGGATGAAGTTCCGGCATTGTAAAAAAAATAAAAAATAATTGCGCCAAAGCCATTGACAAGATCGAGGAAAGTTGTTCTAACCCGGGAGTGATTTTGAACCGCCAAGACGCCAAGACCGCCAAGACCGGAAGGGAGCGAGAGTTTTTTAAGGTTTCATGCTTGCCGGTTTAGTCCGATGCAACGGCTAACGAGCAGAACACAAACTCAAAACCCTCTCGCTCCCTTCCGGTCTTGGCGGTCTTGGCGTCTTGGCGGTTCAAAATCACTCCCGGGTGAAGACGAGCGACGCGCTGTTCATACAGTAGCGCAAGCCGGTCGGCTGGGGGCCGTCGTCGAAGACGTGCCCGAGGTGCGCGTCACAGCGGGCGCAGGCGACTTCGTCGCGCACCATGCCGTAAGAAACGTCCTGATGATCCAGAACCCGCTCCGGGGCGATGGGCGCGAAGAACGAGGGCCAGCCGGTACCGCTGTCGAATTTCGTGTCCGAGGTGAACAGTTCCAGCCCGCAACAGGCGCACTGGAACGTGCCCTTCTCCTTCAAGCTGTTGTAGGCATTGCGGAATGCGGGTTCGGTCCCGGATTCGCGCGCGACGCGATACACACCCGGGGGCAGGATCGCACGCCACTCCTCTTTGGTTTTCGTCACCTTCGGCGTTGGGGAGGTATTGTCCGCCTGCGGTGCCGCTACCGCAATAGATTGACTCGGGTTTGTCGGTTCCATAATTGTTTCTCCTATATTACTTTTTCTTGGTAAACACCAGTGCCGCGCTATTCATACAGTAGCGAAGTCCGGTCGGTTTGGGCCCGTCCTCGAAAACATGGCCGAGGTGCGAGTCGCACCGCGAACAGACGACCTCGACGCGCACGAAACCCAGCGAACTGTCCCTATTTTCCGTGACCCGATTTTTCGCAAGCGGGGCGTAGAACGATGGCCAGCCGGTCCCGCTCTCGAATTTCGTGTCCGAGGAAAAGAGGTTTAGACCACACGCCGCGCACTGAAAGGTACCTTTGTCATGCAGGTTCCAGTACCGATTTTTGTACGGCGATTCGGTGTCGGCTTCGCGCGTCACCGCGAACGTTTCCGGGTCCATCCGCTTTTTCCACTCGCTCACCGGGAGTTTAACCTTTGGCGTCGGCGCGTCGTTGTTTTTTTGCGGCAGGGCTACTTTCGCCGCACTGAGCGGGGCGGGACTCGGACGACCGAAGCCCTGCGCGCTCACCGCATCGCTGACACAACCGGTCGCGAAAATGGGCAACGCGGCGACGCCGAGTGCTGCGAAAATCAGTAAATTTCGTCTCATATTCGTAAAACCTTCTATAAACCTGCGTACCAGTCGTAACCCCGGTCATACCAGTAGTCTACCGGTCGCTTGCTGGTGTAAGTCATACGGGTGATCAGTTTGATGTTCTTGATCCCGTATTTGTGCGGCATGATCAGCCGTAACGGTGCTCCATGTTCCGCGTCGAGCGGTTCGCCGTTCATCGCGTAGGCGAGCAGCGATTGCGGGTGCATCGCCGATTCGATGTCCAGCCCGATGTAGTACCAGGAATCTTCCTGACCCTCCGGCTCCGAAAACATGCCGATATATTTGGTGCCGTCCGGAGGCGGGAATTTCTGTAGAAAATCGTATAAGCGCACCCCGGTCCAGTTCGTGATCGCGCTCCACCCCTCGATGCATTTGAGTTCCGTGGTCTGAGACACCTCGGGCAGCGTTTTGATGTCCGCTAGGGCTATCGCGCGCGGCTCGGTCTGTCCCTTCTCGCCCTCAATAGTCAGCGACCAGAGGTCGGTGTCGATTTCCGGCGTTTCACCATGGTAGTTGTTGCGCGGCGTAATCGCCGCCGCCCGGGGAAACTCCTGCGCCAGATGTGTCGGTGAGAAGAACAGATTCCGCGCTACGACTTCGTTGAACGATAACGCCTTGCGCAACGGTGCCTTCGTGCCGTCGATCAGCGGGACATAGACGCCGCGCGTCCCGCCGTCGGCAGTCGGCTCGTTGCGGTTGAACGCCCAGAACCCGCCGAACGTTGTCGCCAACGCCCCGCCCGCCCACAGGAACGAGCGGCGCGACATCCGGCGGAGGCGCGCGTCATCGGCGGCGGACGCCGGGATCGCCGGGACCGCTTCGCGCCGCTCCCACTCCTCGCGCGGCGTCAGCCGCCGCACCGGAGCCGTCTCGATGGGGCGGTTCGACGGCTTCTGGAAGGTGACGAAGCTTTTTTTCTTTTCGCTCGGGTTCGACATGAAATGTTTCTAACTTTCTTTACGCGATTCCGCGTCGATTCGATCCAACCGTGTGGCAATGCTATCGAGACGTTCGCTCATTTCCAATAAAATTCGGTCCGTGTGTACGGCGGTTTCGTAATCCAGTTCCGCACGCTTCCGCTCGTAGTCCGCCTCCCGCGTCTGACTGACGAGCAGAAAGCCGGTCAACAAAATCGCCTCGATAGATAGGAGCAGGGCGAGCAGGCTGTAGGACGGCGGATCGTCAAAGCGGCGTACCGCCATAACGATTCCGGAATTGAGCACGATCCACCCGGCGACCCAGAGGGCATGTACGCCGAAAAAGGACGGCGCGCTGACGAAACGGGTCACGGCATCGGCGAACCGCTCATACTGTCGGCGCGTCGCCTCGAACTCCTCCCGGACATACCGCAATCCGCCGACCGCTTTCCCGCAGTTCGGGCAGAACACCGCATCCGGGGGATGCAATCCACCGCAGGCGGGGCAGGGGACCAGTTCGCTATTCGAGGGTTTTGTAGTCATGGCGCGACAGTTCGTACCCCGTAATCATGGCGCGGAAGTTATTCCATCCGGCGCGAATCACCTGAGCGACATGCACAAAAAAGAAAGCGATGATCAAACCCGTCAGCAGGAAATGCTCCAGACGCGCCGCCTGGTACCCGCCCAGCAGATTCGCCAGCCAGTTCAGTTGCGCCGGTTTGTAGATCGCCAGCCCCGTCACGACCATACCAAATCCCATCAGCACCACGGACGTATAGGCGATGCGTTGCGCATGGTTGACCTTCCCCGGCGGCAACGGCTTGCGGTACAAGCCGAGATCATGGAACACCACCTTGAAGGCTTCGGCGAACGATTCGCGGCGTGGCAGGAGGTGCTTCCATTCTTTCGAGAAATAGAGGTACAGCGCATAGGCGACGCCATTAAGGGTGAAAATCCAGGAAATCGTGAAATGCCACGCCTGCCCCTCGGCAAGCCGAAACCCGAGATTGAAGTCTTTCCGCTTCGCCGCCGGTACCGGATAGTTTGGCTCGTCCTTCTCGGAATACACCGGGGTAACTCCGACGCGGGAGATCGAAACGCGGTTCGGGACGCGCAGACGCAGAGACTCGGTCGGGTAGACATCGTTCGCCCAGAGGATCAATACCCCGCTCCAGATCATGATCATCAGCACGGGGAAATTGACCCAGTGCATCCAGCGGATCGCGAGCGGATGCTTGGGCACAAGGCGTAGCTGAGGCGCGTCCTCCTCCAGTAACGTCGTATGCGGCTGACTCTGTGCAACCGGGGACGCAACGCGATCCGTCTCCGTATCCGGAGGTGCGGGCGATCCGGCGAAAGCATCGGTCATAGTCTGCTATTCTCCCGGTCGATCTCCGACCATTTGGATTCCAGAACCGCCAAGCGGTCCGAGGTAAGCAGTTTCATGGCACCGGGAACCGTAGTTATGTCCCCGGCGGTTAGCGGCGACAGTCCGGCGTTCGCCCGCAGGCGCACCCGGAGTTTCTGCAATCCGGTGAGAGCCGCCGCACAGTGGGGACAATGCGCGACGTGCCGCTCGGCGTACCATTTGGTAATCCCGGTCGCGGTCCCGTCCGCGAGTCCGTTGAGCATCTCTTGCATATACGCGCAACCGGGTTCGGTGTCCGGGTTGATCTCGGAAGAATTGGGGTGAAATATGTTCGTCATGTGGTCAATCGCCTTTCCACGGCGTAGGAATATAATAACTCTCTCAAATGCTGACGGGCACGGGCAAGCCGCGAGCGGACCGTCCCGATGGGCACCTGCAGTATCTGCGCCGTCTCCTCATAGGAACGCTCCTCGATGTCCACCATTATTACCACAAGGCGCGACGCTTCGGACAAAGCGGCAAGGGCGTTTTCAAGCGGTTCGTCTAAAGAATCCTCTTCCAAGCCCATGCCCGGAACATCGGCGGCTTTCGCGTGCGTCTGTACGGGACCGCTCTGCCCGCCGGATGTCAGTGTATCCACGTCGGTCCCGGCGTCCCACTTGATCCGGCGGCGATACTCGTTGATAAACAGGTTGGTGATCGTGCGCAGTAGATACCCGCGCGTTTCCGCGAACGATGCGTTCAGATCGAAGCGTCCCTCGCGGCAGGCGACGTATGCCCGAATCAACGCGTCCTGGACGAAATCCTGTGCCCGGTCTTCGTCGCCGCGACACAGACGGCGCGCTGTTCGCAAAAGATCGGCTTCACTACGCGCCGCAAGCGCGGCGAATCGCGAGCGCAATTGCGCCGATTCGTTAGTGGAGGGAGCGGTTTCAGTTACAGTCATAAGTAGTTCCCTCATGGAACAAACGAGGACAATGCAATAGTTCCCTGCGGCACAAAAACGCGCCCCAGGAACTAATCCCAGGGCGCGGTCATCACGTGATACGGCGACGAACTAATCGTCGTCGCATTTGCCTTTGTTCTTTTTCGACCAGCCCTTATGCTTGCCGTTGTTGCCTTGATTGCCACGCGGGGCGTTGTAGCGGATCGGACGCGGATCGCGGCGACCGTCGTCGTACCGGTATCCCCGGTCGTCGTTGCGGTACCCGTTGTCCTCGTAACGCGGGTAGTCGTAACTGTAGCGAGGCGAGTTATTGTCGGTGTTCTGCGCCTTGCGGGCGTCCTCGTATTTTTTGCCCGCGTACGCGGCACCGGCACCGAGCACCAACGCTGCGGTCGTATTTCCTTTGACCCCTGAATAGACGGCGGCGGCACCGGCACCGATGGCGATGTTACGCATCATGTTTTTATCCTTTTGCCGGTCCTTCTGCTGATTGTTCTGGGCATAGCCTGCCGTCGGCGCGAGAATCCCTATCCCAAATACGGCGGCGACCGCCGCGAGAACCGGCACCGTCAGATCGGCGGCTTTTTTCGAGCGTGTGTACATGATAAATCCTTACTCCCGTACGAAACTTTTTTTGAGCACCGCGCCCGGAACACGACCGGTATGCGAGTCTGAATAAGTAACGGCAAATGAGAACGGTTTGTGACAAATAACGAAACGCGCCCCGGACATATCGTCCGGGGCGCGTTTCCTGTTACGAGTTTCGACTGTCATCTATCGCTAAATGCGGTAGTAACCGACCCGCTTGTTGTTCACATGTTTGTAGTAGCCGACCTTCTTGCCGTTGCGGTAGCGATAGACTTTTCGGGTACCACTTTCGCGCGTCTGTGCCTTGCGGGAGTCCTCGTACTTCTTACCAGCGAGTGCGGCACCCGCGCCCAGAACAACCGCGTTAGTCGTGCGCCCGTTGACGCCCTCGTAAATTGCGGCGGCACCAGCACCGACACCGAGGTTACGCATCAAGTTCTTGTCCTTCTGCCGCGCCTTGTCTTTCGACGTTTGCGCCGAAGCGACCATCGGAGCGCCGATGCCGCCTGCGAAGGCAACGACGAGGGTCGCCACCAGAGCCTTGATGAAATTCTTGTTCATATTCATTTTCTTTTCCTTTTTTCGATTGATTGCCTGACACCCGATGTGCCAGGACGTGTGAACTCCACCCTGTTTTACCCGTGACACGAGACGGATAAACTGACCACCAACATTGGTGAGACGCCTCGATAGCGCGAAACGTGACAACCCCGACGCATTCGCCGGAAAAAAACGGGCACGTGTCCGAGTAGGTGCTACTCGGAGAACTGCGCCTCAATACGCCGATCCGGGAATAGCCACATCAGCGCGACCACGACGTACAGACCATAGGCGATCCCTGCGTTCACGAAAGAGAGGGGAACCGCCAGAATATACAGCGTCACCGAGAGTTTGCCTTTCAGGTCGTTGCCGACGGCTCGTGCCAGAGTCGCCCCGGCACCGTGGTGACTGACGATCTGGCTTTGCAATATGGTGTAAGCGATGGCTGACAAAAGGAGTAACACCCCATATAACGCGCTGGGAACGGGGGCGAAAAGGTTCTGACCCATCCAACTCGTCGCGAAGGGGACTGTCGAAAGCCAGAATAGGAGATGCAGATTCGCCCACAGGATCTTGCCGTTGACCCGCGTCGCGGCTTGCAACATGTGATGGTGATTATTCCAGTAAATTCCCAGATAAACGTAACTGAGCAGATAGGTCAGGAAAATCGGCAACAGAGGGCGGACTGACTCCCAATCCGCCCCGCGCGGGACTTTGAATTCCAGGACCATGATCGTGATCAGGATCGCGATGACCCCATCGCTGAAGGCTTCGAGTCGGCTTTTGCTCATCATAGTCGAAAATCGCCGTCATAGGGTTCCGCTCGTCCCACGGTTTCTCCTTCATGGTACGATTGCCTGCATCATCCGTCGGCAGTCGAAGTTGTAGGGTCGGTGGCTTCCGTGCGTTCGGCAACTGCGCGAGCGGCGACGCGCGACTATGCGAAGAACCCGGCTTGGTGGAACTCCCTTTTGGCTTGTCGGCATATTTTTCCGTGTGTACGCAGGTTTATTTGGCGGTGAACAGGAAAAGGGAAATATACCCGTTTATATCCGATATTTCTATGTGTGACGAGTCTGCCGCTTCCTCCCTAAACATCCGACTTTTTGGAGTATTCCATGCGTCACAAAATGGAGTGTCGCTACGTGGGTTGCATCTTCGGGAAGGTGAACGTTTGCTTGCCTATCTCATACTGAAGGCGGGGGAACCGGTGACTACGCGAGAACTGGCTAAATGGTTCTGGCCGTCGGAGGCGCAGATAAATCCAGTCGGGCAAGAAGACTTCCCGAGTGTTCGACAGTCTCTACATTCCTTACGGCAGGCACTGGGAGCGGATGCCTTTCGACTCACTCGCCCACAACGCGGTTCCGTCGCCTTCGACCTCACCAATGCCACCATCGATCTGTCTGCCTTTGAGCAAGCCGTGCGCGACAAGGGCGACGGAGCGTACCGGGCGTGGGCGTCTGCTGTCGAAGTATATACGGGACCGCTACTCAACGGTTGGGGAGAGGTATGGGCCATCGAGGCGCGTGCCCGCAAGAAACGCGCATATGAGTTCACGCTACGCCGCCTTGCGGAGTACGCCCTTTCACAGCAGGACAGGATCGCAGGCGAGAGATGGATGCGTCTGTTGCTGGTGTCCCGCCCCGATGACGACGTTGTCGCGCGCGAGTTGCTTCGGTTACTGCGGGAGGGCGGGCGATATTCCGAAGCGAGGGAGGTAATCGCCGGACTGGACGATGCGGTCAAGGCATCGGGGCGTACACTTGACGCGGAAATACGGACCCTCGCTTTGCCGCCGCAGCCGTCCCTGAAAACCGGGTTACTTTCCCGCCCCTCTACGGAATCCCCTTTGCAGGCGGGAGACGCTACGCTCACCCGTACTGAAACGCAACCGGAGTTCGCCTTGCTTCCCATCGAGCCTGCGGGCGGGGCGGTCCCGACCGATTCGTCTTTTTACGTAGTGCGGGACACGGATGCACAGTTCCATAGCGCGCTGGCACGACGGGACAGCATCGTACTCATCAAAGGGGCGCGTCAGGTCGGCAAAACGTCGTTGCTGGCGCGGGGGTTGCAAACGGTCCGCTCGTCTGATGTACGCGTGATCACGACCGATTTCCAACAGTTTAACGAGACGCAGTTTGCGACGCCGGAAACGCTACTCCTTGCTCTCGCCACGACGATGGCTTTGCAATTGGAGTTGGACGTTTCCCCGCGCCAGATTTGGGATGCCGATTACAGTCCGAATATGAACCTGGAACTGTTTTTGCGGCGACATGTTTTGCGCGCTTTTCCCGAACCGTTGATCTGGGGGATGGACGAAGTGGATCGTCTTTTCGGCTACTCCTATAGCGGCGAGATATTCGGCTTGTTTCGCTCCTGGCACAACGCGCGGTCACTCGATCCTGCCGGTCCCTGGTCGCGACTCACGCTGGCTATCACGTATGCGACCGAGGCGCACCTGTTTATTACGGATCTCAACCAGTCGCCGTTCAACGTCGGCACCCGTCTCGCCCTGGATGATTTCTCGCCCGAGCAGATCGCGACACTGAATTTCCTGTACGGGAAACCGTTGCCGGAAGGGGACATCGTTCGTTTTCACGCGCTGGTCGGGGGGCATCCCTATCTCGTCCGGCGCGGACTGGACGAAGCGGCGCGGTGCAGTCTGCGCGTCGAGCAGATGGAGTCGGAGGGCGAGCGGAGTGGCGGCATTTTCGAGGACCATCTGCACCGGCTTGTGACCGTGCTATCGCGTTCGGCGGAACTCTCGCATGCCGTCCGTGAACTGCTCGGGGGCAGACCCTGTCCTTCGGTGGGAGCCTTTTACCGGTTGCGCACGGCGGGTATACTTGCGGGCGCGTCCTCGCAGGAAGCCCGATTCCGTTGCCGCCTTTATGCCTCGTATTTCGCGGGGCATCTTTTCTAAGCCCGAACTACGATGTCCGGACCGGGAAGTATGTGCCGCCTGCCGTTCACAACCCGCCCCTGCTTGATCGCGAGGGGCAGGGTTGAATCCGTCACGCTTTCGTAACGGAACCCGATATATACTTCTTTCATGCGATTTTTTCGCCCGGTGCCTAAAACGGCGTCGTATTTTCCTGCCCGCTCGATAATTTTTTTCTGTTGTAGCCTATGTCGAACGACGCCTTTTATATCACCGGTGGAACTTTGCCGCTGGATGCAGACTCGTATATCGTCCGGCGGGCGGACTCGCAACTCCTTGACGGGCTACGCCGGGGTGAATTCTGCTACGTCCTGAACACGAGGCAGATGGGCAAATCCAGTCTGATGGTTCGGACTGCACGACGGCTCCGGGACGAGGGTAGCCTCGTGGTCGTACTCGACCTGACGGCAATCGGACAGAACCTGACGGTGGAACAATGGTACTTCGGCCTACTCTGTCTCGCCGCCGCGCAAACGGAGCGGGAAGACGACCTGATCGATTTCTGGAAAAGTCACCGCGATCTGGGTCCCATGCAACGGTTTGTGGAATCATTACGCCGGGTTTTGCTGTCCGAGAACGATGTCGCCGCGCGTAAACTTATCGTTTTCGTAGATGAGATCGATGCCGTGCGGAGCCTCCCTTTCTCCGCCGACGAATTCTTCGCGGGCATTCGTGAGTGCTACAACCGTCGCCCGAACGACCACGTGTTTAACAGTCTGACCTTTTGCCTGCTGGGAGTCGCGACCCCCGCCGATCTGATCCGTGATACGCGTATCAGTCCGTTCAACATCGGGCGGCGTATAGAACTGCGGGACTTCACGCCGAGCGAGGTCGAGCCGCTCGCCCAGGGATTGATCTCGGGACCCGGTGAGACAAGTCTGCATGCCCCCCGGAACGCCCACCGGTTGTTACATCGCATCCTCCACTGGACGAACGGGCATCCCTATATGACGCAACGACTGTGCCAGGCGGTGGCGGAGAAACTTCGCGCGGACGCCCCGCGCGAAAAAGTCGATTGCAACGGTGCTTCGCTGGTGGACGGGCTATGCGACGGCTTATTCCTTACCCAGTCGGCACGGGAAACGGATGATAACCTGAATTTCGTGAGCAGTCGGCTGTTGCAGAGTGAGGCGGATGTCTCAGCACTGCTCGATCTGTATGAGAAGGTGCGGGCGAAGCGGCGCATATACGACAACGAGACGGACCCGCTGTGCAGTGTGCTTCGACTGTCCGGCGTGGTGACGGTCCGGGACGGCGTCTTACGACTTCGGAATCGGATCTACGCGCAGGTGTTCGACTCGCGATGGGTGCGGGATCACCTGCCCGACGCGGAGCGACGACGGCAACAGCAGGCATACTGGCGTGGCATCGTTCGTGCGACCCTGGTGGGCGCGGCGGGAATCGTCGTCATCACCATTCTGGCGGGAATCGCCCTCAACCGCGCCGCTGTCGCACGTCGCGCCGAGGAAAAGGCTACGCAACAGGAAAAACTGGCTCGGGGGCGTTTGAGCCGCCTGTATGTCGAGTCGGGAATCCGTGCGATGACTGCCGGTAATGACGCGCTTGCCTTGCCCCCGCTGGTGGAGGCGATGCGGTTGGAGAAAGGCGACTCCGAGCGGATGCCCCATTACCGGCTCCGGTTCGCCGCCGCGATGGCGCATCTGCCCCGTCTGGATCACATATGGTTCGCCGGAAAGTCGCTCACCTGGGCGCAAGTCAGCCCGGATGGCAGATTTGTCGCGGCGGCGGGCGACGACGGGCTGGTACACCTTTGGGATAAGCAGACGCACGACGAACTGCCGGCGGCGATGCATCACGACGGACCGGTCGTGCGCGCCGCTTTCAGTCCCGACGGGACGCGGCTGGTGACGTGCGGCGCGGATGCCCGCGCACGTGTATGGTCCGTCCCTTCCGGGCGTCTCCTGAGTACACTGTCTCACCCGAAACGCGAGGACAAACGTGACACGGTTCTGGACGCGAGTTGGAGTCGGGATGGAACACGGCTCGCGACCGCCGCTTACAGCCTGTTCGTCGTATGGAATGTCGGCAATATTGGCACTGGGGCGAACGCGAAAACCGCGACCACGACCTCGACGATATACGGGGATAACGGTGCGAGCATTCTTATGCAGGACGCGACCGGTTTTCCCGGCGCGGAACTTGAAGCGGCTACTCTCGCGCCCGATGGCAAACGGATCGTGATCATCTCCAACAACTATCGTGGCTGGATGGTTGGCATACCGGGCAGCGAAGGGCTTTTCCCGGTGGGCAAACGCGGGGTGGACGGTTGCTGGAACGCTTTTCATACCGAATTCAGCGCGGACGGCGAGCGATTTCTGACGGCGGGTGTGTTCAACGGGATGGGGGGGGCAGGGCTGTTCGAAGCGAAAACGGGCAAAACGCTCGCGATTTTCGGACACGGGATCGGGACAAAAGTACGCTTTGCCGCGTTCGGTCCGGGGGAACGGCAAATCGTTACTGCGGGAGACGACCGCAACGTGCGCATCTGGGATGCCCGGACCGGCAATCCGATCACACCGCCCCTTCCGCATCGCGGCGCGGTGACACGGGCGGCATTCAGTTCGGACGGAGGGCGAATCGTCACCGGTAGCGACGACGGCACCGTCTCCGTGTGGAGTACCGCGACCGGCAAGCAAGTGTGCTCCCCGATCCGCCACGCGGGGACGGTCGTTGCCGCACAGTTCACAGGCGACGACCGACACCTCCTGACGGCGAGCCGCGACGGTACGGCGCGTCTCTGGACGCTACCCGCCGAGTCGGTGTCTACAGGAGAGGCGGACGAGATTAAGAGCGATTACTTTCATTTCCCTTCCCGTGGTACCTTGATACAGATCGGCAACGACGCGCGCATGGCGATACGCGACGTCAGTACGGGTGATGTTTCCGTGTCCTCGCCGCCGCAACCCACACCCTTTTCGCGATTCCGATTCAGCGGGAATCGCCGACAGACTATACTGTCGGGAAGAAAGGCGGACGGCGACGACTCGTTGCGTAATGTCCAGATTTGGGACACCGAGCGACTCCTGCCCCTTTCACCCGTCTGGAAATCCGACGATGGTTTTCTGAGCCACGACGGAAAATCAGTTCTGCTGATGGACAAGGGGGGCACATGGCGACTGGTAGACTCCGCGACGGGCGCGCCCCGGATTCCCGCCTGGCGCGACGCGTTCGGTCTCGGACATATCGGCTACAGCGAATACTTTACCCCAGATGATCGCGGCGTAGTGCAGGTTGAGGACGCCAACACCATACGACTACTCGACATGCGTACCGGCGTACCGCTCACCGCGTCGATGGGGCACGACGAACCCGTCTTCGGGATCATCTTTTCCCCGGACGGTCGATACCTGTTCACGATCACGCGGAAGGGCAACCTGCGTGCCTGGAACGTCGCTACCGGCGCGCCCGCCAGCGCGCCGATTCCGCGTAACCTGTTCCTGGACAGCAACGGGCTACAATTCGCCCCTGGGGGAAACTACGCGATAAGCCTCAGCGAACCTTATGCCCGGGTGTGGGAAATGCGCGGAAAAGTACCGCTCCACCCGCGCCGTTTGGAACTGTATAACACCCGGAAGACGGTCATCAGCCCCGACGGCGAAATGTTTGTGGCACTCGATCAAAACGATTGGCTGTGGCGTTTTCGCACCGCCGATTCAATTACTCCTTCCCGCGAAATGTCCCGGAAGATCGTCGCGGCGGTCTTTAGCGACGACAGCCGTTTCGTGCTTACCGTCCGTGAGGACGGGATCGCGCGTGTTTGGAACGTGGAAACCTTGCAACCCGTCACGCCCGCACTGGAACAAGGGCAGAGCATCACGACCGGGGCGTTCAGTCACGATGGGCGGATGCTCGCCACTGTCAGCAGGATGGGGGAGAACAACGTACGTGTGTGGGACACGAAAACGGGTGACGCCCTGATGATTCCGTGCTCCCCGTCGGCGGACATTACCAGACTGGCTTTCTCCCCGGACGATACGCGACTGTTCGCGTTAGGTAGGACGCCGTTACGGAGTTGGTCCCTTCCCACGACTTCGGAGAGTGTCGCGCGTCTGCAGGCTCACGCGTACCTACTTTCCGGGCAACGTATCGACAGCACCATCGGCTCGACACCGGTGGGCAGCGACGCGCTACGGGCGGCATGGTCATGCCTTCAGGAGGCGGATTGACGCAAGTAACTCTTGTCCGTCGGGGAGTCTTTTCGGGTGACTTTGTAAACGTGACGATTTTTTCTCGCGGGGGGCAAACTGTCTTCCGCAAACGCCAGTCGGAGTCATCACGCAGTCACGCTTGCGTAGTAGCCAGTCACGAAAACGTCACGAATGGGATTGTATATTCTTTGTGTGAGCCATCGCTCCCCGAAAGAAAGTACAGACCCATGAAAAAAGCGTTCACTTTGATCGAACTTCTTGTCGCCATAGCAATAATCGCCATCCTCGCTGCGATACTTTTTCCCGTGTTTGCTCAGGCAAGGGAGAAAGCACGACAAACCGCCTGCCTATCCAACGTAAAGCAGTTGTCCCTCGGGTTGATGCAGTATGTCCAGGACTTCGACGAAACGTATCCGACTGCTGTGATCGGGGGCAGTGCCGCGATCTCGGCGGTGCAGCCGAGTGCTTACACCTGGGCATGGGCGATCCACCCGTATCTGAAAAACGAGCAGATTTTTTCCTGCCCTTCCGCGATAGATACCCCGGCGCGCAAGTCGAACTTCGGCGCATCGCAGGACATCGCGCGCTCGTATTACCCGATCCTGCATTTTCACCCACCGGTAGCAGTTACATCCGGAGTGGAGGGCGCGTCGCCTTCTGGACAGATCGCGCTCGACGAACCCACCGCCGTCATGAACGACTACGACACCCCGACCACGCTACCCGATGTCACGCGCGCGTCAGAGACCGTTTGGCTTGTCGAAGCGGGTTCGATACTGCCGGACGGGACGACAAGCCAGGTAATGGCTTTCCACGGGGTATCCGTCACTCAACGTGACCGATACATTTCCGGCGGCGACCAACTGAGCCGGTTGTCGCGGCGGCACAGCGGGGGAATGAACTGGGCTTTCGCCGACGGTCACGCCAAATGGTATCGACCCGACTCGACAGTTTCGCTGAACGATGCTTCCCGCGACCTGTGGATCGCTAACAAGCCCTGAGCAGTGGCGCGGAGCGAAACAAAAAAACAGCCCCAGAGCGTATACGCTCTGGGGCTGTTTCTCTTTATGGTGCCGACAGCAACGCATCTTCCACGTTCGCTTCCCTACGTGCTACCTGGAAGCGCAGGGCTTTTTGCAATCCAGCCTGCATTGAGGAATTCGTTGTTGTTACGCCCGCACCGCGTGGAGCAACAAAACCGAACAACAGTTTTGTCAGCAACACTTTGTAATAGTAATCTACTCTTGTGGAGATTGAAGCATACAAAACAACGTGACCGATTATAGCACAATCAGTCGAGCTGTCGATTGATCGGAGGTCGGAAACGCACTTTCGGACGCTCCGAATCGACCAGATCCTTATCCATAGTCGTCGATGATTTCGTGCTATGCTGTTTCGTTGTCGTTGCATCTATCGTATGAGGAACCGCCTTTGTCTTATACTGCGTGTTAGGTTTAGGCTTATCTGAGGTTCGTGCTCGCTGGGCAGGTTTGATGTTGAGTGCCGTTCTATATGATGGGTGAATTTCCCAACTCATTCCGTCGTCAAAATTGTTTGAGTTTGAAAGTAGGTCTTGTCTATCTTCATAATATACGAACGATAAAGGTTTTTTATCATTGTCGTCTCTCCCGTGAAGAAAACCAATCTTATAAATAAATTGGCACAGTTCCAGCTCACTACGTAGCTCACGCCCATATAGAATAGGCATTTGAGGTTTATCCGAGTCTTGTTGCATGTACATAGCGAGTATACGCTGGCGCAACAAATCCGTAGTATAAATAGTCTGACCACCTGCAAAGCACTCGATCAAGCTCTGAAGTGCTGAGAACTGGTGGCGATGCTCCCGATAAAGATCGTCTAATCTGTATTGCCCATAGTGGCGCATAACTGCTCGGAAAGCCGCACCCGTAATAAGATGGTTAGACAAACGGCTTTCCCCTTCACGTCTAGTATGCTGCCGCGCCGTTTCTTCGGCTGCAAGGCGGCATAGTTGCCCCGCCCACCTGGGACGTCCAGCAGCTAGAATATGTATAGCCCTTTCCGTAGGAAGGGAAGAATTGCCCCACGGTATTTTACGCGAAAAAACAAGACCAAGGATTTCTGTGGCATTATTTTCTGGGGTCCAATGCGCTGCCTCTGTAGAATCGGGAAAAGTTCTCTTCACATAGGCGTGTAGTTTGTTTACGAGAATGCGAGTGAACTCTGTATAAGACCAGAGTATGTCAACCATATACTGTTCACACTTATCAAGCGATTCATCAATGCGTCGAATTTCAGTCCATACGTCAGTCCGTACGCTTGCTCTAATACTAACCCCTTTAACATCAGTAACCAATTTTCTCATCGCCGAGAAAAATGTCGCAATCTTAAGGCGCAAGTTTTCGTTATCAATATAGGTGGAATCTATGTCGTCGATAAATATCCAAACATTCATCTCACTTGCATTATCCGCATGATTTTGCAATAGAAAAAGAGGATTTGTTTGCTGAAGTTTCTCTACGGACACTTCTGCCATAGCAAATTTGAATTTTGTCTTCAACCTGTCGAGTAGCGACCCGATTAAGTTTCTGCCCCTAAGCCCAGCTAACTCAGAGCTTTCCACCATAGTCATTGAAATATCGTCAAGGGCAAGATTCAATCTTCTACCAATTTCAATATTTATCCGGGAACATACAACCTGCTGCCACTGGTTCACAAGGAAGGACGGATCGCTAGATGAGAATTCACCCAGCCCAGTCAAGTCTGACCCGCGAACGAATATCACTATGGACGTTGTGTCATGTATAGCAATTTGACGAGCAACTTTAGACAATAATGCCGATTTGCCGAGTCCCTTACGTGCTCTTGCAATCGCTATTTTTGCTGATGGGTTCGTAAAGACACGGAAGGATGGTTTTTCGACAAAATATGAAGCCAAAAAATCAGGGTCTTCATCCTCACCAGCGTCATTTCCAAAAAGGTACGGGTCTGTTAAATCGATCTGCACTGACATAGATAGAATTCTCCTAGCGATGCGGAATACCTCACAAATCTATCGCTATTGTAACACGTGGTAGAGATCGGTCGTCTCAGATGCAAAAAAAGCCTGCCAGAAAAATTTGACAGACGGTTAAGTATAGTTCCTACAGCAACGCATCTTCCACGTTCGCTTCCCTTCGTGCGACTTGGAAACGCCGGGCTTTTTCCAATCCGGCTTGCATTGAAGAAATTGCGGTCATTACACCCGCACCGCGTGGTGCAACGAAGACAACACGAAATCACCCTCAAACGCTTGAGTAACAATGTTGCCATCCTTAAAAATGGAGTATTTCACATTGACCAACCTAGTCCTGATTGCACACCACGCAAGCACCTCGCGTTCTGCCGCGCAGTCACCTTACTCTTACGGCACTCATCTCCACGTTCCACGAAACACCTCCAGATTATTGCAAGCCATACTGCAAAATCGCGACATAGTTGATCCCTAACAGCTGCGTCGCAGAACGTGAGGCTTGCGTTTATTGGGAGCGAATAGAGGTATTCCGCCGACACCGCCGGGGAGAAGAGGTAAGTAAAGCCAGGTTGGTACCCTGCACACGGGGCAAGGTGTCATGGTCACCCGTTTGATCGCTCTTAGCAGAAACACTGAATGATACCGCCATCCGGTTTCCCTCGCGTGTGATGTTTAATGTCCAGCAGGTCCGCCGTAACCAAGACCACAGGCGATATGACGCAACAACGACGGCAGCCACAAGGACTTCAAGAAAAGGCGTTCCCTGCAATTCTTTGATTAGGACGCGGATAGAGTCGTATTCCATTTTATGATCTCCGATCTTACCAAATGCGCCAACGGGGTTATGCCGTCAGTCGCTGAGGGATGGCATTTTCAACGCCAAGTCACGTGTTCCTGACAATCTAAAGGTGTGTAAATCTTTAATTTCTTTCGTATTCTGTGAATGAGGACACCGACTGTGCTACGAGCAATTCCGAGATTCTCAGAAATTGCAGCAACAGAGCATTCTTTGACCAAAAGATTGTAAACCATCGCCTCCCTGTTAGATAATTTGGCGGTTGCATCTCTGATCGCCGAGGCACGGCGATATGCTTCATGCTTCTCGATGAATACCTCTTCCAGGCTCGGAGCAATATAACGTTCGCTAAGAGTTTGTAGATCGTGATCTTCTATAGGTATTTCAAAGCGATGCTCCTTCAAGCTGTAAAACGACCGTAAGTTCTGCACAGCAACGTTTCTAAGTAATGAGAGTGTCAAATGTTCTCCGTTGTTAAGACAATTGAGTACTGCTTCAAACGAGCCGCAGAAGATAGCTGTATCCGTCCATTCTGATACGTTTCTTGCTCTCGGATATATACTTCTCTTGTAACTATTCAGGTATTGCAGAGTTTTCCGCTTCCGCGATACAGTCTTAATCAAGTTGATGACTGAAGAGCAAGCCCGAACCCTCTATCGTCAAGGA
>JAYULM010000341.1:0-2787 GCA_043763605.1 Armatimonadota bacterium | reverse complement strand
GGAACGTTTTAACGTCCGTGGTCGAATCAAACTGAATTGGTATTATCCGGTTTTCGCACTACATCCTCGACTTATACGTCGCGATTTCCGCCTTCTGCGCGGCGATGATCTGTTGTGCCAACGCCTTCACCTCGGCACGTCCGGCGTTTTTGAGGGCGAGTTCGCTCATATCGATGGCTCCCTGGTGGTGCGGGATCATCATTTCATAGAACATCGCGTCGGTCGTGACTGGCATTGCCATCATGCCCTTCATGTCGGCGGTTACGAGGGCTTGTTCCGTCTTGTCCGGCGTCGTCGCATACCACGATTTGAGCCATCCGGTCATCTGCGCGATCTCTTTGCTCTGGTTATCGATCACCTTTTGCGCCTCGGCTCTGGTTTCGGGTTTTGTTGCCGTGGACAGGACTTGCTTCGCCATCACCACCGCCGCCTCGTGGTGGGTGATCATCTGTGACAGGAACGCGATATCGAACTCCTTGCCCGTCTTCGCGCGGAGCGCGGTCAGTCCCGAATCGCCCATCGCGTGATTCATACCGCCGTGCGCCGCCATGTCATCGTGCGCCGCGTGGTCCATTTTTGGCATCCCGTTCGTCGCGGCACTCGTGGATGCGGGGGGAGTGGTCGCGGTTTCCTGCGGGGCAGGGTTGCACCCGAGTGTCGTCGCGGCAATTGTCAGCAGGCAGGATAGCCGGATAAGATTCGTTGTTTGCATGGTTTTCCTCTCGTGTTTTCCAGGTCTCACAAGAGTGTATACCCCGGCAGGGTATATTTTATTCCCATTATTTTCCGGCGAGCAATTCGCGGGCGTGGGTCAGCACCGTCTCGGTCTCCTCGCCGCCGAGCATCCGGGCGATCTCGCGCACCCGCGTTTCGCCGTCCAACTCGCGCACGGAAACCACCGTCTTGCCGGATTCGGCGCGCTTCTCGATCTGGAAGTGGCGCGCCCCGCGCGCGGCGATCTGCGGGAGGTGCGTGATGCAAAGCACCTGCGCGGTGTGCGACAGGTTCGCTAACTTCTCACCCAACACGGTCCCGGTGCGCCCGCCGATGCCCGCGTCTACTTCGTCGAAAACCAGCGTCGGCACCGACAGGATACGCGACAGCACCGATTTCATCGCCAGCATCACGCGGGAAATCTCGCCCCCGGACGCGATCTTCGCCAGCGGTTTGAGCGGGACGCCCGGGTTGGGCGAGATCAGAAACTCGACCGCGTCCGCGCCGCCGCGTGTCGGCGGTTTCGGCTCGATGGACACCGAGAAGCGCGTCGCCGCCATCGCCAGATCCTTGAGTTCGCGCAGGATCGCTTCCGCGAACGGCTTCGCGCCTTTTTGCCGCGCCTTCGTCAGTTTCGCGCACGCTTTTTCCAGGTCGCCGCGCGCCTTCGTTTCGGCGACGATCAGTTCCGCGATCCGCTCCTCGGCGTTGGTCAGGGTTTCGAGACGTTCGCCGATCTCCGCCCGGTAGCGCAACACATCGTCCAGCGTCTCGCCGTATTTGCGCTTCAGGGTTTTCAGGATGTCTAGCCGCGTCTCGATCTCTTCCAGGCGTTGCGGGTTGAACTCGACCCCGTCCCGGTACGTGCGGGCGTCGCGGGCGGCGTCGTCCAGGGAGTACAGTGCGCTTTGCAGGGTTTCGAGGAGCGGTTGCAGGGTTTCGTCGAACGCGGTCGCGGATTCTATCTCGCGCACGGCTTGACCCAGCAGGTCTACCGCGCCGCTCTTCGCCCCGCGCCCTTCCGCGCCGCGCAACGCGACCACGGCACCGCCCGCCGCTGCGAAAAGCCGTTCGGCGGAAGCAAGTCGGGTCCGCTCGTTGAACAGTTCCTCCTCCTCCTCGACGCGCGGGGCGGCGTTGTCGATCTCCTCACACTGATAGGAAAGCAGGTCCAGCGTGCGGACCCGTTCGCGGGCGTCGGAGCGCAGGGTTTCCAACTCCTTCGCGGCGTCACTCGCCTTCTGATATAGCGCGGCGACTTCCGCCTGCGGCTTTTCCACTTCCGCGCCGCACCACGCGTCCAGTATCGCGACATGCCGCTCGACGGCTAACAGGGACTGGTGTTCGTGCTGCCCGTGAATATCGACCAGCGATTCGCCGACCGCGCGGAGCGTGGAAATCGTCGCCGCGCGTCCGTTGATGCGTACCGACGATTTGCCTGCCGCCGAGACCTCCCGCGCCAGAATCAGCAAATCGTCCTCGATCTCGATCCCGGCGGATTCCAGCGCGTCCCGGACCCGCGCGTCGCCGCTATCCACGGAAAACACGGCTTCCACGCGCGCTTTCTCCGCGCCGTGCCGGATCGCTTCCGCCCCGACCCGGTCGCCGAGTGCCATCCCGAGCGCGTCCAGCAGGATCGACTTGCCCGCGCCGGTTTCGCCGGTCAGTATGGCAAGCCCGGAGCCGAAGTGCAGGCGCACCGATTCGACCAGCGCGAAGTCTTTAACAGCGAGTTCGGTTAACATGATTGAGTTAGTGGTTAGTGACCAGTGGTCAGTGATCAGAAATGTCCGCGCCGCAAGTAGGGGATGAATCCACGGTACTATCCACTGACCACTAACCACTAACCACTGACTCAGTATACCCGTTCGGTTCGTTCACTTGCAAAACGTTTGTTTGCATGGTGGGAAAGATTTCAGGGTTGGAGTCGGTGCGCTGTGATTGTCCCGTCCGGGTGGAATTCGTGTCGGACACGGATATGCCCCTCGCTCGACAGCGACAGCCATTCGAGAGAGGACAGCGTGAGTTCGCAGACGGCGAGATTGTCGAACGCTTCGGGCAGGGGAAGCGATT
>JAYULM010000340.1:0-2787 GCA_043763605.1 Armatimonadota bacterium | reverse complement strand
CGATGATCCCAACCGATGACCGAAACCGATCATTCACAACCAATGGAAAAATACCGATGACCGAAACCGATGATCGCAACCGATGAAAACTATCGATGATCACCACCACCAACGGACTTCCCGCCTCACATCTATTTGCCCCACCCTTTGCCCAGCCCGACCTCGACGGCGGATTCCATGATGTCGTCGTCGCTCAAGGTTGCATTAAAAGCATCCCAACCGCTACGAGACCAGATCTCGATGCGCTTTCCGGCACCGACTATGGCGACCTCCTCACCGATGGTCGCAAAATCACGCAGGTTGCTCGGGATCGCCACGCGTCCCTGCGAATCGACCTGTGATTCGACCGCCTCGGCGGAAAACCAGCGTTGCAAACGGATGGTGTGACGGTCGAGCGCGGGTTGTGCCTGGAGTTTGGTTTCCATGTTCACGAACTCGGCTTCCGGGTAAACGAAAAGACACCGGTCCATTCCTTTGGTGATCAGGAACAGGTTGCCCAGTTCCGACCGAAACCGCAAAGGAATGATGACCCGCCCCTTGTCATCCACGGAATGATAATGCGCCCCCCTGAACAACCACTTGCCTCCACTCAGTCACCACTCGTCCCCACTAAACCGATTGTACGCGTTGGCAAAGAGCATGTCAACAGAACGGTGTGAAATATCTGACATTTTTTTCGCAAGCAGGGCGACATGTAGGGGTACAGGAGGGATTTATCGGCATATCTTGTGATTTGTTTGCCAAAGTGTTTGCTTTTTCGAGGTATTGACGACCCGCTTTCCCCCTCGTTATACTATCCCCGACAAATACGTTTTCCCTCCCCGCTCCCTCCCCCGGACACCACGCCACCCGGCACACGCCATTTCGGGCGGCGAAAAGGATGCCCGGGGGAGGCAGGTGGAGGCGGCATCACTGGAGAATGAAACCCTATCATGGAAATTAACAAAGAAGCCCCCTATATTCTGGGCGTAGACCTCGGCGGCACCAATGTTCGCGCCGCGATAACCGACCGCACCGGCAAGATCCTCGGTTCCGGGCGCGCCCCATCCCAGGCGACCGAAGGGATTCGTACCACGGTCGGGCGCATCGCCGACGCGGCGGAGACGGCGATCAAATCGGCGGGGGTCAAAGTCGAGGAAGTCGCCGGACTGGGGATCGGCGTTCCGGGGCACATCGACGAGAAAAAAGGCGAGGTGATCTGGGCACCGAACTTCTACCAGGACGGACTGCCGTATCGCAACGTCGCCCTCGCCAAGCCGGTCTCGGAGCAGACCGGTCTTCCCGTGATCATGGGCAACGATGCCAACGTCGCCGCGCTCGGCGAGTTCCGCTTCGGCGCGGGTCGCTCGGTACAGACGATGGTAATGGTCACGCTCGGCACCGGGATCGGCGGCGGGATCATCCTGAACGGCAAACTCTGGACCGGGGCGACCGGCGGCGCGGGCGAGATCGGGCACATCATCATCGCGGCGGGGGAACGCGGCGGCGCGGCGGCGTTCGGCAGCCTCGAATCGATGGGGCAGATCGCGGCGATCACGGAGCGGGCGGCGCGAAAGATCTGCACCGGGCGCAAATCGATTCTGGCGGAAAAGGTCGGCTACGACTGGCATTTGCTGACGCCGAAAGACATCGCGGACGCGGCGGCAGAGGGCGACGAACTCGCCATCGAAACGTTCGAGGAGACCGGTCGCTATGTCGGCATCGGCATCGCGAGCATGATCAACCTGCTCAACCCGGAGTTAGTGGTGATCGGCGGCGGCGTCGCCCAGTCCGGCGACCTGATCCTGGACCCGATCCGCCGCTCCTGCCTCGCCAACGGCATCCCGTCGCTGGTGAAAGCTTGCCCCATCGTCCCGGCGGAACTCGGCGACGACGCGGGCATCCTCGGCGGCGTCTCGCTGATCCTGGACGCGATTGACGGATAGCAGTGTGCGTAAGCCGGGGAACTTCCCCGGCTTATATCGTCCAATCCTGTATCGCCAATCCGGGGACTTTACCAAAATCTTTGGAGTTACGAGTCAGTACGGTCGCGCCGTTCACCAGCGCGATTGCCGCGATTTTCAAATCCTTCGTGCCGATCCGGATGCCTTGCTTACGCAGTGATACATACTGCAATGCCGCTTGCGCCGTGTATTGCCAGATCGCGAGATTCGTGTAGAAACGGAACGTGTCATTGAGTTGGGAGTAAAAATAAACTTCGGACTTATCATCCTTCGCGCCGTGGATTTGCCCGAGTCGGCCACGAGTCTGCTCCTCATAATTGATGATCGTCGTGCCGTAATCATCGGGAGCGATGGCGCGTAACCGACCGATAAGTATCGCGGCGTCCGTTCCGCCCCGTTGCAAAACCGTCATATGATCGGTGTCAAGAAGGGACGGCATCGTAAGCCTCCCGTTGATCGTCGGAGTCTTCCGGGCGATCCGCGTTGCGCCACTCCCGCCCCAAGCGCACTGCGTCCTCAAATGTCGGGTCTTCCGCGAACATGCCGACGTACCGGTCGAGGAAATCTGGTGTGGTGCGCCCACTAACTACGAGCGGCTCGCGTTCCGCTCGCTCGGATAGTCGTTTCACCTCGGCTTCCAGCGTCGTCACACGCTCTTCCAATGTTGTCGCCATTCGCTTCCTCCACACCTTTATTCAACAGATTATATCGCGTCTGCCACACCCGGCGACGACGCGGGCATCCTCGGCGGCGTCTCGCTGATCCTGGACGCGATTGGCGGGTAGCGACAGCCCGCCATAACTTTAGCCAGTTTTGTCCGTCGCGGTGGCGTCGAAACCGGCTT
>JAYULM010000339.1:0-2789 GCA_043763605.1 Armatimonadota bacterium | reverse complement strand
GTTATCCCCGGTGTCTGACTCCCCTTTCTCCCCGTCTGCGGGGGGAAAGGGGTTGGGGGGATAGGGGGGGCACGTTTCCCCAGCGGATCACGTTCGCGCCCCAGGTCAAGCCCGCGCCGAAACCGACCGTGACTATGATGTCGCCCGGCTGGACGCGCCCGGCTTTCCACGCCTCGCACAGTGCCATCGGCACCGACGCCGCCGATGTGTTCCCGTAGCGGTCGAGGTTCACCATCACCTTCTCCATCGGCAAGCCCATGCGCTCGGCGGCGGCGGTGATAATGCGGATATTCGCCTGGTGCGGCACGAACAGCGACACGTCGGCTGCGGTCAGCCCGACACTTTGAAGTGCTTGCAACGCCGCCTCGCCGATGATCTTCACCGCGAATTTATAGACTTCGCGCCCGTTCTGGTAAATGCAGTTCTGATGCCGGTCGAGAAGATCGAGCGTGAGCGGCTGGCGTGTTCCACCGGCGGGCACGTTCAGGTGTTGTGCGCCCGAGCCGTCGGTGCCCAGGATGCTACCGAGGATCGCACCCTGTGCATCGCTTGCCGCACGTTCGACCACGACCGCGCCCGCGCCGTCGCCGAAAAGGACGCACGTGTTGCGGTCCGACCAGTCCACGACGCTAGTCATGATCTCCGCGCCGATTACCAGCACGGTTTTGTAGCGTCCGGTTTCGACGTACTGCGCCGCGACATCCAGGGCGTATGCAAAACCGGCGCAAACCGCCGTGACATCGAACGCCGCCGCGCGCTTCGCGCCGAGCCGTTCCTGCACCAGTGCCGCAGTCGCCGGAAACGAGCCGTTATCGCCGGTGCAGGTGGCGACCAGGATCAGGTCCAACTCCTCGGCAGTGCGCCCCGCGACGGCGAGCGCGTCGATAGCGGCTTTGACAGCGAGATCGGAAGTCGCCTCGGTCGGGGCGGCGATGCGCCGCTGGCGGATGCCGGTGCGCGAGACGATCCATTCATCCGACGTTTCCACGATGGTCGCCAGTTCGTCGTTCGTCATCACCCGATCTGGCGCGTACATGCCGATCCCGGTTATCGCCGCCGTCTGTAAAGTTTTCGGCACGTTATCCCGCCGCCTCCCGCTTCGCGAATCCGGCGAACGCTTCCTGTACCCTCGCGACATACGGCGAGCGCGCCGCGTCCACCGCCACCCGGATGCCGTTCATCACCGCGCGGGCATTGGAGCGACCGTGCGCGATCATCGAAACGCCGTTCACGCCGAGGAGCGGCGCGCTACCGGCTTCGGCGTAGTCGATCCCGGCGGCGATCTCGTCATGCGCGGCTTGCAATGCGGCACGGGCGGACTCGTCGGTCGCCAACGCCAACCCTTTTTGCAGGACGTGCATCGCCACTTCGCCCATACCTTCCGCGCCTTTTAAGAGCACGTTACCGACGAAACCGTCACACACCACTACATCCGCCTCGCCCGCGAACGCGTGATGCGGCTCGATGTTGCCGATGAAATTCAAGCCGTACTCCGCCGCCTTCGCGTGAAAAAGGGCGTTGGCTTCCTTCGTCAGGTCATCGCCCTTGGAGTCTTCCTCGCCGTTGGAGAGGATGCCGACGCGCGGTTTTTCGTAGCCGAAAACATGTTCGGCGTAAAGCGATCCGAGCACCGCGAATTGGAGCAGGAACGAGGGCTTGCAACCGAGGTTCGCCCCGGCGTCCACTAACACGAATTTTCGCCCGGTTTGCTGGGGCAGGAACGCGGCGATGGGCGGGCGGCGGACCCCATCGATCTTTTCGAGTATGGAGATGGAAAGGACCAGCATCGCACCGGTATTCCCCGCCGAATAGACCGCGTCCGCCTCACCCTTTTTGACCAGCGAGATAGCGACGGTCAGCGACGCGTCCGGCTTTTTCAGGGCTTCGGTGGGGTGGTCATCCATCGCCACCACCTGGGACGCTGGATGGATTGTAATGGAGTCGGGGACGGGGTCGCCGCCGAGCGCGCCGGAAAGTTCGGCGTGGAGCCGGTCGGGGTCGCCGACCAGGATCATGCGGGCGGGCGTCGCGACGCCTTGCGCGGCGAGACGGGCATACAGCACCGCGCCGCGAACGATCTCGGTCGGGGCGTGATCCCCGCCGAAGGCGTCTACCGCAACACGAACCAGCGGTGCCGGAGTGACAGATATAAGGTTGTTAGCGTCGTGCGAAAGGCTCAAGCGAATGTTCCGCGTTCCCCGGAGAGGTTGTAGCTCGAAGTCATTATAGCGGATACCTTCCCGGAAAAACAAACGCGGCGTCGGCGCAATAAAGAACCGACACCGCGCGGGATAGGCGAATCCGCTACCTTAGCTCGCGTCGGCGGCAGCCGCTTTCGCGACCTTTGGCGTGTACCAGGTACGACCGTTGTAGTTGCCACAGGTCGGGCAAATCATGTGCGACAGGCGCGGCGAGTTGCACTCTTTGCAGGTGGCAATGCTCGGCGGGTCTAATTTGTAATGGGTGCGGCGTTTCGCCTGCCGCGTGCTGGAATGGCGTCGCTTGGGAAGCGGCATTGTATTTAATCCTTCGCTCGTTCGATAAAATGGTTCGCTGTTTCGTTCCGACACCTCGCCACGAAAACTTTCGGTGCCGGTGTCAAACAAAGCCGCGCCAACGGGTTCACCGTTTCAGCGCGGAACGGGAAGTTATACCACGCTTTTCGGGCTTTGCCAAACGCCACCGGAAAGTGTAACAGTTCAGTGAAGTAAAAGTCTATTTAATGGTCAGGCAACAACGGGCTTTCGTTGTGCCTCGACCAACATTTGACGACAGGCTGACAAACCTTC
>JAYULM010000338.1:0-2789 GCA_043763605.1 Armatimonadota bacterium | reverse complement strand
CGAGTGCATCTACAATGCGTTGGCGTAGGTCGAGGGAGAGTGGCTTCATGCCTGAAAGGATACCTCACCAGCAATACTTTTGCCGAAGACTATAGCAGGAACTACCCTGAAAAACGCGAATACTAAAGTACTCTCAGCAAGAAGGCAGTACTTGCCGTTTCCAAGGAAGGAAACTCTCGCAACAGAAGCCCTCGCAATCTTCGGGAACACGGTGCGCCTGGCGAGCCAACTGGCTCGGACTGCCGCGACTGGTGCTCAGTGTCATACGGGCACAGGGATAGATTGGACTGTTGATAGTTTGAAGCCATAGCGCGCCGAATAGCCGTCCCGGTATACAGCCCGGGTCTTCTAAGGGAGGAGAACGATCGATGCCCGTACTCCTTCCTACCGTCTGGTTCATCGTCTGGCATCTTTGACCGATAGAAAGAGTAGGATTGTATGCAACGAAACCATGGTGTAGTTGGCCGCCGCCAATTTTTACGGATTGTCACGGGAGCCTCAATCGGCGTGACCGTCGCCGGGTCGCCTCTGCTGGCTGGCTGCGGAGGGGGCGGGAAGCAGGGGGGCAGCGAGCAGGTCATCGTTCCGCCCGACAACCGAACAGCCTCACTTCAGGCGGTTAAGGATTTTGTGAACAGCGTCGCGACCGAAAGCCGCGATACGCGCATCGCGCGTATAGCCGAATTCCTCAAAGGACGCACGGAGTTCGAGCAGAGCGGCATAGACGAGGACGGTGTCTGGGCTATCTACCCGGACGGTGTGCCGCTCATGATACTCGACAATAGACAACCCGACCCGTCCGTTCGCTCCGTCGCGCCGCCGATAGTGACGCGCCGCACCGACGTACCGAAGTCGCGTAAGGCGCGGCTGCTCTTCACCCTTCCAGCGGGCTTCATCAGCGAACTTCCCATGATTCGTGCTTATTTGGAGAACAACGGCTACGAGGTGACAATAGACCCCGGAACGGTTGCCAGTCTTCGGGCAGTCGCGGAGACGGCGTCTTCTACATGGCTGCGCATGGCGGGCGCTGTCGGGTAACACAGCGCAATGAACAGGGGGTTCCAGACCGCGATATTGCGGGGAAAATCATCAGTTATATTACCTTCGGCGTCTGGACGTCCTCGCCGGTCGACCCCGCCAATCCGAATGAACATCTTGAAGACCTCCGGAGCGGACGGCTGGGATTTGGCATGGCTTCAGGCACCACTCCGGATGCCGGTGCCGCTTTAGCCGGATTGTTCTATGTCTTCACGGATTTCTTCGTGCAGCAATACATGAATTTCGGGAAGGACTCACTTGTCTGGTTCAGTGCCTGCCACAGCAACTCCGCCCTTATGGCCCAGCCGTTCGTAGCCGCCTGCCATGTAAACGGCGCGAGCGTGTATGTCGGCTGGAACAGCTCGGTAACGGATGCGGCGGTTCTCGTCACCGATAAATTCATCTTCACCCGTCTGACCGGTAACGACCCCACGGTTCCGAATGAAGACCCGCCACAGCGCGCGTTCGATTACGAGCCGGTCTGGGATGATCTCAGGAAGCGGGGTCTGCACCTGCATCCGAACGGTTTGGGGGGAACAACCGAAATCCGGTTCTCCGCCGGTGCTTCGAACCTGGCTCTGCTTGCTCCTTCCATCAAGTACGTCCTCATCAACGAAACCGAAAGGGAAGCGGTTTTGATCGGGAAGTTTGGAAATCCCGAACCGGGAGAGCGCAAGGTAATGATCGGCGGCATCGAAGCCACAAACGTGATCTGGGGCGAGAGTCGCATTCGCGCCACTATTCCCCAGACCGGTCCCGGTTCGGCGGGCGACGTGCAGGTGATCGTGCGGGAGCATAAGAGCAATATCCGGCGCATCACAGCCTGGGACATGAACTTCCGCTTCCGCTGGGTCGAGGACTCGCTTCCGGGACTCGTTGTCGAGGGGCCGATGAACCTGCGCTATCGTGCCGACATCGGTACCTACCGGGAGAAGCCCGGCGAGGCACCGAAGGAAGTACTGCGAACCGCGATCGCCACGCCCGATTCCCGGATAGCGTTGGTCGCCAGCGGGACCGTGCGCGACGACGATACGACCACCACCTGGAGCAAGTCACAAACGTTTCCCTCCGCCTTCAACACGCCGGGCGCGACGTTTATCCTCGCCAACTTTCTGCAGATAGATACGTTCCTGCAGAAAGCCCGGCTCGCGCTTGCTTTCGGCGCGTTGACTCCCCCGTTCCTCTCGACCATCGTCACCAGGGACGGAACATTTACCTATGAATTCGCGACGGCCTTCGGGTTGCTGGACGAAATCGTCGAGTTCCCGGACCCGGTGGAAAACCCGGAAGCACCACCGATCCCGCTTCCCGCGCTGAACCTGACGCTCGACAGCCAGTTCGGTATCGCCGCAGGTACGTACACGTCTGAGGACATTCCCGAACTGCGTCTCGAATGGGACCCTGCTCCTGCCCAGTTCCTCCCGGACCCGAAAGCCGCTCGTAGCATGCTCACGTCGCGATAACGGAACGGGTTCCGTGCGGCATATCAACCGCGATTGCACCTGTTGACTTCAGAGAATGGGGTTGCGGTTGAGGAATAGCTCATTGAGCGATCTTTGCGGGTGGGGGCGATTCGGGTCGAACGATTCCCGCCGCCCCCCCCGCGTTTTCTCCCTCCCCCCAACCCCCTCCCTCATCGGAATGAGAGAGGGGGAGTCCCGATGCGGCAGGTTCTCCCAATTGCCGAACCGCCCGCAAAACGGAACCGCTTGACTATCTCGGTCTCCCCCTCTCTCATTCCGATGAGGGAG
>JAYULM010000337.1:0-2795 GCA_043763605.1 Armatimonadota bacterium | reverse complement strand
TACACGACGTTCATCGAGTGCGGCTCCGGGACGGTGCTGGCGGGGCTGATCAAGCGGATCGCGCCGGACGCCGTGACGTATAGTGTGGGCGATAGGATGGGGCTGGCGAAGGCGAAAGAAGCGTTGGGAGGGTAGTTGTTGTTGGGGCGGGGGGTGTAAACCCTCCGGTTGGTTCGGGGATGTACCATCCTCCGGTGGAAGCGTTCCGCTTGGGTTTCCTTCGGAAACAGGAGACGGGATCGCCGTTCGCGCCCTGCAAGCCCTGTTTCCGAAGGAAACCCAAGCGGAACGCTTCCACCGGAGGATGGAACATCCCCGCAAAAAACGGCACCGGTAGGCGATTCGCCGCCGTCGAAATTAAGGAGGAACGTTCTTCGCGCACTCGCCGAACACGTAATCTACAATCCCCAGCAGTTTTGGTAGGTTCGTGTTGGCGTACTCGCCGGATTGCAACACTTCGTTTTGCTGCGTCAGAGCGAAGAACTGCCATGCGGTTCCGTTGCTCACGACGCCGTACACGGTTTGCTTAACGCCGCTTCGCTCGTTGTTCCACCGGCACGCCACCATTTCCCCGACACACTGGATTTGCCCCTGCTCGAAGTCATCTTTTTTGGCTTCGACGACGCACAGAAGCGGAGTTTTGACATAGGCTCGCTTCGGCGCGATAAGAAAGTCAGCGAAACCGGTCAGCGATTCGGTTTCCAGAAGCCGCGTTTTCCAGATCTTTAGCGTGGGGTGGCGCGGCGCGGTTTCCATAAACACCGCGTCAATCAAAAGCAGTTTCGACGCCTCGGACTGCACCAGATCATACGACTTCAGCGCGTCGAAAATCCCGAGGATCAGCGGACTCGGCTCGCGCTCCGGCGTGTTCAACTCCCACGGCGTAAAGTCGTCCGTAGGAACATAGCCCAACGCTTCCTCAATTGTCAGCGCAGAGAAGTTACGCTTCGGCGCGGTCGGGCGTGGCGGCGTTGGCGTCTGAGATAGCGTCATGCCGATAATTATACTTCCCGCCCGCGCCCTATGCTATGACCGAGCATAGTCTCCGGGGCGTTCACGCCCCGGGTAACGTTCTCCAAACTGGAGAACGGGGATGTTCATCCTCCGGTGGTTTCGGGGATGTTCCATCCTCCGGTGGAAGCGTTCCGCTTGGGTTTCCTTCGGAAACGGGTGTACCGGAGTCGTCAGGCGGTCCTGTTGGACCTTCCTGTTTCCGAAGGAAACCCAAGCGGAACGCTTCCACCGGAGGATGGAACATCCCCGCTACTTAGCAACCGGCGACGGCGCGGGCGACGGAACCAGCGGGCGGCGGCGTTCCGGTTCGTTTTTCGGAACCCGTTCGACCAGTTTGTTGGTTTTGTCGCCGCGCTTCTGCAACTCGAACGCGTCGTACAGTTCGCCGGTCACGGTCCGGGCTTCATAGCGCAGTTTGCCGCCGTCGATGCCGATCACCTGATACAGCTGCGTGTCCTCGGCGGTGCGCGCCATCCAGTCCTCGCGCTCCAGGTTGTACATCTTCGGTCCGCTGACCGACACCACGTATACCGTCCCGCTGGCGTCGTTTTTGACGTTCACCCCGGCGCGGATATTGTGCGACCGGGCGTACGTGTGGTCATGCCCCTGCAGGACGAGGTCCACTTTGTACTTGTCGAAGATCGGCATCCACGCCTCGCGCAACGCCTTGTTGTCCCTGCCTTTCGCCGACGAGAACATCGGGCGGTGGAACGTCAGCACCGTCCAGCGGTTCGGGTTCTCGGACAGCACCTTTTCGAGCCAGGGCACCTGTATGTCAGTCTTTTCTTCCGTGTTGAGCGAAATGATGCGTACCCCCTGATAATCGACGTAGTAGCAGGTTTCCTCCAGACCTGCGGGACCGTTTTCTGGGAGTGTGAACTGCGGACGCCAGTGCCCGGACAGTGCTTTGGGCATGCCGGTATACTCGTGATTGCCGGGACTCGGGATAGACGGCACCATCGCGTTCACCCATCCGCCCGCGCCGTGCCACTCGCCCCACTGCGCGTCGGTGTTGGCGTTGTTGATCAGATCCCCGGCGTGGATCATAAACCGCGCCTTCGGGGCGTCGCTGTACGCCGTGCGGATTGCCCTCGACCAGAGCGATTTGATCTCGTTTTGCGCGTCGCCGAAATAGATGAACGTGAACGGTTCGGGCTTATCGCTCGCCGTGCGGAAATGAATCCACTCGCTCCAGTTTGCGCCGTCGCCGACGCGGTAGGCGTAAAGCGTATTGGGCGTCAATCCGGTCAGTTCCGCGCCGTGGAAATGCGCGGGTCCGAGATCGGTTGTAATCGGCGTGGAAGTCGCGACGACGGCGCGGGCTTTTTCCGCGAAGTTCGGGTATGCCGTCGCCTCCGCGATCTGCACCGTCGCCTCGCCGGGCATCACCGTGTTGTCGGTGCGCCACGAGACCCCGATAGCGCGGGCGGGGTCGCCCTTGAACGTCAGAATGACGCGGTCCGGTATCCCCGTCGGGCGGTGCGCCACGTCATCGGCGACCTTTTTCGCCGCCAGTTTCGCCTCCTGTGCGACGAGCGGTGCCGCCGCCAGCAGCCCGCCCACCCCGAGTGCGCCGATTACCGCCCATTTGCTATCCAACCTCATAACGCTGTCTTGCTCCTTCAGAATACGCGTGAACTAAAATCCAATACACTATAGGAGTTACGCGGTTGGTGCCGGAACCTCACCCCCCGCCCCCTCTCCGTGCCGGAGAGGGGGCGGGGGGTGAGGTTCCGGCACCAACCGCGTAACTCCTATAGTGTATTGGATTTTAGTTCACG
>JAYULM010000336.1:0-9978 GCA_043763605.1 Armatimonadota bacterium | reverse complement strand
GTGGAAGCCGCTCGGCAGCGCGACAATTGTTCGCCCCGTGACCCGCAGGGTCTACAGCCGAAGGCTTCCAGCGGAACGCTTCAGCGTCCGAGAACCCGAATCGTGTGGCACTGCGCTTCACCTGCGCCACGCAATATGCTATGATGAGTCAGCCCAATGACAACTTTTCCCCCTCCCCGCGTTTACGTCTTTGACCTGGACGGCGTCCTGTATCGCGGTGCCGACGCGGTCGATGGTGCCGCCGAAACCGTCGACCGATTGCGTGCGCGAACCGCCCCCTACCCCGCCCGGCTGTACTTCCTTACCAACAACTCGTCGCAGACGCGTTCCGACTACGTCGAAAAATTAACGCGGCTCGGGATGCCCTGCACGGAAGACGAAGTCGTCACCTCCGCGTCGGCGACGGCGGCATACATCGCGCAAAACTTCGGAACGGTGGGGAAAGTGGCTTTAGCCGTCGGCGGGGCGGGAATCCGCGACGAACTGGGACGCGTCGGGGTACGCGTGGTTCGCACCGACGAGCACGAAGCCGACACTGCCGACTTCGATTTCGTGGTCGCCGGGTTGGATCGCAACTTCAACTATCAGACCCTGCACCGGGCGCAACAGGCGATTTTTCGCGGTGCCCGTTTCATCGCCACGAACCGGGACGGACAGTTCCCCATCGAAGGCGGCAGGACGACGCCTGGTGCCGGTGCCGTGGTCGCCGCGCTGGAAGCCTGCACCGATATTGTCCCGCTCGTGATCGGCAAACCGGAAACACACGGACTGCAGACAATCCTGACATCCTCCGGCGTGACGGCGTCGGAAGCCGTGATGATCGGCGACCGCCTCGACACGGACGTACTTTGCGGAAACCGTTTGGGCGTACCCAGCGTACTGGTACTGACGGGACTGACTACGAGGGAGCAAGCACGGGAGCAGACGGCACAGTTCCCGGAGCGGAGGCCCGGCGCGATCCTCTCGACACTGCGCGAACTTGTCTGACAGAAAGCAAGAACGATGATCTGGAACCGATTTTTGACCCACGCCCTGCGCTTCTGGATGCTCGTACCCTGGCTTTTGCTGGCGAGCATATACTCGTTTGCGTTGGTGGGTGGACACCGTGAGCGTTGTGAGGTCGAGATCCCCCTCATCGAATGGTTTTGCTATACACTCTTTCTCATCAGTAGATATCTTGTTTATGTCACCCTCGTAAGTCCCGCGTTTTTCCCACTCTTCCTGGGTCTGAATCAGTCGCGGTCACGGTCTGAGGAATGGCGAGTCCACGTCGGGGTATTCACGTTCGGATGGGCGGCGATTTTTTTCCTGGAGGCGACGGACCCCAGCGGTATCATTGCGTGGTGGAATGACTGACCGTTCGCGCTTACCCCCTGTGGAAAGATTCGAGAAACGATGATGCGTCAAAATTACGGCGAATTACGATTATGGCTTTGGACCTGCCTACCCTTCCTGAACCTGATCGGGTTTTACCTGACGGCATGGCGAGTCTACTACCTGGAGAATCATATTTCTCCTGGCTTTGCAGGGGGATACTCGCTCCGTTTGGAGAATTACGCGGAAGTTGATCAAATTTTGCGCATGCTCAACGAGTTTCATGGTCTCATGCTTTTTGGCATGTTCGCGAGCCTTCTCGTATGGATCATAATGATGCGGCGTTATTCTGTCACAATGTCGATCCCTGCTACTTATTTGCACAATTTTGTTTACATTACTGGCTGGGTTGTTAATGGGATCTGCCTTGTAAATGATCCAGGCGGCTACATCGCTTATTCCTTTGATTGAAATCTGGATACATTGTTCGATCCGATTTAACGGGTAAATCACTTTGAAAAAAGGCTACGGAAGTTTAAGGCTCTGGCTCTGGACGTTTACGCCGATACTCTGTGTCATGTGTTCGTCTCTTCTCCGCCTGAGCAGCACCGAGTTCAATGAGGAATACGGGCGGTGGGCGTTCGACAACCTGTATCAAATTGTCCTTTTCCTGGGTTATGGTTGCCCCTTTTTAGCCCCGGTGAGTTTTTTCGTCTGGTTCTTTCTGCGTAGCGTAGAGCGCGAGAGTATGCGTGCGGACGTTCTTTCCCTGCAACGGACGATTTTCGTCTTTGGGGGGATCCTCTTCCTGCTCGCCCTGATGGGTTTGTTTCCGACCTCCTCCCGGTGACAGGTCCGATCCGGTAAAATGACGGCATGACCAACACCGAGATCGCTAACCGCTTCACCCGTATCGCCGACATTCTGGAGATTCAGGGCGAAAACCCGTTCAAGATCAAGGCGTATCGCAACGCGTCTGCGACGATTCTGGATCTGGAGGAGTCGCTTTCCGCGCTGAACGAACGCGGCGTATTATCCGAGTTGCCGGGGTTCGGCGAAGCCATCGTCGGCAAGACACAAGACTTCCTTTCGACCGGCACTACCGCGCTGTTTGAACGGATCAAGGACACCGTACCGGACGGCGTGGTCCGCATGGCAACCGTTCCCGGCTTGTCTCCAAAGACGGTCAAACTGCTGTGGGACTCGCTTTCCGTGACCACGATTGACGAATTGGAGCAGGCGGCGCGTGCGGAGAAAGTGCGCGTATTGCCCGGTTTCGGCGCGGCGAAGGAAGCGAGACTGATCGAGAACATCGAGCGGTGGCGTCGGCTTTCCGAGACGGTGCCGCTGTATGTCGCGCTCCCGCTTGCCGAACGGTTTGCTCGAACGATTCGCTCCTTCCCCGAAGTGCGCCGCGTCGAAATCTGCAGCGAGATCCGACGCGGTTGTGACACAGTGCGCGGGATCTACCTGCTTGCCGATACCACGAACGCCCCGCAAACGCTCGCCGCCGCGCAGGCGTTGCCCGGTATCGGTGCCGTCGCCGAGTCCTCGTCCGCGCATTTCGTCGCGCCGGTGGAGAACGGCTTGCCGCTCACCGTTGCGACCTATGACGCGGGGTTGCGCTGGTCGGCATTGGGTTTCGCGGTGCTTGCCGCGACCGGTCCGGCGTCGTTCTACGAATCGCTGGAACCGGGCGACTCCATCAACAAGGTTTCGCTCGCGTCGGAGGACGACGTTTTCGCCGCGTTGAACCTGCCGTCGATCCCGCCCGAACTGCGCGACACGCCGGATGTGATCGAAACCGTCCGGGAACACGGCTTGCCGACACTCGTTTCCGAAGCCGACTTTCGCGGGCAGTTGCACGAACACTCACGCGGCAGTGACGGCACGGCGACGATTCGCGAAATGGCGGAAGCGGCACTCGCGCGCGGCTACGAATATCTCGCGATCACGGATCACTCCCGGTCGCTGACTATCGCCAACGGTCTGACGCGGGACCGGCTAGAAAAACAGATCGACGAGATCGCGGAACTAAACGGCGAGTTCGTACCGCGTGGCTTGACGATCCTTTCCGGTATCGAAGCCGATATTCTGGCAGACGGCGGAATCGACTGCGAGGACGATTTACTGGCGCGGCTGGATGTTGTGGTCGCGTCGGTCCACCTGCGCTACAAGGAAGACGCGGCGGCGATGACCGCACGAATGATCCGCGCCATCGAACACCCGCACGTGCATATCATCGGACACCCGACCGGTCGCCTCCTCGGACGGCGCGAGGCGTACCCGGTGGACGTGGACGCGGTGATCGCCGCCGCCGCCCGCACCGGAACCATTCTGGAAATCAACGCGTCGCCGGAGCGTCTGGATCTGCGCGACGAGTACGCGCTGAAGGCGAAGGACGCGGGCGTACTCTTGGCAATCAACGCCGACGCGCACTCGACAAGCGGACTCGGGCTGATCTCATGGGGAATCACCGTCGCGCGGCGGGCGTGGCTCTCACCGAACGATGTCGTGAACACATTCCCGCTCACCAAACTACGCGCCTCACTAAAACCCAAGCCGGTATAATGGAACCATGACCGTACCCACACCCGTCAGGAATCGTCCGCGCCCCATTCGCGTTTCGCTCAAGCGCAAATACTCCGACATAGGGTTGCAGGAAGCAATGGAACTCGTCGGCAGGCAGAACGTCCTCCCGTGGCAACTTGACACGCCGGACCGCCCCGCAAGCGATTTTCTGGAAGAAGACCTGCGCCGGTTGCAAGTATTCGACCTGACGGGTTCCGAGCAGGGTAAAACCCTGCTGATTGATTCCCTTCTCTCGGAGATAGTACCGAATCACGACGCACTCAAAGTATGGAAGGCGGCGGCGTTACAGACCGACACATTGACGGGTGTAGCGGATTACGTGATCGCCCCGCGACGCGCCTATTTAGCGACCCCGCTTTTGTGCGTGATCGAGGCGAAGCGCGACGACTTTGAAAAGGGACGGGCGCAGTGCATCGCGGAGATGTACGCCTGTCAGTGGAACAACCGACAGGGCGGAACAAACACTGACGTATTCGGAATCGTTAGCAACGGGCAAGGTTGGCAGTTCTACAAATTAACCGGGGCAGGCGACGTCTGGGAAACCGAACTGTATGCCCTGCGCGAACTTCCGGCTTTGCTTGGTGCGCTTGATCATATCTGTAGCGAGTGCGTCAAATTTGTTGGTCTCCCCTTGCTAATCTAGGCGGACCATTCTTCTCAGCAAACACTTTCACCCCGATGCGTCAAACCATCGTAGGCATTTCTGCCTCGTCACCACTCGCGATTGCCTCTCACAGCCGAACTACATCTTTGTACGCCATCTTGCTTAGGCTAAAATTGTTCCATAACAGGAGAACATTATAAAAAATTTCGAAAAACAGATCGCGAGCAGGAAGGGAAGCATACTGTGTAGAAACAATCAAAGTTGCAATCGGGCAATCAATATGACATGGTGAAGGAGAAGTTTCATGGCAAAGGCACTACACGCCGATTTTCAACTTGTTGAAGCGCAAGAGCGCAACAACCTTCAAGCGTCCAAAACGTGGACGTTCGGCGAGATTTCTCGCGGAGACTGCAAGATAAACGCTGGTGCGCAATTCACGTTGTTCGCTGATGGTTCTACATCGTGGGTGTGCGACATCAGCAGTAGTGATTCGGGGGATGAATGGGACGGATCATTTCGCATCAGTAACGCTGGTGATGTCGTTTTGTTTGATACCGGTGGGTACCACTTTGACATCTCCGAAGGTGGTGTCACGAAACGTTGGAACGAGGTACGGGGCGCGAATCCCAACTTCGCGGTCGCGTTCAACGAAGCGCAGGGAATCCGGTTCTTCTGCGATTGCTAGATCGGATGCGATTCGTTAGTTATGAAACTACGATGTCAATCTCCTGTGACAATCCGAAAGTCCTCACAGGAGATTGACTTTCCCAATGGATGATTTCGATCCTACCGTCAACGAGCAGAGCACAATGAAAGTGTAGTCGGATAGTATAGCAACTTCGTGTGCCAAGTAGACCAACAAGTAACAACTCGCTTGACGCCTTCCCCCCGCCCTGCTACAATGCCTTCGTTCATTCGACAAAAAACCCTTCAGGGATAACGACACGGGGAGTGCCGTCAGACGAACGTTTGACAGGAAAGTGGCGCGAACTCGGGTCGCTATCCTTTTTTCTTGTCTATTGCCGCAATGAACGACCAAACGCGGTTTAATGACATGCAGGAGCGATGCACGGAATGAGTGAATTAAACGCGCCGGTTACTGGCGCGGTTGTGGTAGTGGGCACCCACTGGGGCGATGAGGCGAAGGGCAAGTTCGTGGACCTCATCGGGCAGGACGCGGATGTGATTATCCGGTACGGCGGCGGTCCGAACGCCGGGCATACCGTGATCGTCGGCGACACCACGCACAAATTCCACCTGATTCCGAGCGGCATCCTGAACCCGCGTTCGCTGTGCCTGATGGCGGACGGCATGGTGATCGCGCCGGAAGTGCTCGTCCGTGAAGTCGCGACGCTACGCGAGCACGGGCTTACTGTCGAGAACCTGCGCGTCTCGCAAAACGCGCATGTGATCCTCCCCTACCACCGCAAATTAGATATTCTTGAGGAAACCGCCAAAGGCGAGGGTGCCATCGGAACCACCGGGCGCGGCGTTGGTCCGTGCTACGCCGACAAAGCATCGCGCATCGGGATTCGTATGGGCGACTTGGTGGACGAGGCACGGCTCCGGGAGCGGTTGCGCGTCGTGCTTCCGATGAAGAACGCGCTTCTCACCAAATTGTACGGTGCCGAGCCATTCACGGAGGACGAGATTCTTGCGGAACTGCTCCCCTTAGCCGACACGCTTCGTCCGTTCGTCTGTGACACACAAGCTTTGGCGTACGACGCGGTCGCGGACGGAAAGCGGATTCTATTTGAGGGGGCACAGGCGACCCTGCTCGACATCGACGGCGGCACCTATCCCTATGTCACGTCCTCGCACCCTATCTCCGGCGGCGCGACTATCGGTACCGGCGTTCCCCCGACCGCGATTGGTCAGGTCCTGGGCGTCGTGAAAGCGTACACGACCCGGGTCGGTGCCGGGACGTTTCCCACCGAACTTTTGGACGAGCGCGGCGAGCGCATCCGGGAGCGCGGGCATGAGTATGGGACGACGACCGGGCGACCGCGCCGTTGCGGATGGCTGGACGCGTTCGCCCTCCGCTACTCAATGCGAGTCAATGGGATTACCGGGCTTTGCATCGGGCATTTGGACGTTCTAGCCGGGTTTGAGACGGTACAAATCTGTACCCACTACGTGAAAAACGGCGAAAAGTTAGGGCATTTCCCGACCGGCGACGTGTCGCTTCTGGACGGGTGCGAACCGGTATTCGAAACGCTACCCGGTTGGGAGGAAGCGGACTGGGATCGAATGACCCACTTCGAAGACCTTCCGGCGAACGCGCAGGCGTATGTGCGGCGCGTCGAACAGATCGCCGGGATTCCCGCCGTGCTGGTTTCCGTGGGACCGCGCCGGGACCAGACACTCGTCGCATCCGGGAAGCACGCGCCGCGCGAACTGTTCACATTGCCCCGTCCGCAGGTTTTCGGAACTCCCCTCCTTGCCCCAACAATGGCGCGCGTGCTATAATCGCCGAAACGTGAACGTATGTTAGCGAACGAACACGCGGGTGAGCCGCCCCTGATCGCCGTTGTCGGACCGACGGCGTCCGGGAAAACGGCGGTCGCAGTCGCACTGTCGGAGCGGTTGAACGGCGAAGTGATCAGCGCGGACGCGGTCGCGGTGTACCGGCACCTGAATATCGGGGCGGCGAAGCCGGACGAATCCGAAATGGGGCGTGCGTTCTTCCACCTGATCGATGTCGCCGATCCCGACGAAGATTTCTCGCTGGCGGATTTCGAGGCACGGGCGAGCGTCGCCATCGCGGATATACGGAGCCGGGGCAAGACGCCGATTCTCGCCGGGGGGACCGGGTTGTATGTGCGAAGCGTTACCGCGACGCTGCGGGTACCGTCCGTTGCGCCACAGGAGGCGTTGCGGGAGCGGTTGTGGGCGGAAGTGGAAGCATCCGGTTCGGAGGTGTTACACGCTCGGCTACAGGCGGTAGATCCGGCGTCGGCTGGGAAGATTTTGTCGGGCGACGCGAAGCGAATCATCCGCGCTCTGGAAGTGTTCGAAGTGACGGGACAGGCGATGTCGTCGTTCCATACACCCGAGGGGGTGCGCGGCGTCCCGAAACCGAACACGTACCTCTTCGGTCTGGAGCGCGAACGGGCGGAACTGTACCGCCGCATCGAGACCCGGGTAGATACGATGATGGAAGCCGGGTTTCTGGACGAGGTGCGTGGTTTGCTGGCGCGCGGCTACGACGGCTCCCTGAAAAGTATGGGCAGCTTAGGGTATCGTCATTTAACGCGGCATCTGACGGAGGACCAACCGCTACCCGAAGTGTTAGAGGATTTGAAACGCGATACGCGGCGGTTTGCCAAGCGGCAAATATCCTGGTTTCGCGCCGATTCGGAGGTCGCTTGGCTTCCGGTCGGGGAAGAAAGTTCGGCGGAGGCGGTCGCCGACGCGATGGTGGAAGATATGAAAAAACGGATCGCCGGAGCAAAAACAGAAATACCGCCCGCTTCCGAATAGTTGATAGAAGATTATTTAAAACAAGGAAGCGTACTCGAAAGCGAGAGGGACACGAATGAACAAAACGCAGGTCAACCTGCAGGACACGTTTCTGAATCAGGTTCGCAAGGAAAACATCGCGGTAACTATATACCTGATCAACTCGGTACAACTGCGCGGGCATGTGCGCGGCTTCGACGCCTTTACGATTCTCCTGGAGTCGCCGGGAAGACCGACACAACTCGTCTATAAGTCGGCGGTGACGAGTATCGTGCCGATGCGCCCGGTACATATGCGCGACGCGCAGGGCAACCCGCACAGTTCGCAACAACAGCAGGTCGAAGCAGGCGGCGAAGGCGAGCAGATACAGAGTAACGACCCGGAAGAGTCCCGGGAACGCGAGTAAAGCGGATGGCGCGGGGCGGGAGCCGATGCATCCGCCCCGCGCAATTTTCATTGGCAAGGATTTCAAATCGTTTTGAGGCAACTCACCTTCACCAAAATGCATGGCATCGGCAACGACTTCGTCGTTGCCGATTTCGTCTCACACAGCCGTCCCCCCTTCACACCCGAAGAGTTACAAGCCGCCGCGCCGTTTCTGTGCGACCGGAAATTCGGCGTCGGGGCGGACATCGTTTTTCTGGTATCGCCCGGCGTCGCGGGTGCGGATTTCGCGATGCGCATGTTCAATCCCGACGGATCGGAGGCGGAAATGTGTGGGAACGGCATCCGTTGTTTCGCCAAATTCGTCTACGACCGGGGCTACACCGCGAAAACGACGGTCGCCGTAGAAACTCCGGCGGGTGTCAAAACAGTCGTACTCACGGTCGGCGCGGATAACAAAGTTGCTACGGTCACGGTGGATATGGGCAAGCCGGGCATGACCCGCGCCGATCTGGCGATGGAGGGAACGCCGACGGACACCGTTATCGGGGACGGAGTCACCATCGGCGGCGAAGAGACGATAAAGATCACCGGCGTTTCGATGGGCAACCCGCACGTAGTCTATTTCGAGACGCCCGCGACGGAGGAGAGTATCAACCGACTGGGACCGGTGCTCGAAACGCACCCACTCTTTCCGCGCCGGACGAACGTTCACGGCGTCGAAATCATTTCCCCGGACGAGATCAAAATGTTGACCTGGGAGCGTGGGGCGGGTCGGACGCTGGCGTGCGGTACGGGCGCATCAGCATCGGCGGTCGCCGCGCATTTGAACGGCTTTACCGGGCGGCGCGTTCTGGTGCATCTGGCGGGCGGCGACCTGACCATCGACTGGCGGGACGACGATACGGTTTTGATGACCGGTCCAGCGACGGAAGTTTTCACGGCGACTATCGGGATTCCCGACGCAATCGGTCCCCGGTGATCGCGACCGGTTCGCGCACCGACTCCTGAAACACGTCGAACAGGAACCGCTCGGCTCCGCGCAAGTCGGAGCCGAACCGTTTGCGGAGGAACGCAAATGCGTCCGGCGTCAGCGAGGCGCGGGGGGTGCCCGAGCGGGCGAACCGGGAAAGTCGGTTTTGTAAGACCTTGTCGAAGTGGGCTGGCTCCGGCGTGTCCAGCGTGATGGTAGCAAGCGGCAGTCGCGCCCGGTTAAACAGCGGGGTCAGGTCTTCGTGCGATCCGAGAAATAGCCGAAGGTTTTTCTCCCGACAGAGTTCGATCAGTCGTTCGCGTTCGCGCGGATTCAACCGTTGCGCTTCGTCCAGACAGAACCAACCGTCCACTTCGACACTCGCCCCGAACGATTGCGCCCCGTGGGGAATGTACTCGTATGCTACCCACCGGTCCGTCCATTGCGCATCGCGGATAACAGCGCGCAGAGCCGACGATTTCCCGTGCCCCGCCGTCCCCAGAATCTGCACCGAGTCTGTGTCATTATTCGCCATCACGAAACGCATCGCGGGAGGAAGAATTGCCGCCTCCTCCCATTCTGTTTCGGACAGGGCGCGAAACGGGTTCCCGACGAACCCCGCGTCCCAGAGCGGCGAGAATCCCCCCAC
>JAYULM010000335.1:0-9986 GCA_043763605.1 Armatimonadota bacterium | reverse complement strand
CAGGTACACCGATCCAACGTGTGGTTGGCGCCGTCCGCGTAGGACAAAGAAAAAACAAACGTAACGCCTAAAGAGCAAGAAACGGTGTCCACTTCTCGAACGTCTTCTCCCCGCACCCTTTTACGTCCATCAGTTGTTTCGTGTCGGTGAACCTGCCACCGATCTGGGCGCGGTAGGCGAGTATCTTCGCGCTCATCGCCGGTCCGCACCGGGGCAGTTGTTCGAGTTCGGCGGCGGTCGCGCTGTTGATGTGGACGATGCCGTCGCCGGGATTTTTGAATTTCGTGCTGGTTTTTGCGGCGGCGCGTTCGGGCTTGCGGGCGGATGGGGGTAGTGAGGCGATGCCGAGTGCCGGACGCGCGGCGGTCGGATCTTGCGGCGGTGGCACCGGCTCGGGTTCGCCGGTCGGGGGCGCGGGAACGCCGAGTACGCGACCGGGTGCGGGCGGGGTGGCGATTACGGTGACGGTGGGCGCGGCAGCGTCCGGTTCGGTCGGGGGCAGGAGCACGGGGGCGGGTAGCGACGTTTTGCGGATCAGCGGGGGCAATGCGGGAAGGGGCGTCTGTTGCCGGGGCGTGAGTGCGACCTCGCGCGGCACGGTTGCCGGTGTCGTCGCCTTTGTCCGCTGCTGGCGTGACGGGACGCAGAGTTGGTCGCCGTCCTGCGCGCGGTCGGCGAGATTCAGGGCGTCGGTGACGGCGTTGGCTTTGAACCCGCCCGCCGCGCGGATCGCGTGATACAACCGCGCATCGCTGGCGAGCGTGTAGACGCCGGGGCGTTTGACGGCACCGGTGACATAGACGATGATCGGGTTTCCCGGCGGCGGACCCGGTGAACCCGCTTTTTCCGCCGGTTGCGGAGCCGCTACCGACGCCGCCGTTACCGGGAACGTCGCCACCGCCGGGTCCGCCGCGCTTGCCGTGTCCTGTCTGCCGCAACCGCCGAAACTCCCCGCCGCCGCGACGGCGATCATCGCCACGATTACGCCGACCGAGACCGCCGCGACGCCGAGGTGTTCCCGCGCAGTCCCGGCAACCGATTTCGCCCATTCGTTAAACGCCATTTCTTTTTCGCCCTTCCGTCGGGAGTAACGAAGCGGATAGGGCGTTTCTTACAGTAAACTGGGGTAAATGCGCAACTTTTTTTTCGTGCCGCCACTGCCGCCGTCCAGCGAACCGGACTCGCGCGAAACGGCACGGCTATGTACGGTGTTGATCACGGTGGCAACGTCCGTGGTCGCCGCCTTATTTTTCGCGAACAACCCGTGGTCGGACGGGCGCACCGCCGCGCTCCTGTGCGCGGTCAACGGGGCGACGTTCGCGTTGCATATCCTGCGCTACCGCGACGCGGCAATGGCGCGGCTGTTGCTGTTCGGGCTGTGCCTGGGAATCGTGGAGTTAGTCGCGGACGCGCTTTGTGTGCGATTCACGGGGACGCTGGATTATTCGGTGTCGCACAGCCCGATGCTCTGGGAGTCGCCGTGGTGGATGCCCCTGGCGTGGATGCTGGTCGGGTCGCAGATCGGGTATCTCGGCGCACGACTGATCGAGCGGGTCGGGTTGTGGCGCGGCGCGATCCTGTCGGCGGTAATCGGGGCGGTAAATATCCCGTTCTACGAGGAGATGGCGCGCTACGCGCACTGGTGGGAGTACCAGTTCTGCCGGATGCTACCGGGCACCCACACGCCGGTTTATATCGTCGTCGCGGAACTGCTGATCGGCTTGTCGCTCGGACCACTCGCCCGCGTCGCGCTCCGAAACCCGTCCTGGCGCGGCGCAGTGCAGGCGGGACTTATTGCGGGAATAATGACTATTCTTGGGGGATTGATCGGTTTCGGTCTTACGGAGGGAATTGAATGATTTTTCAACTAATTGCCAAAAAACTACAGTCGCTCCAGGTCCTACCGATCCCGGCGGTAGGAGTGGAGATCTGCGGGAGCGTTCGCCGTCTGGATGAAGATATGGGTACGGTCAATTCAAGTCATCAAGGCTGGGGGGGGGCTGTCACGGCGCGTAGGGCAGGCAAATCGGGCGGGAGGCAGTCGGCATCATAACGGTACACTACGCCAATTGCCCCTGACGCGACAAACCTGACCTTCGGAAAGGTTCGATCCCCGAAGGTCAGAAACGATGGCAGGTGAGTTAGGGACGATTGGCGACCCACTCCTCATCCTTAGTTCCTGCATTCGGGTTGAAGGTGTACTGCCCGTTGCTCACTGTCGGGCGACTGCGCCACTTCGCGTGTCCATCCGCCATCACCAGTACGAACCCGCCGTTATGGCGCGGGTAGCCGTCCTGGGACTTGCCCTCGACGGACAGTTTGGAGCGGTCACGCTTGCCGATCTGCCAGTTGATCTCGTGTCGGCCGTGCGACAGGCCCGCAGGCGTGTTCGTACCGTCCCCATCATCCGTATCGGTCGACGAGGGCAGGCTGTCCGCGATCAGCACCGTGTCGGCGGAATACGTCACTGCCGCGAGAGACGCTCCCGCCACCCCAATGTGCTTGCAGGCGGGGTCATCCGCCTCGATACAATCAGCGGCGATGATGCCGTTGATGCCGTAGTTGTAGGTCCATTCCTGAGAGTAGACGGTGGGCGCGGGCGGCACCGCGCGGAACTGCATCATCACGTCTGTGTCAGGGCAGGTGAGTAAATTCCAGTTCCTCGCATAGGGCTGGATCATATCGCCCCAGAAGTATTCGCCCTCGTCCTCACCTAACTCAGTGTGGGGGAACTGCTCGTCGGCGTCCTGGGCATACATCAGGTTTGCTGTCCCGATTTGGCGCAAGTTGCCCATGCAACTCGTCTGCCGCGCCTTCGCCCGCGCCTGGGCGAACACCGGAAAAAGAATAGCAGAGAGTATCGCGATAATGGCGATAACGACAAGCAACTCGATCAGGGTGAAGCCGTTCCCGGCAACGGTGCGGGCGGCATTGACGATCCGCTCTTGCTGGTGCTGGCGGCGTAGTGAATCTGTGAATGTTAGAATGGTGGTCATCTGTATATCCGACAAAATTTATCTCCGATAATATATGTCGGAGATATTTTAACACACCGGCTATCGCCCGTCAACCCCGTTGCGTCCCTACCCGTGAGTTATGATGCCGGACGATACGCTTTGTAATGGCGAGGTGTCCGGCAATGGCATCCATAAAGCACTGAGGCGAGGAGCACTGACATCGGCGAGTGGGTGTGGATGATGTCCCGGGGGACACAAGGCATGACCACGCGCGGATCGCGATTAACCTTTGGCGATGCATATCGAAGATGTAGTTGCCCGCAAAGGACTGACTGCAGTTAAGGAGCAATTAGCGGGGCACCGGCGGCGACGCTTGGCGACGGGACCGGGACCGGCTTGAATAAGTTCGTCTTTTTGGCTAAGAGGACGCCGAGCAGGGCGACCACTAGCAGTATTCCGACTACCGTGATGGGCAGGAACCCGACGCGGTCGGGCTGATAGTCGGCGCGGTCGAAGTGCATGTACGCGTCCTCGAACCGCTCGGTCGCGTTGCTCAGCGACGCGTCGTTACCCGTCGCGCCGCGCCCCTCGACGTTCGCCTCGACGACTAAAAGCGTACCCAGCGATTTCGTTACGTTGACGGCGTTGCCGGAGATCATCCGGTCCATCTTGGTTTCGACTTCCTCGGGACGCCAGGAAATTTTCAGCGATACGCTCTGTACGCCGAAGGCGACCGTCCCGACGACGTGCTGACCGGGGACCACGGCGGTCAGGTCGCCCAGTTTTTTCAGCGTCAGTTTCGTTTTGCGGACCGCGTCCTCGGTGTTGTCGGACACCCAGAATTCATGGGTAGAAGTTTGCGACATTTCTGGCTTCCTTTCCGTCACCGACGGACAGGGGAGTGTCTCCCCCGGGTAACGTTTGCGCGAAGTGTTAGGTTATCCTCTTGGACAACTGATTATCGGTATTTGTCACAGCATATAGTATGCCCATGAACCTGTCAACCTGTATTTTTTCACAACGGCAGGTGGTGCAGGTACGAGTGATAGCGGGTGATCACCGACTCGATCCCATTCCCGTCCGCGCTGTCGCCCTCGACGCGCCCTCTCGCCATCCAGACGACGCGCGACGCCACCCGCCGCACCGCCGCCATGTCGTGCGAGACGAAAACGATGGTGCGCCCGTCGCGCTGGAACTCGCCGATCCGGTCGTAGCATTTTTCCTGGAATGCCTCGTCGCCGACGGCTAACGTTTCGTCGATCAGGATGATCTCCGGGTCGGTATGCACCGCGACCGCGAATCCGAGGCGGACATACATGCCGGACGAATAGGTGCGTACGGGGGAGTCATAGTAGATTTCCTCGTCGAAATCGGCGAACGCCCGGATCTCCGGGAGCCGCTCCTGCATCTGGGCACGCGTCAGCCCCAAGATCGAGCCGTTAAAAAAGACGTTCTGTGTGCCAGTCAGATCGGGATGGAAGCCCGCACCGACTTCGAGGAGCGGGGCGAGCCGGGGTCGTTCCGTGTCCGCGCTGGCAGGAAACCGGACGGTCCCGGTGTCCGGCTTCATCACGCGGGCGAGGATCGAGAGCAGGGTAGACTTACCTGAACCGTTCCCGCCGATCAGCGCGACCGTCTCGCCCCGTTTCACAGACAGCGAAACGTCGCCCAGTCCGACCTTCGCCACCGTCTGTGACCGTACGCCCTGGAAAAACGCGCCCACCTGCCCCTTTAACCCGGCATACGCGGCTTTGCGCACATGAAAGGTCTTGTTGACATTCAATACTTCGATAGCGACCGGATCGGAATCAGACATAGCGGAATTGTATCAGTGATGAGTAGTTAGTGGTTGGTGGTTAGTGTTTCGGACCGCGAGCGGTTCCGCTATGCGCCTGCGGCGGACGCTCTGCGAGCGAGAGAACGTCCGGCTGTCCGGCGAGCGAGACGCCACAGTCTCCCCCGCGCCCGGCGCGTCCGCCGCAGGCGCATAGCGGAACCGCTCGCGGTCCGAAACACTAACCACTACCAATCATGCATCGCCCCGTCGGCGCGGCGGCAAACGGGTAGGTAGGAGGGACTGTAGGGGTAGCGTTTCGCGGCTTCCTCGTCGATGTCGCAGCCGAGACCCGGCGCGTCGGTCACCCAGAGTCTACCGTCGCGGTATTCGGGGGCACCGGGCAGGACTTCGTGAACGGCGGGCGGGAAATGCACCATCTCCTGGACGCCGAAGTTCGGGATCGAAACGTCCACGTGGACGTTCGCAGCGTGCGCCATCGGGGCAATGTCGCCGGGACCGTGCCACGCCGTACGAACGCCGAACACTTCCGCGATGGTCGCGATGCGTCGCGCCTCGGAAACACCGCCGATGTGAGTAATGTCGCACCGGATGAAGTCGACGAGTTGTTCGGTCAGGAGCGGGAGACAGTCGTAGCGCGAATGGAGCAGTTCGCCGAGCGCAATCGGTGTCGTCGTATGTTGCCGGATCAGGCGCAATCCGTCCTTCCATTCCGGGCGCACCGGGTCTTCGAGAAAGAACAGGTGATACGGTTCCAATTCCTTGCCGAGCCGGGCGGCTTCCTGCGGCGTCAATCGCTGGTGAACGTCGTGGACGATTTCGACTTCATCGCCGACTGTAGAGCGCAGGTGTTCCATCAGTTTCGGCACGACGCGCAGGTATTTCAGCGGCTCCCAGTTGTTCTCGGTCGGCGTCAGGCTGTTGACCGTGCTCCATGTCGCGGTGGCCGCCTCGACCGCGCCCTTAGCCCCGTAGGTCGCGGTCGCGCCGGGCACCGCGACCTGCGCCCGCACCACTTCGAAGCCGTGCGCCAACGCCTTGCGAACCGAGTCCTCACATTCCACGGCGTCTCGGCCACCCGCGTGCGTGTAGCAGAGCGCGCCCTCGCGGGTCTTGCCGCCGAGCAGGGAGTATAGCGGCAGGTTTGCGCGCTTGCCCTTGATGTCCCACAACGCCATGTCGATCCCGGCGAGAGCGGTCATCTGGATCGGACCGCCGCGCCAGTACGGACCGCGATAAAGGAACTGCCAGATGTCTTCGATGCGGTCGGGGTCCAGTCCGATCAGGAGCGGGGCGATATGCTCGGTCAGCGCGGCGGCAACGGCGAGTTCGCGCCCGTTGAGCGTCGCATCCCCGACACCGTACAAGCCGGGTTCGTCTGTGAGGATTTTTACAACGACGTAGTTGCGCCCGGGGCAGGTGACGATGACCCGGACTTCGGTAATTTTAGCCATGATGCAGGTACGGTTCGCGGTTTGACGGTCGGATTCCTGCCGTCCTCACCACCTAAGGTCCGTTGTAGTTCTGCCGCGCAAGCCCGATCCCCCGGAGTTCCGCCAGCAGATCGCGCCCGCCGTTCTGCCAGTCGAGCGGGGGCGTCTGCATTTCGCCCGGCTTGCAGATCCGTGAAACGCCCGCGTCGCGCAGGACCGCTTCCCACTCCGGCGATAGTTCCCCTGCGACCGCCGCGCACGAGACGATTCCCCAAACAGGTTGCAGGAGTTCGCGCAGTTGCTCCGATGACTCGACCGGCGACACGTAAATGACGCCATGACCGACCGGTACCGGATAGGGTGTCGGGTCGTTTGTAACAATCGTCGTCCAGCGTAGGGCATATCCGCGCGTCACATCTCCCCCGGAAAACAGTGCGATGTCTCGCGCCTCCTGAACCTTGATTGCACTTGCGGCGTCTCGTATTGGTGGAACGTCCAGAGTATAGGCGAGTTGATCCAGAGAACGCGGGAGTTGTTTCGCGCCAAATCTGCCCGCAAGCGTAGCCTCTTCACAAAAGTCGTAGATTACATGCGGCGAAAGGCAACCCGACTGCTGGAACATCAGAACATCTTGCGCGAAGCCCGCCGTATAGTCCACGCCGCTTCTGGCACAACCCGGCATCCGCAGGGCGATGCTGACTGCGTGTCCGAAACCGAAGAACGGTACGCCGGGCGGCGTCCGGGAGCGCAAGGCGTTTATCGCCGCGTCGGCACCGTAGGCGATCACGGCGTCCGCGTCCTGGAGCAGGGCATACGTCCGCTCGTCTTCGCCGGGAAAGTCGTACAGCGCGACGCGTCCCGCAAGGGTAGGATTGGCTTCGCGGAGCGAGTCGATGAAGAGACGCGTCCAAACAGTCTCGTCGCGGGACAACTTGACGCGCACGGCTCCGACCCCGGCAAGAAGGCACGCGCAGAGCGGCGACCAGGCCAGCAGGGGCGTGTTCCCGGCGAGGATCAGGGTTGCGGTGAGTGCCCCGTTTCCCCCCTCTCCCCCCAACCCCCTCTCCCCCCGTGCCGGGGAGAAAGGTGGAGTAGGAGACGTGGGAGTTTCGCCCGCCGGGGCGACGTTCGCGCCCCCCGCATTCGGTGCCCCCCCTTTCTCCCCGGCACGGGGGGAGAGGGGGTTGGGGGGAGAGGGGGGAAACGAGGCAGAGGGAGGAAAAGAGGCAACCCTCTCCACCCAACCCCGCGCACCCCGCATCCCAGGCAGAAGCGCGGCAAGTGACAGCCGGACCTGCGCCCACGGGAACGTGGACTCCATCGGGGGCATCCAACCGTTATCGATGCGCCCCTGCCAGATCGCCGCCACCCGCTCCAGTGCCGTCAACGCCCGCTCCGTATTCGCGTCAAAACCCATCGGAAACCTGCTCTCCTGACCGGGCATAAACAGTCCGGTGCGACGGTATAATACCGCATTGGGTTAGTGGTCAGTGGTCAGTGGTCAGTGGTTAGTGAAGAGGGAGACTCCGAACACGATACGCTCGCAGTGACTCCCCTCCGGAATTGTCCACTAACCACTAATCACTAACCCCACCGGGAACCGACGCCCCGGAAACAGTGTAAAACAATTGTATGCCGAATTTCGCTACGGGGTTGAGGCGGAACGGGGCGGGAACCAGTCTTCTCATCAGCCTGTTACACAGAGACACATCAAAGAAACGAGCGAGCAAAACCGATTATGGCACGTAGAGATAACGAACGAGAAAACACACGCGGGGGACGGGGACGCACCGAGTTTACCCGTGCCGCCGCCGACGCGGAGACACCACGCAGTTTAGACGACGAAGACCGACCGCTGTACGAAACGTCGATCCGCTCCGTCGCCGTGGTGGACGAACTCCTGACGATGACGCCGCCGAGCGACCAGAAATACCAGTATCTTTTGCTCCTGCGCCACCAGATCGAGGTGGATGAACGCCAGATGCAGGAAGCGCAAAAAGTGATCGCGGAGTACGACGAAGCGTACAACAAACTGACCGCGCCCGCCAACCGCATCGCCACGTTTATGGGCGAGATCGACGGCGAGGACACGGTGCAGATCGCGCTCGGCGACACCGAATTTATCTGCAACGTCGATCCCAAATACGACCGCGTGGAACACCCGATTGAACCCGGCGACCGCGTCCGTGTGAACGAGGCGTACGCCGTGGTCAAGGGCATGGGACCGCACCCGTCGGGACCGCTGGTCAAGATCGCCGAAGTCCTCGACAACGACCGCCTGCGCGTTTCGATGGACTCGCAGGGCATGAACTCGCGCATCGTGTCGCGGGCGAAGAAGTTGCAGGAGATCGTCCTGCGCGCCGGGGATGAAGTGCGCATGGACCCGTCGTTCAAACTGGCGTTGGAGCATTTCGGAGCGAAGGAAAACCGCGAGTACTTCCTCGAAGAGATCAAGCCGATCCCGTGGAGCAAGATCGGCGGGCAGGAAGAGGTCATCGATGTGATCCGCGACGCCATCGAACTGCCGCTGGTGTACCCCGAATTGTACGAGAAGTTCGGCAAGCGACCGCTCAAGGGCATCCTGCTGTACGGTCCTCCGGGATGCGGCAAGACGCTGATCGGCAAGGCGACGGCGTACAACCTGACCAAGGAGTACAACGAGCGCACCGGCGAGAACGTGAAGGAGTACTTCATGTATATCAACGGTCCGAAGATCCTGAACATGTGGCTGGGCGAGTCCGAGCGGCAGGTGCGCGAGATCTTCTCTACGGCGCGGGAAAAGGCGAAGGAAGGCTACCTCGTCTTCATCTTCATCGATGAGGCGGAATCGATCCTGCGCACCCGAAACAGCGGGCGACACACGAACATCTCGAATACCGTGGTGCCCCAGTTCTGCGCGGAGATGGACGGACTGGTATCGTCCGAGAACATCGTGGTCATGCTGACCTCGAACCGACCGGACTATATCGACCCGGCGATCCTGCGACCGGAGCGTATCGACCGGCGCGTCCGGGTCAAGCGACCCGACCGCAAGGCGGCGCGCGAAATCCTGGCGATCTACGTCAATCAGGATCTGCCCTTCGCCGCCGAGGAGTTGGCGAAGCACGACAACGACACCGCACGGACGGCGCAATCGCTGGTGGATTCCACGATAGCGTATCTGTGGCGCAAGGACGGCGAAACCGAGTTCCTGGACGTGTTCCAGCGGAACGGCGGCACGCAACGGTTGTACTGGAAAGACCTGGTATCCGGCGCGCTCCTGTCGAGTCTGGTGGAACGGGCGAAGGACTTCGCGATCAAGCGCGCCATCGACGCCAAGCAGTTCGACGAAGCCGGTATCACGGAAGCCGACCTGCAAAAAGCGGTGGCGATGGAGTACAAGGAGAACGAGATCTTTCCGAAATCGGACGCCGTGGAAGATTGGCTGATGCTCCTCGATCAGGCACCGGAGAACGTCGCGGACGTGAAACCGATCCGCGCCGCGACCCGTGGTCAGGGTTCGGCGAAGGCTCCGACTGGCGTTATCTGACACGCGGGACGAGCGATATAATAAACCCGGCAGGCGAAATCTTCGCCTGCCGGGTTTTCTTTGAAAAGAGAGCGAATCGAGTCACAAACGCCGGGAAACGTCGCGGTCAGGAACAGGTCGGGCAGGGCGATTGCATTATAGATTGCTTGCTTTCTCATGCCTATAAGAACGCGGGTTAAAACCCACGTCTGTGGGCGTCTTCGACGCCGAACGCCCTCCGGACGGCACGAAAGCGGCGGGATTCTCAGTGTCGTGGGCGCGTTTTACCCACG
>JAYULM010000334.1:0-10019 GCA_043763605.1 Armatimonadota bacterium | reverse complement strand
CTTGACGATAGAGGGTTCGGGCTTGCTCTTCAGTCATCAACTTGATTAAGACTGTATCGCGGAAGCGGAAAACTCTGCAATACCTGAATAGTTACGATTGCACGTCCTAAACGATCTTTAACAAATCCAGAAGCGTCTTTCTGATCTTTAGTCAAAGCACGGGCGTATTGAGTTCCTGAAGTTTTGACCTCGAATGCATAGACTTTACCATCCATCTCCGCCAATATGTCAACACCATTCCCCCTGTCGTTTTGAATTTGAACAATGTTTTCAAACCCCTTCGCCTTTAAATCATCAATCACTATATCCTCTCCGAGATCGCCACATTTTTTAGCGTTGTGAACTAGAATGCCTTGGCACTTATCAGATACGAAATAGGTGTGATCGTCGTCTACCGTAAAGTTATACACCTTAACGCCGCTCGGGTGATGTATTCTGGTGGAAGACTTAACAACCAAGCGTGGACCGGCGCGAGTCACAACCTCCGTTCCGACACCCAGTTGCCCCATCTCGACCCACCCCTTCGCCGTCATGAAGGGATGTTCCAACGTACCGGTCAAGGATTCGACAACTTGACCAGTCTTCTTGTCCGCGAACGTGACTGTGACGACATCGGAAACTGTGCGCTCCCAGGCGTTCGTTACACGGCATATCTCGTCCGAACCTGTTTCCTCATTCCGGGCCATGACGGAAACGGTACGCCCCGACTGCCAAGCGAATACCAATTGTGGTATCGCCCCGTCAAACGGCGTAGGAGAGAAATCCAAGTAGAACGATACTTGGGCGTCTTCCGTGAAGCAACCTGTGCGTTTCACTTGCACGAGTACCGAGGCCAGCCAGAGCGCGTCCCAGGACGTTGCCAGCGCGTATTTGCTTTGCTTGGTGCGGGCGAAGTTTTGTATGTCCTCGACAATAGCGGCAGCACCCGTCGCGATGGCGATTCCAGTGCCGATCTCGCTGATGAGTTGTTGCGTCCCGCATGAGGTTCCTCTGAGCAACCCGCCAGTGGCCCCGAAGACGGCACCCCACGTCGCCCCCTGGCTTCCGGCTTGGCTGATCTCCTCGGCACTCTGTTCGAGTATCGCGGCGCGCCCCGCGCTGGCGATGTACCCCTCAATGCCGCCCCGCACCGCACCGTAGACCATGTGCAACGCTATCTTTGCCCACGGGGCGATGTTCGCTGTCTGTATCTGCTCGGTGACGCTGAACATGCCGGTGGGGTCGGTGAAGTTGGCGGGGTCGGCGTTGGCGTACAGGTAGCGGTGCAGCGACAGCGGGTCGCCGCCGTCGCCCAGGAGCGGGTCGTGGTTTATGAACCGACCCTGCCCCGGCGCGTAGTATCTCGCCCGCAGGTAGTACAACCCGGTCTCCTCGTCAAACTGCTGACCATTAAACAGGAACGCGTTCGCCGTACCGCCCGATAGATGTTGCGGGTTGCCGAACGTGTCGTAGCCGTAGGTATCCGTCAGCACACCGTTGCCGTCCGCCAGCGCGACCGTGCTCCCGAGTCCGTCGTGCAGGAAGTACGACGAGTCGCCCGTCGCGACGCCCGCCACGAACCGGTCCACCCGCGCCAGGTCGATGCCTAAATCGTAGCGGGCGGTCAGCCTGCCCGTCAGCCCTTCGCGCTCCTCCGCCACCTGCGCGTACGGCGCGAACACCGTCTCCGGCAGGTACGAAGTGACCTGACCGTTCGCTATTTTCTGGATGCGGTTCCCGTCCGCGTCGTACACGAACGAGACGGTGTTGCCGCCGTTCTGAGTGCCGACCAATCTATCCTGCCAGTCATATTGCAGGGTCTGACCGTCTGCGTAGACGGTGTTACCGTTCGCGTCGTAGTCGAACGTCTTCGCCCCCTCCGACTTCATCCAGTCGTTCGCGTTGTACGTGTAGCCTACCGACACGCCGTTCGTCGTCTTGCTCAGGCGGTTGCCGACGGCGTCATAGGTGTACGAAAGCGTCCCCGCGATGCCGCCGCTCTCGCCCGTCAGCCGACCGAGCGGGTCGAAACTGTACGAAGTGGTGTTGCCCTGCAGGAGCAGGGTCGCCGGGTCACGCCGCGCTTCGTTCACGGCTTGGCGGCGACCGGAGCCGTCGAGCGTGTAGACGAATGAGGCGAGCACCTGCCCCTGGTTGTTCGCGTGTGTCACCGACGTGAGCCGGTTCGCGGCGTCGTAGCCATAACTGGTGACGATCCCGCCCGGGAGTCGCTTCGTCTGGCGGTTCCCCACGGGATTATAGGTATAACTGGTCCGTGCCCCGCCCGGGTGGACCAGCGCAGACAGCCGGTTGAGTTCGTCGTACTCGTAGCCGAGTGTCGCGGAAGGCAAGGACACGCGGTCGATGTTCCCGGCGATGTCGTAGCGGTAGCCAATCGTCCCGGTCGGTCCGCGTACCCGCTCGACCCTGCCGCGCACGTCGTAGTCGTAGCCGGTGGTCTGAGTGCCACCGTTCACCGCGCTCGCGAACCGCGTCGCACCGTCGATCATGCCGTCCGGCGTGTAGGCGTACGACACGAAGTCCCCGCTCCACCCCTGCGTTTTCAGTAACCTGCCGGTCGGCTCGTCGTAGGCGTAAGTCGTCGTGTGACCGTTGAAATCCTGACGCTCGGACATGCGTCCGTCCGGGCGGTAGTACATCCGTTCTCGTTGTCCCATCGGCATCCGCCGGGCGGTATTACGCCCCATGATGTCGTAGGCGAACGCGGTCGTATGCCCGTTCGCGTCGGTCTGCGCGATCCGTTTGCCGACCTCGTCGTAGGTGAACGTCACCCCGTACGTCGCGTTCGGGTACGTTACCTTCGCGAGCCGGTTCAGACCATCATACGCCAACTCGGTGCGCCGCCCCGCCGCGTCCGTCGCGCCTACTACGTTTCCCACCTCATCGAAATATGTCTCGGACACCTGGTTCAGGGCGTTGATGGTGCGCCACTGCTGACCCAGTTCGTCGTACTCGAAACGGGTCGTCTGGTTTAACGCGTCAACGGCTTCGGTCTGCCGCCCCATCGCGTCGTATTCGTACGACGTGACATTGTTCAGGGCGTCCCGGATCGTCTTGGTCCGCCCCTGTGCATCATAAGCGTAAAACGTCGCGTAGCCCCGCTCGTCGCGGGATTCAACGACCTGCCCCGCATCGTCGTACGCGGTGAACGTTTCATCGAGGAGGAGCGGCTGCCCGTCCGCGCCCGTCCGGTTGTTGTCGCGAGTGCGCGCGGCGACCACGCGGCCTACGCTGTCGTACATGTTCTCGCGGATCAAGCCGCGCGGCGAGACCGTGCGGAACACGCGCCCCTCCGCGTCGTATACCGTGCGTGAGACCGTGCCGTCGGGCGACCTGACGGAGATTCGCCGCCCCTGTAGGTCGTACTCATACTCCGTCACGCGCTTGGCGGGGTCGATGCTTTTTTTCACCCGCCCGTTCGCGTCGTAAACGCCCTCAACCGTTGAGCCGTCGCGCCGGATGGTCTTGACGACGCGCCCTTCGTTATCGCGGACGTACTCGGTCCGGGCGAGGCGCACCACGCCGGGCGTTGAGGCAGACAGGCGCGCGGCGTCGGCGAAACTAGGGGACCGGTTGCCCCCGCCGAGCGACGCGGCGAGGGCGTCCACATCCACCTCCGTCCAAGGCATCACCTCCGCAATCGGTAAACCGTTCGCGTCGTAGTCGTAGGTGACGGTGTGCCCGAGCGGGTCGGTGTCGGTTTTCAACCTCCCCGCAGTATCAAAGGAGAAGGAGCGAACCGATGTTCTGACTACTCCGCTTACGGTCACCGATTCCGACAGCGAGGACAGTAGACCGCCCGGCAGGTAAGAGTGCGTCGTGACGTGTCCCTTCGCGTCCGTATGGGTAAGCAGGTTCCCCGCCGCGTCGTACGTCTTCTTCGTCGTGTTATCCAGCGCGTCCGTGACCGTCAGCGGGTTGCCTTTCGCGTCGTACGCCACCGACACCGCGTTGTCCAGCGCGTCCGTCACGCGCGCCGGGTAGCCGTTCGCCTCGTAGGCGAACCGCGTGGTCTGGTTCAGCGCGTCCGTCACGGCGGTAGGCTTATCAGGGTTATTGTTGTCGCCGTACTGCGACGTGGTCGTGATCGGGCGTTCGGTGCCGCCCGGGAGTTTCAGGTAGCGCGTGGTCTGCGTCACGTTGCCCCGCCCGTCGAAGCCGTAGACCGTCCGGTTGCCGAGGCGGTCGGTGACGAGCGAAAGGTTGTCGGGGATGTCGGGGTCGTCGAAGCCGTGCGCGAAACGGGTCGGCTGACCGTAGGCGTCGCGCGTCTCGCCCAGGCGTTCGGTCGCCGGGTCGTAGGAGTTATTAAGCACCGGCACCCCCAGCGCGTCCGTGATGCCGGTCAGCCGATGGTCCCCATCGTATGAGAACGCCGTGGTCGCGCCCTCCCGGTCCGTGAATGTCGCCAGATCGCCTCTGCCGTCGATGCCGTACCGGAGATAGTTCCCCTTCGGGTCGCGCACCGCCGTGATCCGCCCCTGCCCGTCGCGCGTGAAGTCGACGCCCACGCCTGCCGAGGAATGGATGCCGTTCCGGTCGATGGTCAACTCGTTCCCGTTCGGCTCGCGCACGTAGACGAGTCCCCGCGTCTCGCTCACGCGCATCACCGTGCCGTCAAGGGTCCGCAGTTCCCACAGGTCCGGGTCGTACGTCAGGTCGTCGTAGCCACCCAGATAGACCGGTGCCCACTCGATCCCGTAGTCGAAGTTGCCAATCGCATCCAAAGTTGTCGCAAGAAGTAGATGATCATTTACATTGGCTCCCGCGACACAGATAGATAATGGGCCGCCTCGCTCCCCGACAAGGACACTCCCCTTGACTCCCCTTATTCCTCGGTCACAGGGGTTCGGACCGCCCCCCTTTCCACTTTCCTGTGGCGCGGGACTCCCTTCTTTTGGGAGTCCCGCTTGATCTCCCCTTTTGATCCCGATCCAATGAAGCGAGCTTTGTGTAAGCCACCATCAGCAGATTGCCATTCTCAAAGCATAGGAAGTTCCCCTACATAATCGCGGATGAAACTTTGACCGGTTCAGTTATGACGTACACGACAACCAGTCCAGTAATTTTGTCGCCTTCGGTGGGGTGAATGATTCTCCTCGGAGCAAGCTCCGAGGTATCTGCCGGTAGATCAGCCTGAGAGCCGATAACGAAACCGCACCTCCTGAAAGAGGTACGGACGTTCCAGCCGGATACGTTGCAAGCACCGGGAAATTAAACCCATAGCGACTAAGGATACATATCGCGAGCAAGTATATATTCAATTGCTAAAACTACATCCCACTCGTTCTGGGGCTTTTGAATCCATAGAGAGAAAGACTTTTCGGACCAATCCCGAACGAGATATGGCTCATCAATGCGATTATTCATTAGTCGGTCAATGGGAGAACCGCAAATACAAATAGCGCGACTTCTTGTACGGAAGTTCTGATCGCGTACAATATCCAGAACACGATCATACTCCATTGAATAATCTTGACCACTGATTGCCCACGCATCTATGGGGTATTGAAAAGGAAAAATGAAGATGCCCGATTCGTGCTGAACGGTGTGCAGAATGTGTGTGAGATCGCTAACCGTAACACATTCGAATTCGGGTAACTCGACGCGGTTTTCTTCACTCATTAGATTTGCATTGATGTGATTTTCCCTGTCCTTTCGATCCGCGTTGGTATCTGAGAAAACTGTTAATGCCCGCTCGACATGGTCAGTAATTTCTGTTGCCCAAGAAAACCGAAGAAAATAAATTCTCACTGTCATTGATTTGCACATTTAATCCCTACGGGTCTAATCCACTGTATCCGGTTGAGAACGTCTGCAATGCTTCCGGGTAGTGCAGTTTAGGCGACTCAAGGGTCGCCTTCCAGTAGATACCTCGGGGCTTGCCCCGAAGAATTTCATTCATAATTCTAGTTACGGTGCAGAGTCGAAACCATTATAGAAGACATCCAGTTGAAACGCTCTTAACGAGTCTTGCGCGCTGTAATTGAACGCCGCCGGGTTTCCGTCATTATTGACGATATTCTTTCGCCAGCTAGCCACGTCTTTCAAGACAAAGTAATCATACGGTTTAGCACCGGGAAGAGTAGACGTATCCATAATTTGATTGCCTACTCTAACATAAGCGTGAAACACCCACTTCGCCTCACCACTATATGTTGACGGTTTGAATTTTTCCCCTGAAACTGGCTTGTTAAGTAATCCGACTTCAGACTCTATTCCTTGCTCCTTTAGGGCGTATTTGACTGCGTAAGCCCATGCTTCACAATTTGGTTTGCGCTGTCCTACTGGAACAGTGTCATCATCAGTAAGACCTTTTTCTGCGAATTTTCTAGATAGATGTTTCACACGACTTCGGAACGATTGACCTTCCGTCCCTTCACCCAATAGATCAAACACCCTACCGGGAACCCTTACAGACGGCGCGTTATCGATCTCCTCAAGAATAGGGCGTTTTACCCCCTTAGTCATCGCCATCTTCACGTTCTGGGCGACGCTCGCACCCGCCGGTCCCGAGCCGATTATCGCGAGTATCGAAAGATTGAGTTGTAGGCTGGCGACGTGACGCTCCCGCTCCGAGGACTCGGGGTCCATGAGCACCTTTACCGCTCCCCCCGCCCCGACTCCTCCCAACGCCCTTATCCACCACGTGGCGTAGAACGCCCCCTTCGCACCCAAGCCCGTGAATGGTGTCACTGCGCCGAAAAGGCCACCCCATCCGGCGGCACTGGAAACGTTCCCCCAATCCACGTTCCCCCAATTGCCGCCGTTGATATACAACTGCGTCGCCAAATCCGTCCCGGCACCCATAACCATTCCGCCGAACCCGCCCCAGAGTATCTGCGGTCCTAGTTTGTTTATCGTGGCGCGCAAGGCGGGTGCCCAGGAGGAGACAAACATCTGCTCGCCCAGAGAGAACAGACCGCTCGGGTCGTGGAAGTTGACCGGGTCGCCCATTGCGAACGCATACGGGTTCTCATCGTTATCGATCAGCGGGTCCCGGGAAATGAACCGCCCGGCTTGCGGGTCGTAGTACCGCGCCCGCAGGTAGTACAGACCCGTCGCCGCGTCGTACTGCTCCCCACGGAACAACTGCGACTGGACCGACGCTCCCATATCGCGGGAGGGGTTCCCGAAAGCGTCGTAGGAGAAGCGGTCTGTCACCGCCCCGGCGTCGCTGGCGAGTGCGACGACGCTCCCCAGACCGTCATACAGGGGCATTTGTCCAGCCCCGTCGCGCGACTGGCTGGCGACTCCCCCGCCCATCATGCTGTAGGCGGCGATCAGGTCGCCGGTGTTGCCGTTACGCTCCTCTACGACGCGCGACAAGCCACCGATAGAATCTGACTGATAGAGGACACGTTGACCGCTCGCGGTCTGCTCGACACGATTCCCCAGAGCGTCGTAAGCGAAGTAGTTACTCCCGATGGAGGTGGGGCGGTTCGTGTAGTCATAGCCGAGCGCGATGCCGTTCGCTAGGACGCAGTTGCCGTTCGCGTCGTATTCATACGCGATAGGACCCGCACCCGCGATGTAACCCGTCATCCGGTCGTTGGCATCATAGCTGTAGAGTATGCTACCCCCACTACCGGATTTGCTGACGCGATTGCCGACCACGTCGTGGCTGTACTGCGTCAACCCGTGGACGGAGTGTTGTTCGCCGGTCAGCCGCCCTACCAGGTCGTAACTGTATGCTGTGGTGCCTGTCGGGGTGACCGAGGTCGCCCGCCGCCCGTCTGCGTCGTAGGTGTAGCCGTAGGAAAGACCGACCGAGTGGTCCAGATTCGTCAGTCGAGACAGCGCATCATAATTGTAGGTGGTTGAAACGCCATTCGAGCGGTTGATTCGGGCTATGCGTCCCAGGTCGTCGTACACCTGATCCGTCACCCGGCTACCCGCCGCAGTGCGCACGAGGCGGTTCGCTTCGTCGTATTGATACGAAGTAAGGCCGGACGCGGTCTGGACGGATGTCTTGTTTCCGGCGGCGTCGTACCCGTACGTGATTGTCCCGGTCGGACTCACGACGCGGTTGACCCGCCCCAGTCCGTCGTATCCGAACTCGGTGGCGTACAAGCCCCGGACGGCGCGAGCCATCGAGCCGTCTAATAGATAGGTGTAGTCGATAGCCGGTTCGTTGCGACGCGCGTCCGGTTCGATCCGCCGGAGCCGCCGCGTCCCAGGATCGTAGCCATAACGGGTAGTGAACCCGTTGAAATCCGTGTGCGTCGAGACCTGACCGTCGTCCTCGTATGTCCACGACTCCGACTGTCCGAGCGGCAGTCGGCGGCTTGTCATCCGACCGCGATTATCGTAAGTGAATCGCGTCACGTGGTTGAACGGGTCCGTTTTCGAGACCAGATTGTCTACCTCGTCGTAAGCGAACGTAGTGGCTTGCCCGGCGGCGTCGATGAGACTCGCTATCCGCCCCGCGCCGTCGAATGTATACCGAACACTCCGCCCCGAAGGGACGGTGACGCGATCCACCCGCCCTAAGCCGTCATACGAGTAGGCGACTTCACTCCCGTCGGGCGCAACGCGGCGTGCCACCTGCCCCGTTTCGTCGTAAACGACCTGCGTTTCCCAGTCTCGCGCGTCTTGGATACCGACTAGGCGATTGTTAGAATCGTACCGGAAGCGCACCGCGATCCCGGTGGGGTCGATGGAACGCTTGACACGCCCGAGTAGGTCGTATTCCGTCCGCCCGGTATGCCCCAACGCGTCCGTGTAACTCACCGGGCGTCCGGTATCGTCATAACCGTATTCGGCTTTGCTTTGCAGAGTTCCGAGCGCGTCGAAGGCGAAAGATGCCGTCCTGCGCCCTAAAGTGTCGTATGTATAGGTGACCTGTCGCCCGACGGCATCAACATCTTTAGTTTTTTGCCCCCGGTTATTGTACTCCGCGCCGACACTGGTGCCGTCGGGTAACAGCGTACGTACAGGGCGACCGGCGGGGTCGTACTCGAAGCGGATAACTTGCCCCAACGAATCGCGGACCCAATCGAGTTGTCCATCCTTCCTATGACCGAATTGATCGACTTTACCGTCAGCGAAAACCGTTTTTACGACACGGTTTTCCTTGTCATATTCATAGCGGGTTACTAACGCCTCAAGATTGCCGTTCGGCAGGGTTCGCGCTACTTCCCTGGCGATAATGTTGCCGACTTCGTCTTGTCGATACGAAGTCGTTCGACCTATGGAGTCCTTGAGTCCGGTCAGACGACCAACGGGGTCGTAAAACAACTCGGTAACATCGCCGATTTGGTTCTCGACGGATGCGATTGTTCCGTTACTGTTGTAAGAAAATTTTGTTGTCTTCTCGGAGCCGCCCTTGAACTGGGTGACGTTACCTTTGCTGTCGTAAGAAACGGTGCTGATGATTTTGCCTTCGGCGTCTTTCGCCGAAAGCAGGCGTCCCGCGTTGTCGTATGACCTTTCACTGATTACTTTCCCGAGCGCATCAGTGATGGTTAACAGTTCGCGGTTGGCTCCGTAAGTGAGCCGTGTGGTCGCTCCAAGTGCATCCGTCACCGCCGTCGGCACGTCGGGGTTTGCCGGGGCGCCGTACACGGAACTGTTCGTTATCGCCCGCCCATCCAGGTATTTCGTCTGTGATAAAACATTACCGCGACTGTTATAGGCAAAAACCACCTTATTTCCGACGGGGTCTGTCGTGATCTCGACGTTGTCGGGCACTTCGGGGTCGTCGATGCCATGAGTGTATAAAACGCTCCCCCCGTCCCCTATCGTCGTTTTTCCAAGCCGTTCGGTCGCCGGATCGTACTCGTTGAGCAGGACCGGGATTCCCAGCGCGTCGGTGATCCCCGTCAGGCGGTGGAACCCGTCGTACGCGAACGCGGTGACGGCACTCTCGCGGTCCGTAAACGTCGCGAGGTCGCCGCGCCCGTCGATGCCATAACGCAGGTGGTTACCCTTCGGGTCGCGGATCGCCGTGATCCGACCCTGTCCGTCGCGCGTGAAGTCCACCCCAACGCCCGTCGACGAGCGGATGCCGCCCCGGT
>JAYULM010000333.1:0-2835 GCA_043763605.1 Armatimonadota bacterium | reverse complement strand
ATCGGTAGCGCACCTGACTGCCCCCGCCTGCGCTTCCTTCGCGTTGCAGAATCCCCTCAGCGACCAGCGCGGAAAGATCAAGGCGGGCGGTACGGTCGGCGACGCCGGTTAAGACACGGTACTCGGCGTTCCCGATGCTATCGTTCTCCCGCACGAAGCGCACCGCCTGAATCTGGCGGGCGGACAAGCCCATCGCCCGTAGCCGCTCATCCGTATACGGACTTTTGCGAAACGTTACCCAAACCTCGCCGCTCACTTCCGCGAACTCTGGCGCGGGCAACCCTTGCGCGGCGCACTCCGTCGCCATGCGTATCGTTCCCGTCCCCCAACGCTCTACAATCTCGGTGAAAAAGAAAGCCTGCGCGAGTAGCGGGTTTCGCAGTTTGGAACGGTGCGGGTCGCGGGACAAATCGGCAACCGTTAGCCCTTCGGGAAGCGAGCCGGGGCTGGAAATCAAAACGCGGTCGTCGTACACGCGAATCATCACGCGCCCCGTGTCCGTATAGTCCCGATGGAGCAAGGCGTTCGCTACCGCTTCGCGCAAAGCGGTCAGCGGATATTCCCAAACCTCGACCCGTTGCAACGCCGCCGCCCCGACGCGTTCGCCTGCCTCGGCAGGAAAGTCGTAGCGCACGTGCAGGTATTTCCGCAGTGCCTCCATCACGCCGTTCAGTTGCACAAACAGATTGCCCGTGATTTGTCTGTCGTCCAGAATCGTCGCGCCGTCACCCTTGAAGCGACCCACTTGAATGAACGCGGTCAGGGAAAGCCGTTGCGCCTCTTGATCCTTATCGAACAACAACACAGCGGCACGCAAAAGCCGCCCGTCGCCATCAACGAGTTGTAGATTGTTCAGTATCGTTGCCGCGCTGTCGGACGGGCGCAAGGCAGGGAGACGCTTGCGTGCCAATACCTTGAAATCCTCGAACGTTTTAGTATCCAGAGCGTCGGGCGGCGCGGCGCAGGGCAGGGAATCCCACTGCGCCCCCGTGCGCTCCAAAAGAAACCGCGTCAACTCCTCGGCGGGAACCTGCCGTGATGAGTTTCCCACGCGCCGAAAGTAATGACCATTCAGCACAACGGGAGCAGGGGCGCGGTTTATCTGAATCGCCAGAACCGATTTGTCTTTCACCGTCTCAATGGTGACGGAAGCAGGGTGTACTCCCAGTTTGGAAACAATCTTGTTTGTGATCGCCTCCATCTTTCCCGTGATGCCCGCATCCGCCCAACCATCAGGTTCCAGAGGGTCGCCGTTGTCCTTGACTCCGATCCATAGCGTACCGCCACGGGTATTAGCGAGAGCGGCGAGGGCTTCCAGTCCATTGTCTTGCCACGTCTCTTTGTGCTCCTCTCGCTCCGATTCGAGTGTTGGCGTAATACCCAGTGCGTCGCTCAAATCTTTGCTCCTGTCAAACCGAGCCGCGCAAGCGTCGCCGAAAGATGCGCGTCGGCGAGTTCATGCTCCGCTTTCGCATCGTCCAAATCCGCCAGAATCTCAGAAAGCGGGCGGTGCGTCTTGCGCTCGCCCACCTCAACAAATTGCGACAGCGACAGGTTAAAATCGGCGGCGCGAACCTCATCCAGCGTCAGCACCCGCGAAAATTTTTCCGTCGTCTGCCACGCCGCGAACGCTTCCACTACGGCGGCGGCTCCCGCCTCCGTGAGTTCGTTCTTCGGGCAACGCTTCACGAAAAACTGTGAAGCGTTCACGAGTAGCATCTGCCCCTTGCGGGCGTCGGGCTTGCCTTTCGCCAGTAGCAAGACGATCTCAGGTGCGGACGTGTTGTAAAACAGGTTTTCGGGAAGCAAAATCACGCCCTCGACCCTATCCGCCTCCACCACGGCACGGCGAATCGTTCGCTCACAGCTCGCGCTGTCGCCGCCCGACCCACACGACACCGCACCCGTATCCGGCACCACGGCGGCGCGTCCCCCCTCTTTGAGCGACGCCAGAATATGTTGTACCCACGCCCAGTCAGCGGACGACGACGGCGGCAACCCGTAAACGAATCGGTTCCAGCCGTCCCCCTCGTAAAACGAATCGGGGTAACCTTTCTGGTTCCACATGGGATTGGCGACGCACCGATGAAACGTCGTCAGCCCCGCGCCCTTCGCGCTAAAGCCGGGGTTGCGGAACGTATCGCCCACCATGAATCGCGATCCGCCGAAGTCGTGCAGGATCATATTCATCCGCGCCATCGCGTAGGTAACGGGGTTGAGTTCCTGCCCGTGCGGTTTCGGGGCTTGGGCTTTTTTGTCGGGGTGTTTCGCTTCAAACGCGGTTCGCGCTTTAATCAGCAAACCACCCGACCCACAGGTGGGATCGTACACCGTGGCATACGGTGGTGCATCGAGAAGTTGCCCCATCATCAGGGCGACCTCGGCGGGCGTGTAAAACTCGCTCGCGCTTTGCCCTTGCCCCTCGGCGAACTTGCGGAGCAAATACTCGTAAGCGTGTCCCAGTACATCGGGTTGCGTGTTCGACAGCCCCAACCTATGGCACGAGATGATTTCGCTCAACTTCTCCAGCCGCTCATTATCAAGCGTTCGCTGTCCACTCTGCGTTTCGGCAAAATCCTTCACGTCCAGCACCCCGCCGAGTTCGGGGTTGAGTCGCGCCACCGTGCGAAAACATTCGGTGACAAACTCGCCGAGTTTCGAGTCGGCGGCGTGGTTGCGGATCACTTTCCACGCGCATTCGGCGGGAACAAAGAAACGGATGATCAGGCTACGCCCTTCTTTCAGCGCGGCGGCATGATCTTCCTCAATGATCGCCTGCGCCATCTCTTCGTCGCCGAAATCGGCAACCTTTTCGGCAAACTCATCCTCGTAAAC
>JAYULM010000332.1:0-10062 GCA_043763605.1 Armatimonadota bacterium | reverse complement strand
ATGTCGAGATCGACCCGGTGACGATGGAGCAGATCAAGGCGGACACGTATGTCCAGCGTCGCTACGTCAACCCCGAGGGCAAGTCGGTCGATATTCTGCTCGTGTACCGTCGCTACGGCCGCCGCGAGTTCGCGCACCGCCCGGAGTTGTGTTTCCCGGCGGCGGGCTACAACATCACGAAAAAAGACCGCACCACGCTCCCGTATGGCGGGCACGATGCCGAAGCGGTCCATTTAAGCGTGGACGGTTCCCGCCTCGCCGCGCCGAACATGACGATCACATACTTGTTCGCGTCCGGCAAGCGCACCGAGTGCGACTTCATCCGCCAGCAGATCCTGATGGCACTGGAGCGCGTGATCCCGAACAAGAACGGCTGGACGTTCGCCCGACTGACATCGGCGCAGGCTCCCGGCACGGACGACGCGGCGATGGTCGCGGCGCAACAGGACTTCATGCGCGCGATGGGACCGGAGCTGGAAAAGGTGATTACGACGGACGCCGCCGCGCGGTGAGCGAACAGGATGCGAAGTTAGAAATCGCCTTCGGGTTGAGGGATGCGTTGGCGGAGTTGAAGTACCTCGCGCCACACGCCTTGAACTTCTCGGACTTGAACCTCGACCCGAGGGCGGCGAACTTCGCGGCGGAATTGAGGCGATACATGGGTATTGCCTCCAGAATCCATTTCAGCTTGACCTACATGAACTGCATAAATGCTCCCGACGGAATATTGGAGTGTTTCCCCCAAGCAAACCTGCCTGGTTCCGCGAACTGGGAGTTGCGGACCATCTGGGATGACCCAATCCTGCGAGCAAAAACAATTTTTTACAGTTATGGTAAAGTAATCACAGAGGTACAAGTCCTGAGTCTGCAGTAAAGGAGATAACGATGCAACCCTTATCCTTTGTTAATGCGGTGCTTAGCCGCCCGCAAATGTATACGCCGAGCGGAACTTATGGCGAGGTGATTAGTTTCTTAACTGGTTACTATAGCGGGATTGCCAACGGTGATATTTACGATGCCGAGTTGCAAACCTGGAATGGCTTCCGTAACTGGTTACAGGAGAAGATGGGTAGCGGTACCGTGTCCGCATTCCAAACTTTGCTGGCTGATGAACAGCCTTTGCAACGCTTAAGTCAACTGTTTACGGTGTGGCGGATGGAAACCCAGCACGCGCTTGTCAAACAGGCTGAGTTTGCTATGAAGATATAATGTGACGGATTTGACCCAGCCCAACCTGAAACTTGCGGTATTCGTCGGGTCGCACGGGCGCGGCTCGAATATGATGGCGATCCACTCGGCGATCTCGGCGGGCGAACTGCCCGCCGGGATCGTTTGCGTGATCGGCACCCGCGCCGACGCCCCCGCCATCGCCCGCGCGAAACACGCCGGACTTCCGACGAAGATCGTTTCCCCGAAAGACCGCTCCGACGCCGAATATGCTGACGTGTTGTTGCGGGTTCTGCGCGGCGCGGACGCCGACACGGTCGCACTCGCGGGCTACATGCGGCGGATGCCTTCAGCGGTCGTGCAGGCGTTCCCCCATCGCATCGTCAACATCCATCCGTCGCTCCTGCCCGCGTTCGGCGGGCACGGCATGTACGGCGAAAAAGTGCATCAAGCGGTGATCGACACCGGCGTCCGGGTGTCCGGTTGCACGGTACATTTCGTGGACGAAGAGTTTGACACCGGACCGATCATTTCGCAAACAGTCGTCCCGGTCGAGGACGACGACACCGCGCAAACCCTCGCCGCGCGGATTCTGCCCTGCGAACACGCCGCGTTCCCGGAAGCGTTGGCACTGCTCGCGGCGGGCAAACTGCGCGTCGAAGGGCGGCGCGTCCGGCGGGTATAATGGAAGCGAAAGGTGACTCCCGATGTATGAATCCGTCCCTCTGACCGATGATGTCGTCGCGCTCCTGCGCTCGGACGCGACCGCGCAAGGGCGCGACATCGGCGCGGTGGCGAGCGACGCCCTGCGCAATTTCTACGCCGTCGCGCGTAACGCCCCCCCGGACGAGAAGGAAAACGATCCGTCCAAAAAGCCGTACCCCGTCGTCTATTTCGGCGACCCCGACGACGAAGACGTAGGCTGGGCACCCGACTACCTCCACATGACGGCGGAACAACGGGAAATCGCACTCGCCGAGGAGCGGGAAGAGTTCCGCCGCTACGACGCCAGCCGCACCCCCGAGCAACGGGAGCAGTACCGGCAGGAAGCGATACAGATAGCCGCGAGCGGCACCGAGAAATCCAGCCCGATGCACGAGGCGATTGCCCGCATCAAGGCGCAGTTCGCGCGTTTGAAGGACACGGAGACGGGGCAAGGTCTCTCTGAATGAGTGGGATCATCCGCCAACTTGATCATGGTGATGAACGCCCCGGCAAAAGACTCCGGATTCAGTTGCATGAGGTTGTGGAGGCGCAAATCGCGGACGGGCATAAGTGGCTCGTTTCGTCGCCATTCGGTGGTGTTATTGTCGCGGAACGCTGGGTAGACGGTCTGATGGATTTCGTCGAGAAGGAAGCGGATCTGCAAGGGACTCTCCCGTTTGACCGCCCTCTTGATCCCGAATCGCCACCGGAGCGTGTCTGGTACCGGCAATCGTATAGTATCAGTCGGCGGTCTACACCCTGGTATGTGTTTTTTGAGTTGTTGGACGAAGATAACGATGGGATTATAGATACGCTTCACGTCGTTCGTATCCGTCACTCGGCACGGGAGGGATCTTGATGACCGAACCAGTACGATGGGGCGTTTTGGGATGCGCCCGCGTGTTCGAGCGGCGTATGGTCCCTGGGTTCCGCGCCGCCGCCGATAGCGCGCAACTGCTGGCGGTCGCGTCGCGCTCCGACGAGAAAGCGCGGGAAGTGGCGGCGAAACACGGCATCGCGCGCGCCTACGGTTCGTACAAGTCGCTCCTCGCCGACCCCGACATCGAAGCCGTCTACATCCCGCTCCCCAACGATTTGCACTGCGCGTGGACCCTGCGCGCGCTCGCCGCCGGGAAGCACGTGCTCTGCGACAAGCCGGTCGCGCTTTCGGTCGCCGACGCCGAAGCGATGGCGACCGCCGCGAAAACCGCGAACCTCCGCCTGCAGGAAGGGTTCATGTACCGTCATCACCCGCAACACGAACGCGTTTGGGAGATCGTGCGCGGCGGCGAGATCGGCGAACAGGTGCATTTCCGGGGGGCGTTCGCGTATGTCGCTAATTTCGATGCGTCCAATATCCGCATGAACACCGCGCAGGGCGGGGGCGCGTTTCTGGATGTCGGGGTGTATCCGCTCAACGCCGCGCGCTGGTTCTTCGGCGAACCGGTCGCGATCACCGCCGCGCAGCGCACCGACCCGACGACCGGGATCGATCTGCACACGACCGTGCTGATGGAATGGGCGGACGGCAAGACCGCGACGATTCTGGGCGGCTTCGACCAGCCGTTCACCACGCGCTACGAGATCATCGGCACCGGCGGGAGCGTCACGACGGAACGGGCGTTCCAGGTCGGCGACAACGGCGTTTCGCTGACGATCCGCGCCGGGGACACGGAACGCGCGGAACCATTCGCACACGCGGACCAGTACGGCTTAGAAATAGCGCATTTTTCCGCGTGTGTGCGTGACCCGGATAAACCGCTCGCCCCGGGCGAGAACGGTCTGGCACAAGCCCGCGTCGCGGAAGCGGCGGGCGTTTCAGTGCGGGAAAAGCGGCGCGTCACAATTAGCGAAGTCGAAATCTCCGGGGGGCATTGTGTCATCGGGGCGTGAACGCCCCGGCTAACGCTTTCCAAGCCGGATAAATCCGGCTCCCGGCGTCGATTCAATGGCGCGTCTGCTGGACGCGTAGGCGTCTCAGCCCGCTTCAGCGGGCTTGGAAAACGTTAGCCGGGGTGTTCACGCCCCGGGAAACCGACGCCCGGTGACACATGGCTCCCGGGAGCAAGGCACGATTCGCCTGAGCGAAATCGGAGGATAACGGCACGATGGAAATAATTATTATACTCGTCTCCCTCGCCGGTTTGATGGCGGTCCTTGCGGGGTGCATCTGGGGGCTGTACGCGCTGGGACGTTGGCTGAATCGCCTCCCGGCACACCTGCGCTGGCATCCTTTCGCCGCCGTCGTCTGGAGCGTGATAACCCTCTTCCAGACGGCAAGTCTGTGGAACTACCGTGACGCGCCGAACCTCGTCGGGCACGCCGCACTGCTCATTGCCGGGTGGGTGATGGTATCGTCGTGGGCGCAGTTCGCCCGGCGACGAACGGGAGCGGCGGGCGATCAGGGATGGCGGCGGCTCCCACAACGGCTGTTCGTGCAAACCCTGTGGGGACCGCTCGCGCTCTGGCTCGGCGCCTCGGTCGTGTGCCACGCCGGGGAGCGGCTTTTCGATAACGCTCTGGCGCACCGCGATCTACCGACCGCCTTCCTGCTACAGAAGTACGGCGTCGGCGCGATTACCGACGAGAAGTACGGCAGGCGTTTATCGGAGGTCATCCAACGGGGCGACCTGAACGGAGTGAGCACCTATTTAGCCGTCGGCGTGGACCCGGAAGGGTGGTACTACCATCAGGTCGCCCCATCTCTCGTAACCTCTGTCCGGCAGGAAAATGTCGCGGTCACCCGGTTGCTCCTCCGATACGGTGCCTTGCCGGCCAACGAATCGTACGAGTACGGGTACCCGCTACATGCGGCGGTGGAAAGCGGCGACGTGCGCCACGTACAGGCACTTCTGCAAGGCGGTGCCCGACGGGCTGTTTTCAACGATGCGGGCGAAACTCCGTTCCAGGTGGCGAAGAAACACAAAAACGCCGCGATGGTCGCCGTGCTGGTGTCCGCCGACGGCACCGGGGCGGTGCGGCAGGGCAAATAGAAACGACCCCGCCGGGCGTTTTCTTATGTGAATAGAGTTATGTAGTAGCACCGGAACCGCGTTGGTGCAACCACTTCCAACATATAAATTCTAAAAAGCCCGCCCCCACGACGGTGAGCAACGCAAGGCTCGGTGCTTCGGGAACCATATCGGCGGCCGTGCTAATGCGCCCGACGCTTCCGTTCTGGCGGTTAGTGTGGTACACGCCCCATCCCCGCCGACGCGCAGAGCGGTAATGTTTCCCAGACCCGACGCGAACAGCGAAGTGTTGCATATCCCGGCATCCACCGAGCGAATCCAACCGTTGACGAAGTCGGCGTAGAAGTAATCGCCGATGTACGCACGGACACAAAACTGCTCACCGCCGGGTTGTGGTCATTTCCCTGCGGGAGGATACAAAACGAACAGATCGCTGAACACGCGTTCGCGATAAATACGGAAATATCTCTACCCAGTTCGCAGGATTACCGAGTTTTCTGTGGAATATATTTGAGCAGACGTACTGATGACTGTTTGCTGTCGTCAATCGCTACCAGTCGCCCCCAGAAGGATCAACCCTCTTTATGGCATCACCTATCAGTCAAAACGAAATTCCGTCCAAAGCAACAGCTGCAGGTGCATATGAACTTGACACGGCGATCAACATCATTCGCGAGCAGTGGCGCAAAGGCAAGCAGATAGTCGTACTTGTCGGTGCGGGGATCTCCACACAGTCGGGCTTTCCATCCCTCGGTCCGCTTGGCATTCAGTTATTAACACTCTATTCACTTCTCGAGAAGAAGATCACATTTCCGCTCAAAGGAGAACGAGAATGGAAAAACTGCCCTCAGGCGGACGCGTTTTCGTTGCAAGAAATGGGCTGGACGTCTCCCTGCCTGATGCCTGAGATGTTCGGGGAAGACCCGAAACATCTGATCGCGGATAAATTGGAAGAGCGGTTTGAGAAAAATTACAAAGATGGCAAAGTCTTGAAGGTGGAACCGGGGCACTTCGCGAAACCGACACTGACACAACTCAATGATTTCGCATCAAAAGTATTGGGGCTGTCCTGGTACAATCTTCTGGACGAGGTGGCGAAAAACGACCCGCGCCTGGTCGAGGACCTGTTCGATTCGATTGGTACCCGTGTCGTGCCGGGGGCGGCACACAACCTTCTGTCGCAGTTTGTCTCTTGGATGAACATCTCCCTTGTTCTGACGACGAACTTTGATTCGCTGATCGAGAAGAGCCTGCAGGCAGAGGGGCTGGCACCTTATGTTCTGGATATACATGTCAATGCCCCGCCACCCTCCCCCGAATTGGTGAGGAAGCATTTATCCGTCCTCAAACTTCACGGGAGCCATTACGGCATTCGCGCCGACCGGACGATCAACGTTCCCATCAATCCCGGTGATCGGGATACGATGCTCAAATATTTCGACGAATCATCGGTTCTCCTGATCATGGACTATGGGGGAAGTGATAAACGGGTGATGGAGGTCGTCAAAGGGTTTATAGAGGACGACAACCCAGATCAGAAACGCACGATTATTCGTGTGGACCCAATTGCCACCGAGAAGGGCGCGCCTTTTTTTGATCTTGTTAAAGAAGTGCCGTCGGGCAAAACGCGTATCTTCAATCTGTACTACCCGCACAGCCGTTTCTTCCTGTTGGATGTACTCCAAAAATGCTCCGGCAAACTGCCTAATACAAACTCTGGCTACCCGACAGTGCTACAAACCCCGGTGCCGCATAAACGGACGGACATGTTCGGGCATGTGCCGCATTACGAAAATTCCGCGTTTAATCTGGAGGAACAAGAAAACAAGCGTCTGCCCCCACATGTCGCCATTGCCCTCACCGAAATTTTCAACGGATTTAAACCGAAAGTCACACAGACATCCCAAGATACCTCTATCCCCAAAGATCCAACGAGAACAGGCGACCTATTAGGGATACCCTGCCGTTTCGCCGTTGTGACTGGTGGAAAAGGTAGCGGAGTGAGTCAGGTGCTGTCCCAGGTAGCCGAACGGCTATATCTGTCACACCAACTTCTGTGGTGCGACCTCGATGAAGCCGTCTCCGTTGGAACGCTCGTCGCCTGGATACACCGGTTTGTTCTCAGCCGCCAACCCGAATTGCCTAACGCACCGATGCCGCTGGAATTGCCACGTTTCAACAAACCCGTAGCGCAATCCGGTGGTAGCGCAGCGGACGACCTTGGGGTCGAATCGCTTGCCCGTACTGCAGCGGCACTGTGGAACCGTCTGAAGCGTGACCGCTATTATGTTGTTATTGACTCCGTCTCGTATGCGATGAAAGACCTGTGCGGAAAAAAGAAGCCCGTGAGTGCTACCACAGACGACGACAAAATAGTCGACCCTCGTCGGGAACTTGAAGCCAAGCGACTGATTGTCTTCCTCGCCATGCTGGCATGGTGCGCGAGCCGTGATGACCAGACATCTTACTGCCTTCTTGCTATCGGCACCCACGTGCTCCAAGACACGGATGACTCCATCATCACAAACCTCAGGGCAGATTTGTGTTCGTTACCATATGGGGCAGAACATCTAAATCATCTCCCTGGTTCACCCTCCCGGGAGAGCATCTGCAGTTTAATCGAAATGATTCTCGTTCCTGGGAAGGATGCCGATGACAATCCTCTGGGGCCCGGTGATACCACCGAAACGACGACCGGATTGGTAGGAATGGGAGGCGGCACACCCATCGCGTTGGGCGGCGCACCGGCAAATATCGTTCTATCTGCGTTTAGCGGGGAATCCCTACATCAGGCGTCACACCGCCTGTTTGTCAACCTAAATGATGATAAGGACAAAGGTGTCTATCTTTTCGATGGCGTAGAACGGAAGGATGCTCAGGAGGCTGTGAAAGACGACTTGAAGCGTACGACACAACCGCTAAATACAATGTTACCAAGTACATGGAGCGGGGAGCGTAAAAAGCGGGCAGGCGAAGTGAAACAGGGCCATCTGCGCAAGTTCTTGGAGGAAGCATCGCTTTGTAACCGTCCCCTCGCTTGGAGTCAGTTGTTGGCACTCCCATCGGTACAGGCATTCACAGAAGATAAAAGTAACACGGAGCTATCAGCGTTCGCAGAATCTGAAAATATCGACGCCGGTACGGTGGCACTGGAAACACTAGTCGATACATCGGCACACATCGGATTACTGCGCCGACAGCAGGGTGCGTATTACTACATGGACGGCACGTTGCGTGACCTGCTCCGTGAGGGCGGGCAGAAAGATACATCTTTAGCTGGATTTGTTCCTACTTCGAAGGAAGATGCCGGGGTTAAGAAACGCTTGGTAGCGACACATGACAAAATGCTCCGTTTTTACGAACGTGCTTACAACACGAGTGGCGATATTACCGCACTGAACTATTTTTGCTATCACTGCTGGCGGCTTCTGGAGTTGCAAGACGATGTCGTCCAGAAGATCCCCATCCTGCAACAGATGACACGCGGTTTGCTAGAGAACACGCGGGCGGCACGTGGGCACCTCAATGTCTACGACCATACTTTCCTTCTTCTTAATCTGAAAGATGCTTACGATCTTCTTTCTGAAAGTCAAAATAGTGCAGAGAGCGAAATCAGAACCGCCCTCGAAGTCATGAACCATCATGTGCTTGAGGCACTGTCTGACCTTTATGAAAATATGGAAGACGTGAAAAGTGGATCGGCAGTGCTTCAGGCACGGTTTCCGTCAAAAGAGACGAAAGACCCGGCGAATTGGAGGGAAAAGACAAAAAATGCATTGTATTGGCATGAAAAACAAAAAATTCACCGACGAGGTTTGAATCTATACCGCTCCTGTGCCGCAGGAATAGTTGCGCTTGGGGATAATGTTGTCGGCGGGTTGGACTACAATATGCTAAAAGATATAGCAGACATGGAGCCGTCCGAAAAATGCCATGACACAGACGTAATTTTTACGGCTTTACAGACTCTTTTGAGTCAGATTGCGCCAGGTAGCCATGGTACTAACGACATCGCAAACTGGACCGGCACTAATTGGTACAAGACGGCTTCAGCGGATTCGAAGCGGTGCCGTATCATGCATTGCGCAATTCTTCGTTTGGTAAAGACGATCAGTCGCTTGACACGGTTGGACGATTTTAAAACAAAGGAAAAACTTCAGGAAGATTTGGTCAGCGGCGCGGAACGTCTATTGAAACTTGGCAAGAAACTGCTTGCCACAACAGCCAGTGAGGAGATGCAGGGAACTAAATCGCTTTGGACGCGCTATCACTGCACCACCGCGTTTTTCGACCTTTATCTCATATCCCCTGAAAAGTATAAGAACACTGCGATGAGCAAGATTTTGTACAAAACCAGCATGGCGGAATCGTATGCGGTCCGAGAGGGGGGGAGCCAAGGCACGGCATATGGAGCAGTGGCGAAACTGCACGAAGCCGAAGCATTGATGTGGGAGGGGGGACTACTCGCTTACAAAAAGATGTGGGACGAAGCGAGAGCACGCCAGCATGCCGTGCGGCGTATTCTCGCCGAAGCGCAACGCATTTTGGGAAAAAGCCGTATGTCTCTCGTCTGGTGGCGGGAGATACCGATCCTGTCGTGTGGGGTCACCGTAGACCTGGTTAGGAGTCTCCTCGCGAAAGCGATTGATCCAAAGGAAAAAATACCGGGGTTTACAGAAAGTGCTAACAGTGCCGATACCGAGATCTCGCCGATCAAGCCGCTTGACATAAACATCGCAGTGTTAGAAGAGGCGGTTCGGCTTCTCGAGGACGTTTCCACCGAACTCCACTTTCAACGCCCGGTTGTATGGAACGATGGTTGGCGCGAAACGCGATTCGCATATCAGATGTTGCGCCTCGTGTTCTACACGCGTGGTATTCTTGCCATCGCCGCCAATAAATCACAGAGTGGTAGTGATGCCAAGTTGGTCTCACGCTATGTGACCATTGTCAACCGCGCTCTTCGCGTATTGTTACTCTCGTCCGGTAAAGATAATGCGATTCCCATTCTGCCAATCACTGCGGACAAAGCATCGACTTCATGGCGTACACCAGAGTCGAGACGCGAACCTGACGCCTGGAGTACACCCGATGAGTGGAGAGAAAAAGTACAAAAGAAGGAGCCTCTTTCAAAAATAGGGATTGGAAAATTGAAGGCAATTGGCGTTCAGTATCGAAAAGGAGAATGTGAAAAGCCAAAACGAATCGAACGCCAACG
>JAYULM010000331.1:0-2843 GCA_043763605.1 Armatimonadota bacterium | reverse complement strand
GGCAAGCACGGGTACATCACGGACGTTCAGACGGGGATGCAGTTACTCGGGGCGCGGTACTACCTGCCCGCGCTGGGGCGGTTCCTGACGCAGGACCCAATCGGTCAGGCGGACCGGCTCAACTTGTATGCTTATTGCGATAACAACCCGCTTATCAAGGTTGATCCCACTGGGCTTTGGGTTGATGACGACTATCACAGCACTGCGGCACTAAAAAAACATCTTGTCACTGGGGTACCTCTGGGTCCGCCCCGTTCCGACATCTTTCGAGATACTGCCATTGCGCACCGCGCACGGCTCGCGGCGAATATGGCAATAAATCGTGGTGAGAGCCGAGTCGCCGTAGAAGCACAATTACGCAACTGGTTTGCTGATCAGGTGAAGAACTTTGGAGCTTGGGATTACAAGCGCGACACCCAAACAGTCACTGATTTCGGTGACAAAACCGGTAAAGGAACATACAACAAGTACGAGCATTACGGCAACTTTAACTACGGGGCAACGGGGGCGGCAGCCGGGTTGTCGCTGAAAGAATTGCTTTTGGCTGCTGGAGTCGTGCAGGTGTATTCAAAGAATTCGCGACTTGCCTGGTGGGGAAGTGGGTTCGACGAACCAGCCGACGTTAAGGACATCACCGCCGGGTTCAACTGGTACACAGCGAGACAGAAAAAATGAGGGACATTTTGAAAACGGTAGCGATACAGTTCTTGGGGTTTGTCTCCGGCGTTGTGTCTGTGCTGTTCGCGGAGACAGTCACCTATCAATACATTTCCGTCTTGGACGAAAGACGTAATGTTGTTATATGGTTATTAGCTCTTCAATCGTACACCCCGATACTGATTGTCACCTTGCTCAACATGGCTCTTCAGGGGCGCGCACCCGCCTTCAGCAAGGGGGTAAATATTGCGATAGTGATTTCAGCGGTAGTAGCAACATTGCTTGTAATTTTGTCATCCGTTCTGCCATTACCGGCAGAGTAAGCACTTGTGCGAATTTAGGTTAGAATATCTCCGCGCTACACTCAGAACGTTTCGAGAGTAGCGGCGTAATGAAACAGGCTCAGGATGGTCTAACCTAAATTCGCACAAGTGCTTAGCATCCGATAGCGATACTAACGAAATCACACGGGAGGCGTGAGGGGCGGGCAACTGTGACATTTGGTATACATGCCGTGTCCAGCGACGATACTTCCAACACATACTCGTCAGGCGGTAGCGGCACATTCCCCGACAGACCGCTCGGGACTCATACGGTGTCAGGGTAAAGGGCGGGTGTGATCTCGCGCCATCAAAAACCGGAGGCGCGAAGTACCAGGCTTTTTTATCGGGTACAATCGCATTGGATCAGTCATGCGGGGCAAGATCAATCGTCGTCTGAAAAGTCAGGGAGTGGAATGCGTACACGAAAAATGTTGGACTCCGTCGGTGTCGCGTTGGCAGTTTTCTCATGCCTTTTGTCTGTGGGATGTGGCGGGAGCGGTTCGGTCGAGGGCGAGACATCTTCGGCGATCAGCCGCAACCGGCGACTATGGGAGTCGCGCGATATTCCCTCGTACCGGTATACGCTCCGTGTCAACGCCTTCGTTGCGGAGGACGCGCGCGGCCCGGTCGTGATCGAGGTGCGCGACGGCGTCCCCATCTCCGTCCGGTTTCTATCCGGCGAGAGGGCAGTTTCTCCCGAACGATTCGAATCCTGCGACACGATGGACGAGTTGTTCGACAAACTCGAATCGGCAGCGGAAAATAACGCCGTCCGACAGGAGCAGACATTCGACTCCGATTTTGGTTACCCGGTTTCGGCATATATCGATTACGAACTGCGTGTCGTCGATGAGGAGTACGGATTCACCGTTTCCGATTTTTCGCCGATTCCGTCTGTGCAACCGACAATCCTGTAAGCCCCGACTCCGGAAGCGACATGGTCAACTTACTTCTATTACCTCTCCTGCTTTCCTGCGTGGCGGCGACGCAGGACCCTGTTCGCGAGTACCGCAACGGTCCGGTTCCCACCGCTCCCGCTCTGGTGGATGGCGCGACCTGGATCCTTGGCGACGCGCGCGAAGTGGCGGCACCCGGTGTGCCCGGTGCGGTCTGTGTTTCCGGCAAGAACGCGTTCCCGGTCGTCGTCGGGCGGTCGGGCGATTACCGCGAGGCGGTGGTCGGGGCGGCGGTGTACGGCAAGGGGCGCGTGGTCGCGTTTGGACACGATGGCTATTTAGGGGCAGAGGCGTTGGCGGAAGGGGACACCGGCAAACTGCTTTTCAACGCTATTCGCTGGGCGGCGGGGGGGAAGAGGTATCCGCGCATCGGCGTCCTGTCGAAGCGGCGGGCGGGGGTGTTCCCTCTCCTGAAAGCACAGGGTGTCGTCTTGATGGATGTGCTTCCCGAGCGGGGAAGCGCGAAGCGGCTGAAAGAGTTCGACGTAATTGTCGGCACCTTCTCCGACGTACCGGAGAAGGAACAGGCGGCATACACGGCATTTGCGAAGGCGGGCGGCGGGCTGGTCGGTGCTGAAACCGGGTGGGGCTGGCTGATGCTCCATCCCGGTAGAACCCTGAGCGAGAACGGGGGGAACCGCATCTTCGCCGGGGCGGGCTTGCTCTGGACGGGTGGCATGCTGGAACGCACCACGGAGCGCGGCTTCGCGACCACAAAACCGTCGCTCAGCGAAATCAATGCCAGTTATGCCCTCGATAGATTGCTCGCTGGTAAGGAAACCCCGGCAGGGATCGCGCAGGCGGTCTGGGTGATCGGGCAGGCGATTCAGGCACTCCCGCCCGGGGAGAAGTCGCTCAACTCCCGCCTCGCCGCGCTACGCCAATCACGCCCGCCGGATTTCGCCGA
>JAYULM010000330.1:0-2848 GCA_043763605.1 Armatimonadota bacterium | reverse complement strand
CCTTGCGAAATGGCATGCGTTCCTTCGGACGCCCGCCGACTTTATGTTTGCAAGATCGCCTGTTAATGACGCTGATGTACTGGCGCGAATACCGTGCTCATGAACATATTGGCGAAACTTACGGCGTCAGCGAATCCACGGTGTGCCCGTCGGCACACTTGCCGACCCGCACGGTCAAGTCCATAGAAAATATCTTGATAAAAGACGACTTCGGAACTAGCACGAACCGGTGCGGACGCGGTTGGGCGGCGGCGCGTTGCGCCTTTGCAAGATCGTCCGACGCGACATCGAGGTTCTTCATCACGGCGGGCAGGAGCGGTTGCGCCGCCGCCTCTTTTTCGTTCGGGACTTGCAGTTCGCGCCAGCGGGCGTTGTGCAGGTTGGCGCGCATCTGAGTCAGCGTGTGGACGATTTGCGCTTGACGCAACATCGGGGTCGCGAGCGGTGCCAGATTCACCCCGGCGGCGAGTTGTTCTTTCGTGAAGTCGCCGACGACCAGGTCATCGATTTTCAGCGTGTAGTTCGCCGCCGACAGGTTCCTGACCGTGAGCATTTCGCGGTCGAGCGTGTCGACGAAGTCCGACGACGTGAGCGCGAGATTGTACGACGCGGCATTGCGCAGGTCGGGCGGCAAGATCGGGAACGGGAGCGACCCTTCCAGCGCGTCCCAGGAGAGCGAACCGTCCGGCGCGAGTTGCACCTGTTTCACCTCGGCGTTCTGTGCGTCCGCCTTTTTCGTCTGTGCGTCCAGCGTGACGGAAGAGACGAGGGCGGGGGCGTTCCACGACTTGAGGAGCGATTGCGCCATGATCAGATGTCCGCCCCAACCGGGATGGACGCGGTCCCCGATGATTTTTTGCGCCTCGGTCGGGTTTGCCGCGTTCGCCTTCGTCAGCATTGCGACTACCGGCGTATTCGGATCGGCGACACCTGCACCCGTGCTTTTCGCCAACTCCTGTACGAAGGTTCCGTAGCGCACCATTACAGCGTTGTATGCGCCCTTGACCGTCGCGGGGCGGGTGACATCGTCGAAGGGCGATGGCTGGATAAAGGTGAGACGGACGCCGGGGTTGTCCTTCTTCAGTTTTTCGGCGATATACCTGTAGCCCGTGGCGTACGTCTGAAAGATGGTTTCGTCGAACGCGCGGTAATTGCCGTCGTTCATGCCCAGCATGATCGTAACCACCGTCGGCCTGTAGACCGAAACGTCCCGGTCGAGCCGCCGATTAATCGGACCGCCCCCGCCGCCGCCGACCCGGTCGCCGCCCCAACCCGAATGGACGAACGAAACGTTCATGCGCGGAAATCGGGTGACGATATACTCCTCGGCGAGCAGGCTGTACATCCGCGAGTCGGTGATGCTGTCTCCGTAGAAGACGACACGGTCGCCGTTCTTTATCGCGAACGTGGACGGGCTATTCGATTGCGCCCGCACAAAGGAAGGCGTCAAAGATATCGCGGCGACGGCGGCGATGGATGCGATAGTCAAAAGGCGGCGCAAACACGGCACACTCAGAACAGGAGTCTTCATGCGGAGATAGATACCTTATCGAAGTCAGATTTGCATCACCGGTTGAAGAGTGCGAACGCCACAAAACGAAAACGACGGTCAACCCGCATAGAAGGTTGCCGCCGAAAGTTGATTAGAGTTCTTGCGAAATTTACATTGAAACGGTTTTGCTCTATCCTAACCCTACCGTGATAACTTACTCGCATCTTACCAAGCATCCTGCCGCTTTCCGTAGCCTGACTGGTTATAACCCCTGCGACTTTGACGCCCTTTTCCGCACATTTCAAACCGCAGACCAGATTCGGCGGACCCGGATCAATGCCACGCGTCGCCGCGCTACCGGTGCAGGACGCCCCGCTACCTGCTCTTCAGAAACCCGGTTAGCTATGACGTTAGTCTGGTTGCGGGTTTACCCGACCTTCGCGGTACTCGCGTTCCTGTCGGCACACTTGCCGACGCGTTCGGACTGCACGAAAGTAACGCGTGGCGCAACGTTCAGAAAACCTTACAGACGCTACAAAGTATGGCAGACTTTCCCTTCGAGAAACCCGCCAAGGGGCGTAAAACTCTGCGCTCGCTCGAAGCCGTGATGGATGCTTTTCCTGATGTCGCGTTGGTCATCGACGCGAAGGAACAGCGCACCCGCCGCCCAAAAAGCGACAAGGACAATGATGAGCACGCGCAAAGTCGCTTGAGCGACTTTCGCAAAAAGCCCTACGCGCGAAAGTGTTTCGCCTACAGTGGGAAAAAGAAGACGCACACTCAAGAAAATCGGTGGAGCCGATTTCTCTGCCTCAAAAATCAGATAGCGGTATAACCCGGCGGTAAAATCGGCGCGGCCAGTGCGAGCGTACCGGGCGGAGCGAATCAAGACCTGCGGCTATTGCGGGACAGTCGCCTGCTCGATAATCTATCCGAAGGCGAGGCTGACATGATGGATAAGGGGTATGACGGCATCACAAAGAACTATCCCGAGCACGCGCTGTATCTGCCCCATAAAGCGCGTCGCAATCGCCCGCTCACTGCCGATCAGAGATCATACAACCGATTCCATTCGTCCTATCGGATCGTGGTCGGGCATACGAACGCCCAGTTGAACCAGTACCAGGCGTTGTCCCAAGGCGGAAGGTATTCCGCCGCGTATGGCGCAGTCGTCGCGAGCGACATACGGGCGTGTCCCGGGTGGTCTGCTCCTTGGTCAACCGTCGGATAGAAAATCGCCCGCTGAAGCGGTACCCTGCCCAGTTGTCCCTCTTAGGAGCAATCGCCCACTGAGGAGGCAAACGAGACGAATCACGGCTTTTTCGCCCATAAAGCGATTAGAATAGTCGGAATGAT
>JAYULM010000329.1:0-2857 GCA_043763605.1 Armatimonadota bacterium | reverse complement strand
CGTCCGGAGGACGTTCGGCGACGCAGTCGCCCACAGGCGTGGGTTTCAACCCGCGTTGACTAACCGTGCAATCGCCCTGTACTAATCCTGACCGCGCTTGACAAGCCCGGTGGACTTGTTTACTATGTGTGCGATGGACAAGATTGACGCCACCGAACTGCCCCCGGACTACGACCCGAACGCTTTCGAGCACCCGTCCGTTTCCGTGGATGTGGTTGCCCTGACCGCGCGCGGCAAATCGCTGGAGGTGTTGCTGATCCAGCGGAGCGAAAAGCCGTACGCTGGATACTGGGCGGTCCCGGGCGGGTTCGTGGGGATCACGGAAGATCTGGACGCAGTAGCGGCACGCAAACTGCGCGAGAAAACCGGCGTCGGGGAAGCCGCGCCGTTTCTGGAGCAGTTGTATACATTCGGCAAGGTCAGCCGTGACCCGCGTCACCGCGTCATCACCGTGGCGTACTACGCGCTGCTGCCCGCCCCTGAGTCCGGCTTGCCGAACGCGCCCGCCGACGCCCCGGTGGCGGGCGCGAACGCGGCGCAAGCCCGCTGGTTCGATGTGAACGAACTGCCCCCGCTCGCCTTCGACCACGCCGAGATTTTGCAGATGGCTATCGCGCGCCTACAGGCGAAACTGGGGTATACATCGGTCGCGTACGCCCTGCTCCCCGAGGAGTTCACGCTGACCGACCTGCAAACCACGTACGAAACCATCCTTGCCCGAGTTCTGGACAAGCGCAACTTCCGCAAAAAGATGCTCTCGCTCGACATCCTCGAAGCAACCGGCAAGGAACGACGGCTCGGTGCCCACCGCCCCGCCCAACTGTTCCGCTGGACTAAGCGTGAGCCTGTCTTCCTTCCGTAGACGCTTTCTTTTCATTTTTGTCTTTCCAGACGGGACCAACCGGGCGTTGGATCGTTGTTACCTGCGGTGCTGTTTGCTCGTGTGATGTTTCGTGGCTCGCGTTCGGTCCTTTCCCGCAAATCCACCGTCTCTGGTTTCACACGGAGTATGAAACCAGAGACGGTGGATTTGCGGGAAAACAGCGAGGGCACAGGTGTAGCAAGAAACGCGCACCGCAGGTAACAACGATCCAACGCCCGGTTGGTCCCGTCTGGAAAGACAAAAATGAAAAGAAAGCGTCTACTTTTTCTCGCCGATGGTCCGCTCGAACAGCGCGAAAATGCGCTTGTATTCGTCCGTCCAGGATGCCGGTTCGGTGAAACTGTGTGCCTCCACTGGATAGATCGCCGTCTCGAAGTGGTCGGTCTTGCCGAGTTCGATTAGCCGCTCGGTCAGGCGCACCGTATCCTGGAAGAACACGTTGTCGTCGCCCATGCCGTGGCACATCAGGAGCGAGCCGGTCAACCCTTCCGCGAAGAAGATCGGCGACGACCGGCGGTAGGCGGCTTCGTCGTCCTGCGGCAAACCGAGGATTCGCCCCGTGTACTCGTGATTGTACTTCGTCCAGTCGGTCACGGGGCGCAGGGCGGCACCGGCGCGGTAGGTTTTGGGATCCGTGAAGAGTGCCATCAGCGTCAGGAAGCCGCCGTACGAGCCGCCATAGATCCCGACGCGCTTCGGGTCGATCCGGTGATTTCTGACCAGCCAGCGCACCGAATCGGTGACATCGCTCAGGTCTTTGCCGCCCATGTGCTTATAAATACCGGTGCGGAAGTCGCGCCCGTACCCGGAAGAACCCCGATAATCGACATCCAGAACCGTATAGCCGCGCTCGGCTAAAAAGTGGTGAAACAGGTACTCGCGCGGATACTCCGTCCACCCTTTGTCGGCGTTCTGCAGGTACCCCGCGCCGTGAACGAATACCACTGCGGCACCGGTCGCCCGTGTTCGTTTGGTCGGCGTGAACAACCGGGCAGAGACCGGCGTCCCGTCCCGCGCGACAATTTTCACCACCGGCACGTCGCGCCACGGGTATGCCCGAAACTCCGGCGACGGTGACACGGTGATCCGGCGCGGCACGGCGCCCGACGCGGCATCCATCACGTACAATTCGGGGGGGCGGTTGGTGTACGAGTGGACCACGGCGAGCGATTTTCCGTCCGGGGAAAGCGTCGCCTCGTTCCAGCCTGGGAGCGACCGCGTCAGGTTGATGTTTTCGGTGCCCGCGAGCGAACGGCGATAAAAATGGCGTTGCCCTAAATCACTCGCGGACGAGGTGAAATAGAGCGAACAGGGGAAGCTCGAATTTTCCGGGGCGGGGCGCGTCAGCGGGTCATATGCCTCGCTCCCCTTCGCGGACAGAACCTGTCGCGTCCCGTCCGTCCCGCGCAGGATGATCCGCGACCAACCACCTTCCTCACTGGAGAAGTACAGATGGTCTCCATCCGGCGTCCACCCCCACGCGCCGTCCCCCGGACCGCCCACCCAGGCGTCATCGTGCAACGATTCGGCGATAGTCGCCGCTCCGGTAATCGGATCGACGAAGAAGTACCAACGGTCGTGCCAGTCGGCGGAGTCTGCGAGAAGGGCAAGTTTGCCGGAGCAGGAAAATTTCGCCGACGCGAATCGGACCGCGCGATCCTTGAGTTCCGCCGGGAGCGTCACCAGGGCAGATTTCCCGGTCGCCACGTCGAGCAAGATACACCGGCTCGTGCCGGTTTTCTCCCAGCCGACGTTCGGGCGTGCTTTCGGCGCACTGGCAAATCCGTCCTCGTTCACGTATTGTGGGACCACGCCCGCCGACACGGTTCCGGTCGGCACGGTTTCCAACAAGGCGACGACCCGCCCTCCGTCCGCCGATATAGTCTTCGGCAAAAGTATTGCTGGTGAGGTATCCTTTCAGGCATGAAGCCACTCTCCCTCGACCTACGCCAACGCATTGTAGATGCACTCGAC
>JAYULM010000328.1:0-10144 GCA_043763605.1 Armatimonadota bacterium | reverse complement strand
AAGTTCGGCAGGGCGAAGAGGATTTCATCCGATGTTTTCCATCTTTAGGGCAAACAGGGCAAACAGTTTAATGCGATTGCCCTGGGGAAAACCCTGCGAAACTTGACAGGTAGTGACCCCGTTGGTAAAATGCTTTGCCCGAAATGCGCCCGGCACGTCCGCGCGCAGTTTCCAGGCGACAAGGAATTGTTATCCGGCGCAATCGCGTGCCGGTTCGAGAAAGACCCCGGAGGCAGTAACATAAACAACCGTGACCCGCGTTTTGACCGCGGCAGAGATTTAGGACCGCGTGTCAATGAGCGCATCCGTGTGCGCGAGATCCTGGTCATCGACGACCTGGGCAATAAACTCGGACCCATGACGCCGCGTGAAGCCCTGGAAATCGCCCGTAGCCGGGGACTCGACCTCGTCGAAGTCGCTCCGACCGCGCAACCGCCCGTCTGCCGTATCGTCGATTATGGGAAGTACAAATACGAGCAGGGCAAGAAGGACCGCGACGCGGCGAAGAAACAGCGTCAAGCCGCCGAGATCAAGGGAATGACGCTTCGCCCCGGCACCGACGACCACGACCTGGATTTCAAGATCAAGAATATCCTGAAGTTCCTGGGCGACGGCGACAAGGTGAAGGTGACGGTCCGGTTCCGCTCGCGCGAAATGACACACCCGGAGTTCGCGCAAGCCTCGCTCCAGAAGATCGTCGATGCTGTCACCGAAAGTGCCGTCGGGATCATCGAGCGACCGGCGACCATGGAAGGCAAGCAGATGATCATGGTCCTGTCGCCGAGCAAAGAGGTGACAAAGAAGCCTTCCGGCCCTGCGGTGCCGAAGGCGAAACCGGCTCCGAAGGCGGTGACGGGCGAGGGGCAGGCGGAATCGTCGAAAGCCGAGGGGGCAGAGGGCACGGAGGAGACAACCACCACGCCCGCCCCTGATGCACCGGCAACAGTCGCTGAGTCACCGGTGGTGCCTGCGGAAGCACCGGCAGTGGTTGCCGATGCGCCGCCTGCACCGACGGGCGAGACACCAGCCGGGTAGCGGCTTGTTTGCAACGGCGGAAAAAACCGATATAATCGCCCGGCGCAGTTCGTTCTCGCGCCGGGCGATTTTACTGTATGCGGAGGTATAGAGTCATGCGGCGATTTTGGCGAGCAGGGGCGGTAATTTTTGTGGGAATAGCGTTCGGAGCGGTCGGATTCACTCCGGCGACGGTCGCGGCGCAGGAGCAGACCGCGCCCCCGGCTTCCGCACTGTCGGTGCCAACCGTGGATGACATCGCGCTACTGAAAAAAGCCGTGGACGCCGTACAGAAAAGTCCGGTGGCACTCACGTCCGACCTGAAGGTGAAGGCGAGCGGGGGCGGCGTGGTTGTGCTGATAAACGAGACGATCAAGGTGAGCGGTCAGTTTCCCGGCAAGTTCCGTTCGGATGTGACTTTGTTAGACGAAGACGGAAAGACGGCGGCGGCGACGTTTCAGGTAGTCGGTAATGGGACGGATGTTTACACCTACCGCCCTGACACAAAAAAGTACGCGGTGCAAACCCTGGAGGCTTTCCAGAAAGATTTCGCCATGCCGGTCATCGGCGTGATATGCGGACTGATTGCGTCCGGCACGCCGTGGGTCGGGGACGACGCACCGACCGACGCAACGGGTGTCGGGGTGCTCCTCGACGCGATGAAATCGGGGGGGATGATTCTGGAGTCCGGCGCGGGCGAGAACGGCCGCCGTGTGTTTTCCATCCGCCCGGTGAGCGAAGCCGGGGACGGATTCCGGGTTATGGCGACCGCAGACTCCCGGACCGGCAGTTTCGTCAGGATGGAAATGAGCGGCAAGATGGGCGACTGGAAGTTCGCGATCACGGAAACGGTGCGGTCGATGGCGAAACTGCCAGGATTCGAGAGCGCGGGGTTCACCCCGCCCGCCGATGCCGAGAAAGTCGCGAAACTTTCGGTATGGCCATTTTAATGATTTAATTCCCCGCCCGGGATGCCGGATGGGGTAACATAACAAACTGAACGAAAGGAGCAAATCGAAATGAAAGTCAAAATGAAAACGCGCAAGTCGGCGGTGAAACGGTTCCACGAAACCGCTACCGGCAAACTGATGCACCGGCACACCCGCCGCGCGCACTCGATGATCAGCAAGAGCGGCGGACAATCGCGCCGCCTGTACGCCGAATCCGCGCTGTACAAGGGCAAGGAAAAAGCCGTCGCCCAACAACTGCCGTACGGTTCGAATTATTAGATTAGTGGATAGTGGTTAGTGACCAGTGGTCAGAAACTAGCCACTTACGCTAAGGGCGGGGATATGTGAGACTAACCACAGGTCACTAACCACAGGTCACTAACCACTGACCACTATCCACCGCACCAACCGGTTGCCCGCGCAAACCAAATTCAACACTGGCGGGTTGACCGTCGGGATGAAACTGCGATAGGGGAAAGCCTTCCCCGGGTCGCGCCCGAAGGAGAATAAAATAGATGCCACGCGTCAAACGTGGGATGATGTCCCACAAACGCCATAAGAAGATTATCAAAGCCGCCAAGGGCTACTTCGGCGGCAAGAAAAACCTGTTCAAAACCGCGAACGAAGCGGTGCAACGCTCCGGCAATTTCGCCTACCGTGACCGCCGCAACAAAAAGCGGGAGTTCCGCAAACTGTGGATCACCCGTATCAGCGCGGCATGCCGGTCGGTCGGGACCACGTATTCGGTCTTTATCGCCGCCCTCACCAAGTCCAGTACCGAACTCGACCGCAAGGTTCTGTCGGACCTCGCCATCCGCGACCCGCAGGGCTTCAACCAGGTGTTGGAAACGGTCGGTATCACGCCGAACCTGAACGCGCCGGTCGTGGAGATGCTGGCATAGTTGTAATTAGTGGTCAGTGGTCAGTGGTCAGTGAACAGTGGATAGAATCTCCGGCACTGACCACTGTTCACTGTTCACTGACCACTGTTCACTGACCACTAATTTATGACCGAAGAACTACAACGCATCGAAGCCGAAGCCCTCGCCGCTGTCGCGTCGGCGACCGGCACCAAAACGCTCGACGAACTCGATAACGAGTACCTCGGGCGTAAATCGGGGCGGCTTACCGGTCTGCTCCGGGGTCTCGGCGCGTTGCCGAACGACCAGAAGCCGCTGTTCGGTCAGGCGTTGAACGAGGCGAAGGAACGCGTCGTTTCCGTGCTGGCGGGCAAGCGCGAGGAACTCAAGGCGCGAGAGCGCGCCGTGCGTGAGCGCGACGAAGCCATCGACGTGACGCTACCCGGGCGCGCGCGCCCGATGGGGCGGATTCACCCGCTCTCCTCCACCATGTCGGACATCAAGCGCGTCATGATCGGACTGGGCTTCCAGTTCGTCGACGGACCCGATGTCGAGGACTATCTGTACAATTTCGACTGGCTGAATTACCCGCCCGACCACCCGGCGATGGACGAGCAGGACACGTTCTATATCGACGGTACCCCGGTCGGCGTCCCTGGTGCGCGACTGCTCCGGACGCACACGACGGGATCGCTACAAGGGCGCATTTTCGAGCAGAACCCGACGCCGCCGTTCCGCTACGCGATGATGGGACGCTGTTTCCGGCGCGACGACATCGACGAAACCCACTCGCACACGTTCCACCAGGTCGATGGCTTCTGCGTGGACGAGGGGATTTCGCTCGCCGACCTGAAGGGAGTTCTCGCCGAGTTCGCGCGGGGCATGTTCGGTCCCGATGTGACGGTGCGCTTCCGCCCCGACTTCTTCCCGTTCGTCGAACCCGGCGTCGAAGTCGCCATCAAATGGGGCGACCGGTGGCTGGAACTGGGCGGGGCTGGTCTCGTTCACCCGAACATTCTGGCGCGGGCAGGAATCGACACCGAGCGATACACCGGGTTCGCGTTCGGCTTGGGAATCGACCGGATGCCAATGATCCGTCATAAGATCGACGATCTGCGCCTTTTTCTCGACAGCGACCTGCGCTTCCTGCAACGGTTTTGACCGCCGATCAAATATTCCTCGGAGATTCCTGTTGTGTCCCCCGCGCCGATGGTGTTAAATGTCCTGTGGTCCCCGACCTTCCCAACTCTATCGATGCCCCGATTGCTGATTCTTTCCTGACGAACGACACCACGGGTTCCCTGATCGTCATCACCGGCTCTATGTTCTCCGGCAAGACCGAGGAGTTGATCCGTCGCGTCCGCCGCGCCCTCTACGCCCGACGCCGGGTGCAGGTCTTCAAGCCGGGCGTGGACGTGCGCACGGATGAAACGATCATCCGTTCGCACAGCGGCGTGCCCCATTCCGCCATCGCCATGGAAACCAGCCGCGAACTGTATGATGCCGTCGCCGGGGATACGCACGTGGTCGCCATCGAGGAGGTGCAGTTCTTCGACTCCGGGATCATCGCCGTTTGCCAGAGGCTTGCCGACCGTGGGTACGACGTGGTCGCGGCGGGGCTGGACATGGACTATCGCGGACGCCCCTTCGGTCCGATGCCCCAACTGCTCGCGGTCGCCGACGAAGTCATCAAACTACGTGCCATCTGTACCGTCTGCGGCGCGGAAGCGTCGCGCTCGCAACGGCTGATCAACGGAAACCCCGCTCCCGTGACCGCCCCGACCGTGCTGATCGGCGCGGCGGAAGCCTACGAGGCGCGTTGCCGCAAACATCATGTGGTGCCGCCCGCCGGGGACGCGCAGGTCGTGCAGGAGCGTCTGGTGCTGGAATAAAGCGGTGCTCGCGCGCGGTTTATGCCACCGCCGTCATTTCCGCGATCAGCGTGCATCCGAAAGACCCGAACGACATCACGCTGGTGCTGTCCGGCACCGGCTCGTCCCACATCTACCGCTCGGTGAACGCGGGCATTGCCACCCCGACGTTCACGTCGCTGGCGGGGACGGGGGCGGGTGCGCTCCCGGACATCCCGGCGAACTGCGTCGAGCGGATGCCGGACCGGCCGACGACCGACTTTTTCGTCGGCACCGACATCGGCGTGTTCTACACCTCGAACGGCGGCGTGAGTTGGCAGAACGTCGGTGCGCCGCTCGGCTTGCCGAAAAGCGAAGTCACCGCGATGAAAGCGACGCCGGGGACCGGGTAGCTGAACGTGTCCACCTACGGGCGCGGCATGTGGCGGCTTTCGCTGAAAAAAGTGGCGGACGCCCGACGATAGGTTGACGGTTCGCGCGAAAGGGATCAAACGGCGGCATCGGTCACGATGCCGCCGTTTTTTTCGTCCGGTTGCTTCGAGCCGCAGGGCACGGATCGGGTGAAGCCGGAAGAATCCTCTCGGGTCAAATCGTACGATTCGAATCCCGCCCTTCCCGCCGACGTATGAAAAATATGTCGATAGCAGGTTGACAAACGCGGTGCACCTTATGTAAAATGAGGCTGGTGGCGATCATGCTACCCACGTTCGGTTTGCTAACGGAGGTAATGGTATGTTTCTCTCGAAAAATCGACGCACCCGCGTCGTCGCGGTAGGCTTACTTGCCGCGCTTCTAGTTCCCCTCGCTACAGCGTCTGCCGACTATTGGGATGGAAAGCGAGTAGACAATACTCCCACCGGCGGTTATTACATCTTTAGCACGGTTGGCAACGTTGATGGTGTGGACTACGAGGCAGTTTTCAGATATGCAGCAGGTAGATGGGCGAATGGATCAGTCATACTCACACAGTATGTGCGTGAGAGGGGCAGTTCATCCAAGGGTTTTGACAAGTACCTCACCGAGCCTGGGTTTACGTTAAAGGCAGCATCGCTCAAAGGACCCTACGGTCGAACACGAATCTATGGACCCACCGGAGGAAACCCCGTCACTCAAGATTTGGAAGCCTACTATCCTGACTATCCCAAGGGGATAAACGGACCCAAGAAGCATGGAGATGGGTGCGGGCATGACAAAAACTGGGAGGTTGCTACTGTCACACTTTATACAAACACCATACGTGATAAAGCAGATGCCTATGCTAGAGCTGATCCTAACATCACCAGATTGCGAGTGGCTCAAAGCACAGCAGTTCATGAAATAGGTCACACGCTAAAGATAGCCCACTCGCAACTTTATAACGGTGAAGGGGGTGGCGGAGGCACGATAGGCAAGAATGTCCCATACACCACTAGCGAGGGCAACAGTAGTGTCATGAGAATTGGAGACAACTATCCCTTCCCGAACGATCTCCAGTCATATGATAAACGTCAACGCAGATCTAAATGGGGGCTGTAATGAAATATCTACCGATACTCATGTTGTTAATCTTGCCAATGGCCCTTTGTTCCTGTGACCGAACAACCGGGCTGAGCAACGTCTCACGAGACAATAACGTCGTGAAAAACTACGATGTCATTAAGATGCCGACGAATGCCAAAGTCAGTGCCGCAAAAATCATCCCATCCGAAGGCAGAATAAGTTATGTAACTAGCGTCACGGAAGCAACTACTGCTTTCGACGCCATCGTCTTAGGAAGACCGACGCAGGACTTTGTGGCGCGTGAGCATGCAGTGCGTTACATGCCCAAGGACCCTGGCGACGATGATCCCAATCAGTACGTGTCTGCGGAGTGGTCAGAGGGGGCGTTCGTCATAGACCGTGTTTTGTTTCAGAAGCCAAGTAACAGCCTCACTATGGGACAAAATCTACCCATAGTGGAACCTGTGGGAGTCGCAGTTACGTCGCCCACAGAGGCAGTCAGATCTGTGTTCGAGGAGTGTTTTGAACTGGAACAGAACAGCCAGTACGTGTTGTTTCTCACTCGCGGCACAGACGGGACATACGTGATCGATAACTTCAATCTCGGAAGGTTCAACACCGACGGAACAGACTGTGAAGATGAAGTGAGTAATACCAATGGTCTCAAGTTGGATGGCACAAAAACCGACAAGCAGAAACTGCGCGAGGAGTTGACCGCTCGCTATGGGATCACGTTCGCGCCGATAGGTCCTTGCGTCTCCTCCGGTCCGGTGCAAATTACGTCGGCGATGATAGGAGGGGGCGGTAAACCACTCCCGATCATACCCGGACTCCCGACTCCCGCCCCGCCCCGTGACTTTGTCACCTGCCGGATAAATGCGCCCCAACCGTCGGGCGGACGGTTGTTGATTGAGCAACAGGTCGTCGGTAGCACGACATGGAATAGCATCGCGGATGTGGCGGTGACGGTTAGCGCACAAACCGGCACCACTCCGGTTTCGCAGAGCGTCGAGATCCCGCGCGGTGTGCTCAGTGCCGGGGCTAAGGTCCGCGCCCGTCTGAGGAACGGCACCACGTTCTCCGAGTGGAGTAATCTCGCCACGGTCATATTGCCGCTTTAGGCAGTCGGAGTAAGCCAGAAAACGGCGGTATCGGTCACGATGCCGCCGTTCTTTCCGCCGCGCGTAGATGGCGGATCGAAACGCCGATCTCGCCCGGCAGGTCCTTGAAGGTCGCTTCCACGGAAAGTCTCCCGGCGTATCCCGCCGCGCGCAGGGTTCGGAACAGGGCGACGTGGTCGTATTCTCCCTGCCCCGGCGCGACCCGCCCGGTGTCTGCCGTGTGGACGTGCGCGATGAACGGGGCGTACTCCGCGATCACCGAGACCGGCTCGTTTTCCCGCTCCATATGGTACGTGTCGGCGAGGACGCGTATGCCGGGATGGTCCAGCACCGCCGCGTATTCGGTCACGGCTTCCGCGACCGTGTTGATGATATTGCACTCGCCTCGATTCAGCGGCTCGATGGCAATCACGACGCCGGTTTCCGCGCTGGCTTCGGCGCAGACGCGCAGGAAATCGCGTATCTGCTCCGCCGCGCGCTCTTTCGCGAATCCGTCGGGGACGCGCCGTGCCCCGCCGCTACCGAAGACGATCACTTCGCCGCCGATCTCGCGGGCGCGGCGTAAGGCGGTGAATACGTACTGACGTACCGTTTCGTGGTCCGCCAACTGTCCCGCTTCGCCCGTGAGCCGAAGGGTGCCGGGTAGAAACACGTTGAAGGTTTCCGGGGGGAGAGGGAGGGCGAGAAATTCCGACCGCATTTCTGCCCACGCGCTCTCGTCTCCGAGTGGCGCGAGGGCGCCCGATACGCCTAATTCGATAAAGTCCGCGCCCGCGTCGGCGAGGATTCGAGCGTGATTCGCCTCGGCACAAACGCCCAGTTTCATCCGTTGTTTCTCCTGATTTACCGTAGCACGGATCGGTATAGGTTGTGACAACTCCCCCGCCTAAAGGCTGGGGGCTTCTTGAAGCGGTATACCGCCTCCCGGTGTGTTGCCCCACACCGGTTTCTGATTCAAGGCTGTGTCAAGTAAATTCCATGCCGCATTCGTATCCCTGTCCATTGACAATCCACACATAGGACAGTGATGCCAACGCTCGCTTAGTTTTTTCTTCGCGCGATACCCGCACCCGCTACAATCCTGCGACGTGTAACGCGGGTCTACCTCCGCTAAAACCCGCCCGGCACTTCCAGCCTTGACGGTTAGCACATTCCGAAACATCGACCACGCCGCGTCGGAAATAGATTTGGCGAGGCGATGATTCCGCATCATGTCTTTGACGCTCAATTTCTCAACCGCGATCAAACCGAACTTGTTCACCAGTCGCCGCGCAGTCTGGTGTACAAAGTCGTGGCGGCGGTTCCGCACCCGCTCGTGAATCCGAGACAGAACCTTGTTCGCCTTATGACGGGACTTGCCACCCTTTGCGGTTTTGCTTTGCTTAAGTGATGCTTTTGCTAACGCTCTTTCATCCTTACGGAAGAAGCGCGGGTTCGCAATGAACGAACCATCCGACAAACTACGGTCGCCGTCTGCGGCACATCGCGCAAATGGCTGAGCCATTTCGCATGTAGCCAACGCCGCGAAATGATTCAGTCCGACGTCTATACCCACGGTCTCCGTAGACGGCGGCAATGGCTCCGGTTCGTACTCGCAGGCGAAACACGCGAACCACTTCCCGGCTTGGCGACGCACCGTACACGTTTTGACCTCGCCTACAATGGGGCGGTGAACGACGCAACGCACCTGCCCGATTTTGGACAACTGCAGAATGTTGCCCTGTAACTTGCAACCGTTGCCATATTCTTTGAACGTGAACGAATCGTAACCACCCCGCCCTTTCATTCTCGGATACCCCGGCTTCTCTCCCGCCCTGAGACGCCTAAAAAACGCAGTGAACGCGAGGTTGACACGCAAGGCAACATTCTGCAGAAGGTGAGCATGAACGGTTTTTAGTTCCGGGAAACGCTGTTTCCAATCTGCGAAATGCTTTTCTTGCGTGTACTGACTTACGCTTTGCTTTGCCGTCTCATACAAACACGTCCGCTCATTGACCAATGAATTGTAAACGTCTTTCAGCACCGACAGGCAGGATTCCATAGTAGTCTCCTGCGCTTTCGTTGGCAACATGCGGTATTTGACGCAGATTACATTCACGGTTATATTTTACTAAGATTTATGTCAACTCGCAAGGGTAATTAGTTATAGATTCAAGCTGCCGCTGACCCCTGCCTAAAGGCGTCGAGGGGCTTGCGCGACTGAAACTTTGACAAAGTTCTGTGGGTTTTGATAAACTCCGGTATGCTCGCACCCTACGCTATCCGCTATCTTATGTCGTCGCTGGAGGGCACACCTGCGGTGCTTTCCGCGCTGGTCGCCGGTATGTCCGCCGACTCGCCTGTCTGGGATGCGCGGCCGGACCCCGAACGGTTCACGCTACGGGAAATGATCGCGCACCTCGCCGACTGGGAACCGGTCTGCCGCGAACGGATCTACCGGACGCGCGTCGAGGATACGCCGTTCCTGCCGAACTGGGACGAGGAGCAAGCCGCGCACATCGGCGATTACGCGCACACGAATCCGTATGAGTCGCTCCTCTGGTTCACGGAACGCCGCGCGGCGACTGTGGCTCTGCTCGCGTCTCTCGAAGCGGAAGAGTGGTCCCGCAGTGCCGAGCGCGAGAATGTCGGCGCGCTGACTATCGAGCGGCAGGCGTTCCTGATCCTGGCGCACGACGGTTTTCACCTGCGGCAGGCGGTCGAGTTGCAGAGGGCGTAAGTTTTTTTGTCCTGCGCGGACGGCGCCAACCTCACGTTGGATCGTTGTACCTGCGGTGCGCGTTACTGCTATGTTGCGTGGTTTGTGTTCGATCCTTTCCCGCGAATCCGGCGTCTCTCTTTTCACACGG
>JAYULM010000327.1:0-10176 GCA_043763605.1 Armatimonadota bacterium | reverse complement strand
TTTCGCATATGGGTAGGGTTGGCGGAGAGTATGGTAACCCTTTGTACGGCTTCTACCCGTGTCTTGCAAAACCCCTCACTTACCGGAAACTAAAGTTTCAAACGAAACCGCTCCCGGATCCCGTTTATCATGCCCGAATCGAGCAAAGCTGGGAGCGGATTCTTGATTTAGAATGGGCAGGTTCAGACAAAGCCCATCCGAGTGATGCCAAGTGGATTCAAGCCGTTTTCTGGGAATTACGCCGCGATCAGGTCAGCGAAGTGACGCATTTTCGCGGGACAGAGAGCGACTGAAAACGGCAATTGTGAGCGCGAATCACGCCTTGCGCAAAATGTCGGACAGTTTCACCGTTTTCCAGAACCGCTTGCCCAGCCCGGTGTACATATCCACCGAAACCTTGCTCTTTCTGTTTACTTTGACGACGCTATATCCCGGTGCGTCCGCATAATCGTAATGGCGGATGAACGGGGCTTCCGCTTCCAGATATTCGCGGCGTTCGTCTATCGTTGTCGGCGAGAAGTTCGGTTCGAGTCGGACGAGATCCGGACCGTACTCTTTCACTCCGGATACCAAATCCTTCGGCTTTGCTTCCGGGGCGGAAAGCACGCTGATGACCGCCATCTGAGCGAATTTGCCTTTCTCCGTTTGGCGGACGACGGTTCCGTACTTGTGCAGGTGCCCGCAGAAAACGATAGCCCGGTGCTCGCCGAGGAGGTTCAGTAGCCGGGTCCGCGCTGCTGCTTCCGACGGCTTCGCGAAAATGTGCCACGTAGACCGTGCGCTGTATGGGACGACGGGCGGGTGTATGATAAAGAAAACCTGCTTCGCGTAGCCCCGCGCCGCCAACTGTTTTTCGAGACGGTCCAGACCTTTGCCTGCCGGGTCGTCGTAAGCGTCGAAATACACGAACAGCGCGTCGCCTTGCCGGACCGTGAGCGTCGAACCATCCATGTTTTGCTTCGCCTGCGCCGCGAGGAACGGCATCAATACGGCGTTGCAGACTTCCACCGATCCGGGACCGGTGACATCGTGGTTGCCCTTGCAGAACAGGAACGGTGCACCGAGTTTTGCGGCTTCGACGAATTCGACCGCCTCCCGGCAGTGGCGCATCGCAAGTTCCGGGGTTCCGGCTAAGCCCTCGACAAAATCGCCGATGTGACAACTCCCACCCCTAAAGGGGCAGGCTTCTTGCAGAACGCATGACGCAATCGCCTACGTTGACCTGCAAAGGCAGTATCCCTGCCTTGTTTTTAATGTTTATCGATGCGTTCCAATCTCTATCGAGACTAAACTGACAATGTTCACAAACGTAAACACGAACCGACAAACCTATCGGAGTGGTTGGGAGACAACCGCACCGACTACAGGCTTGTATCGTGTTTTTGGGATTGACCGAAATAACTTGAACTGCGGCACTTTCAGCCTTCATTTTCAAGATATTAAGGAATCCCGCCCAACCCGCATCATTCGTGGACTTGGCAAGACGGAGCGACCGTACAATGCCTTTGATATTCAAACGGGCGGAACACTTTCCGCCGCCTTCGTGAACAATCACGCCGTAGCGGTCAACCAAAGATTTAGCCGTTTTGTGGTGGAAATCTTTGCGTTGGTTTGCAACGTGTGCGTGAATTTTTGCAAGGGTTTTGACTGCTTTCTTTCGGTTTGCACCGCCGCGTTTTTTACGGGCAACGGCACGTTGGGAGCGGCGAAGTTTGGCTTGCGCTTTCCGATAGAGTTTAGGTGCATCAAAGGCTTCACCTTCGCTGGTAACAAGGAACGATTTCAAACCGAGGTCAATGCCGACCGAAGGATTTTCAGACGGTTCGCAAACAGTTTGCTCGACTTCGCAAACAAAGACAACATACCACCGCCCCGCATGACGCTGGCATGTCGCGGTTTTGATTGTCCCTTCGATAGCGCGGTGCAGTTTGAGTTTAACATCGCCAACGTTTTGGAAGCGTGCTTTGCCGTCTTTAGTAAATTTTGCCCCGTCATCGATTGTAAAATCAACGCTGTCAAAGCGACCATAGCCACGGAATCTTGGATAACCCGCCTTGTCTCCCTGTTTGACGCGGCGAAAGAAGGATTGGAAAGCGCGGTCAAGACGTTTCAAGGTTCTTTGGCAAGAGGAAAAGTTAGCAAGTGCGAGGTACGAATTGATTTTCCGTTCCGTTTTGATTTTTGCCGATTGTCCCCCATAGGTGACGGTTCGTTGCTCTGCCTCGTAAACGCATTTTCGTTCGGCAAGGGCATTGTTGTAAAGGCGGCGATGCGTTTCCAGAAGGCTTGTCATAGCTTCCTCTTGTGCCTTGTTCGGGTAAGCGCGGAAACGAAAAGCCCTCGCGCAAAGGTTCCCTTTGACGGCGGCGTTCACTTAAGACCTGATGCGAAATACGGCTAATCGGTCCTGAGAGCATGCTGGACGGTTTCATGACGAACAAAATGTCGGCTCAGACGATAGAGGCACTTCACAGAGCAACGTGGGGGCACGAAATCCAGGTAAATGCCCCAAGCCTATGGATCCGTATTTCGCATCAGGTCTTTACTAACTACGTTCCTTCTGTTCTTCAATGTAGCGTTTGATAACGTCCGCACAGAGAAATCCCCTTGGGGGATTTTCTTGAGTTGCGGAACCTGCACTGCCAACATAGTAAGAACGCGACCAGAGCGAGGGCATACGGGATTTCAAGTCAGGAAACTCTTGGCGCAAAATACGCGACGTATAACCCTTGAATTGGTTGGCGTAGTGTTGGGGAGCGTCGGTTGGTGGAACCGCGACGAAAAGATGAACGTGGTCGGGCATAACCTCCAGTTGTTCAATCTCGGTTTTGAGTTCGGCGGCTTTTTCGTACAGCAGTTCTTTGAGCCGTACTTCGACTGCGCCAACAAGAACCTTGCGGCGATATTTGGGCGTCCACACAAAATGCAGATGCAGGTTGAAAACTGCACCAGAGGTTCTTTTGTAGCGAGATTCTGCCATGCCCTTATTATGCCAGAACCTAAACTTAATGTCAAGTATTTAACAAAGAAAGAAAGGAATGACACGGCAGGGAACGGTGCTTCGCACCTTCGGTCACGCTGGCGCGTGACGCGACAATTCCCCGTGTCACCTAAAGGAGACAGTCCCCTTGTCGCATTTTATTATGGAGTCCTCCGGACCCGCCGGCACCGGTCGAGGCAGACAACCGGTGTTCCTTCTTCCAGGATGCGTGCCAGCAGGGGCGTGTTACCTACCGCGCACGTCGTGTAGATACAGATCGCGTCGGCTTCTCCGGACAGGCGGCGCAGATATTCCGCTTCGCGTTCGGGGCGATTTTCGGTGTCGAAAAGATGGACATGATATTCGGGAGGCATTGCCGCTCGGAACCTGTGGATGTAATCCGCCCGAGGGAAATCATTCGCGTGGAAGCAAAGCAGGGCAACACGCCTCGTGCCTTCCGGCAGGGCAGGGAACCCGAAGTTCATGCCGGTTATCGCAGGGAGGATGGCGTTAGCGGACTCGTCCTTCGCTCCGACATGGCTGGTTTCGTGCTGGGGGACCACAATCGCGCCGACCCGTCGCTTGCGGTGGACGAAACCTTCGCGCTCCAACTCGCTCATGGCACGGTGCGCGGTCATGCGGCAGACTCCCCATTGCGCAGCGAGTACTTTCTCGGACGGCAGCCGGTCGCCCGGTTGTAATTGCCCTTCGACAATCAGGTTTCGTAGTGAGGTAGTGATTTCGTTCCAGCGTACGATAGACATTTCCCTTTCAAATTACCATAGACATATTTAACTCTACTTTCCGGTAACTCGGGGGCATGTTTCACTTCCCCTCCCGGTCTCCCCCTCTCGAATCGGGGGAATATAGTGACTTTCCCGGGGTGCATTCGGGAAGTCTACTTTACTCACCTTATGCAGTCAGGATGTGATATACGACAGTTCGCTTCCCTTTTTCATTTCTGTCAGCCGCTCCAAAGCCGCTGCTAACGCGGCTTGACATAACTTCGCCTTCGTTGCGAAATGGTTGAGCCGTGTAGTCACTCGCAACGCCTCCATTTTCACGAAAGCAACCAGACTGGCGAAGAAGTGATTGCTCTGTGTCCGCACTCGCTTCGTCGGCGACTTCGCGAACGCCGCGTTGCTCTTCAGGGACTTATGAAACTCCTCGATTTTCCACCGCTTTTTATAGACCGCGAGCATCGCGGGGGCATCTAATCGGTGTTTTCGCGGCGAAAAAACCTGTGTAAGGTCACTCATCACCAAATACAGAATGCTTGAATTCCCCTCATGGTCGGTTACGACCGAGGCTACCAGTAACAAGGGGAAAGGGACCTTGTCCAGATAGATGCGCCGGCACGACGAAATCGCGGTGCCGCCTTTACAAGCGGTTGGGATAGGTGAATCACTGACCGACACGAAGTGCTTATTTTGTCTGTCTACCTCGCTCAAAGCGATACGGCGGTTCGATTTCAGAGGGAAAACGAAGTCTTTGCGCTTCTTTTGTTTAATAAAAACCATGTTCTCCACACAGGCAAACCAAATATCTGCCAAAACGTAGCGAAAAGGGACTTGCTTACGAATGAAACCCTCTATCATGCGTCGCATTATCGCGTTCTTCGTCTCTTCGCTCTGAAACGATTCTTTGCCCGTCTTTGGATCGGTAACCCACTTGGTTTTTTGGATCAATTCGAAATCCACAAGGAGCGCAATGTCTCGGCTATAATACAGACCTGTGAGTATATTGACACCTTTGACGTACCGATTGGTGACGTGATCGAAATAAGTCCCGATCAACTCATTACTGTCTGTGTACGGTTTCTCCTCAATGGTGTCGTCGAAAATCAAACAGCCGTCTTCGGACTGCATTTCATGCACATGAGGTTTCACGACCTTCCATAGATCTTTGCCGTCGAACTCATTGTTAGATAGAAAGCGGGTCACCTGGTCATGGCTAACGACCTGTGGCAGTAGCGCGGCAAGACCTGTGGCTGTCGCCTGTCCGAACGAGATGAGAAAATAATCCGTGTATAAATCGAGTAATCGCCGGGTTCGGATGGTCATGGTAGGGGTAGCGCAAGAGCGGCAATGCCATTTTATCAAGTCTTGACTGCGTAAGGTGAGTACTTTATTACAGTCAAACTAAATGCCAGCCTGATTGTACTGTTTCATAAGAGAGAGAAATACTGTTCATCAGGGTAGTCCCCCCTCACCGTGCCGGGAGGGGAATTGAAAACATCCCCCCGAGTTACCGGAAAGTAGAGTTTAAGGCAAAGTTAAGAGAATGTTAAATCTTGCCGTACGGCGAGAACCGTTTTCGTGATTTTGGGCGTTGCGCCCGCCCGCCTATCCGGGTTACAATCGCCGTGAAACCTATGGAAAATCAGTCCTCCGACCCCTCTCCCGACGGTCCCGTCTTTCCCGCGCCCCCGCGCCGCACCCGTCACCGCGATGTCGCGCTCCGCGCCGGTGTTTCGACCGCGACCGTGTCGAAGGTGATCACCGGGAGAGAAACGGACCGAATTTCGGAAGAAACCCGACAACGCGTCCTCGATGCCGTGCGTGATCTAAACTATGTGCCGCAAAGCGCGGTGCGCGAAATGCAGACGGGGCGGACCGGGCGAATCGGCGTTCTACTCGTTCACCCGGCAGCGTTCGGGAACATGGACCCGTACCACACGGGCGTCCTATCCGGTATCCTCGACGGCGCGTGGAGGGCGCAACGCAACACGTTACTGTATACCGCCCTGGAACCGTACGCCGAAACATTACGCCGTGAGATTCTCGGGGGGGGCGCGGATGCAGTTCTGGCGGTCGGAAAAGTGTGGACACCGCTGGTCGAGAGTATCGTTACGCAGGCGAACCTTCCCGTCGTCTATATCTCGGTGCTTCCGCAGGAGAGCGAGGTAAGGCGTAGCGTCCCGTATTTCGGCGTAGATTGCGATAACAAGGCAGGGGGGCGGCTCGCCATCGAACACCTGGCGAAACTCGGGCACAGGCGGATCGGAATTGTTCTGGACGGCGCGTCGTCCGAGTATCTCCCCTTCGTACGCGAAAGGCTCGCCGGGGTCAGTGCGGCGGCAACGGAGGCAGGAATATCCCTGTCGCTCGTGGAGAGTGTTTCGCTGCCAGCCGTGATGAAAAAGGTGGCAACGGAAAAGTCTACCGCACTGACCGCGCTATTCTTTATTGAGGGCGAAACTCTTCTTGACCGATTGCTCGGCGAACTCGCCCCCGGTAGTGGCATACGAATACCCCACGACCTGTCGGTGGTCGCCTTCAACTCGACGCGCCTCAGCGAATATGCCTTGCTTCCTGTGACTGCCGTTCGTCAGCCTTTGGAAGAGATCGGGGCACGTGCCGTAGCCCTCGCAGTCGATTATCTGGATAACGGGGCCACCGCTCAGAACCACGCGGGTACGATAGTCCGTCTTCCCGTCACGTTAGACGTGCGCGAATCGACTGCCCCCCCGCCTTCCTGACCCAATGCCCGATCTCTATGCCAGGTTATCTGTATAAAATACCGCTGACAGGAAAAAAGTTTGTCAATCGAATGAATTAAATGAGAAAATAGTTTCGCATCATGGTATATTGTACTCGCTGTGATGTCGCGGCATACTCGCAAACGAAAGGTTCTCCATTTGAAACGATCTGTTCCCGCCCTGTACACTGGCTTAATCGCGCTATGTGCCGTCAGTATCTCGCTAACCCATGCCCCCGTGCATGCCCGTCCTACCTTCGGAGGCGGTCCGGCCATTCCCACGATCCCGGACGGCACGGAAGACCTCACGGGTATCCCATCTCCCGGCGTCGGCATCAGCGACATTGTTTTGTCCGGGACCGGGGTGTCGATCACCGAGTTGCAGTCGGTAACGCTTGTCGGTTTTCAGCATACGTCGGCGGGGGATCTCCAGGTGCGGCTCGAAAAAGTCGGTTCCGGTATCGAAGTCTTCCTAACCGCACCGCGTGAATCGATCATCGCCAATCTTGATGGAACCTACACTCTGACCCCGAACCTGCTTTTGTCAACGATGGAGGAGGGGCTGGACATTCTCAGCGATGACGGCACGCTGGTATCCGGCAACTATGCCCCGGCGGATTTCGGCGGGGGACCGCCTTTTCCGGGCGAACGGACCGACTTCAGTGCGTTCGATGGGGTCGCACTGGACGGGATCTGGCGGCTTACTATCGAGGATTACCTGCCGGGAAATACCGGAAGCCTGCAGGGTTGGTCCTTCGACGCGGTCACGCCCGCCGTGGTCCCGGAGATGCCAACCGGCATACTGTTCCCCCTTTCCCTGATCGCCCTCGTCGGGGTGGCGCGACTGCGTTCCGCCGCACCGAACTATCGTTTCACACTCGCGGGCACATCGCCGACCCGCTGATTTTTCACTCGAAAGGTTTTCCCGTTATGAAACACTATTTCCGCTTCGCCTCCTTAACCCTCGGCGCACTTGCCGCTGTGAGTGTCCTTTCGCCGTCGGTGCGAGCGCAGGTAACCAAGTACGAACTCGGTATCAGTATCGGCGCGAACGATTACGGCGCGCGTTGCTGGACCGATATGGTGAAGGCAGATGCCCGCGTCTGGAACCCGGGAACCAATAACGCCGCTCCCCGCGATGGCAACGGCTTTCCTACCACCGACTGCGACATTTTTCTCTTTGACGGCGGGTACGCACAAAACAATGCGCGCATGTCGCCGGTCCGGGGGACGTATCGCCTCTACTTCACCGGGCAGGCGGATATTCCGTTCGTCTGGAGCGGCTCGATCCAGAACAAGCAGTACAACGCTGTCACGAACACGACTACTGCCGACTACGTCATCACCGATGATTACCCGAGCATCTTGCTTCCGTTCCGCAACACGCGGCGTACGCCGGGCAGCCCCCTCGGAAGCGGAATCACCGGGATCAAACTGATGCGCCCGGTGTCCATCGGCTCGGCGCAGTCGTTCGCCCCGGACACCGTATTCACTCCCGAATATCTCGCGGCGCACAACCGGGGCGGCGTTCTGCGCATGATGGACTTTACGGCGACCAACTCCAACATCGTCCAGCACTGGAGCGACCGCCGCCGCCCGGAAGAGTTGACCTACAGCGACGGTCAGGAGTTGGGCTACGGCTGGCAGGGGCGCGGGGCACCGTTCGAGGCGGCGATCCTCCTGTGCAACACGCTCGACAAGGATCTGTGGGTCTGTGTGCCGGTCTACGCCACCGACGATTACGTTCTTCAACTCGCGCGCTTGATCAAAAACACGCTGGAACCGGAACGCAAGATCTACTTCGAGTATAGCAACGAGGTGTGGAACTTCGGGTTCGCGCATTTCGGGCAGGTGCAAGCCCTCGCGCAAGCCGACCTTCAATCGAACCCGTCCACTTCGATCAACTACGACGGTGCCTGCATCCGCACGGACGGCTCGTTCGACGGTGGGATCGCGGTGCCGCGCTACTGGGCGCGTCGGGCGATGCAACTTTCGGACATTTTCCGCGCGGAGTTCGGCGACGCGTCGATGATGACGCGGGTGCGCCCCTTGTTCGAGACGCAGGCGGCATGGCAACACTGGATCTATACAGGAATCCTGTTTATGGATCGCTATTACAACAATGGTGACGGCAATCATGTCCCGAATCCGCGACCGCTCTCCGCATATTTCTGGGGGGCGGGCGGATCTGCGTACATCCACGGCTACCCGGAGGCGGTGAAAAACGACCCGAACGCGACCACGGATTCCATTATCGCGGGCTACGATCAAGCCTGGGTAGAGCATTACGATACGATGTCGCGGGACACGTGGTGGTGCTCGGCGTTTGGCTTGAAGCGCGTTTCGTACGAGGCGGGCCCCGGCTTGGACGACTTCGCGGGACCCGACAGCGCGATACAGACCGCACAGCGTGATCCGCGCATGAAGGGGATTTATAAGCGCGTCGCAGACGAGTTTTTCAAAGCAGGCGGCGAACTGTTCACTACCTTCCTGGGCGTCAACACGTCGCACGGTCTGTTGCCTTACGACTCCGTAATCGGAAGCCAGCCGAAACCGAAACAGGAGGCGTTCGACGAGATGGCGGCGGCGGTTTCGCGCCCCATCCCGACCGTGGGGTTTGCGATCCCCTCCGCCATTCCCGGCGGTCGCTTCCATGTCAATCAGGAAGGCTGGCAGACCGGCAACAACGACGGCTCGGTCGCGCTCGGGAGCGGCTACCGATGGCTCGCCTACACGGTGCGCGTCGCAAATCCCGGTGCGTTCTCCCTCGCCCTGCCGGGGGCTACCGGGAACGGGAACCTGCGTGTCGAGGTGGACGGCAAGCCGGTCGGCGCGCTGGCTGTCCCGGGCGCGGGTACGATAGCACTGGGGAACCTTTCCGCCGGGGTACACGGAATCCGCCTGTTTCAGACTGCCGGTTCTACTTCGGTGGCGTCGCTGAACATCCAGGCGGCGGTGGTGCCGGTGCTAATCCCCGGTGCGCCGACCGGATTGCGCGGCATATCCCGGAACATGCAGGCGGCACTCACGTGGACGGCACCCGTCGGCCAACCCGTAATCTCCTACAACGTGTATCGAAGTGCCACGGCAAACATCCCGACGAACGCGACCCCGTTTCGAATAGGTATTACTACGCCCGCCTTCACCGACACCGGCTTGCGCAACCGGCAGAAATACTACTACCGGGTTGCCGCCGTGAATAGCGCGGGCACGGGTGCGATGAGTAACGAGGTGATGGTCATCCCCGCGTTCAAGCGATAGGGTCCCTTGACATAGCCGCGCGTTCCGGCTAAACTAAGCCACCGTTACCCCGACAGTGTTGTTGGGAGTCAGGCTACGAAGCCACGTAAAACCATGTTTCACTTCGGAAACGTGCTGTTTTGCGTGGCTTCGTGCTTACGGGACCTCACGTTAAAATTGCGGACGTAAGTGCGCCTGTTCCCGACGCTCTACGCACCCGTTCGCCCAGATCTATTTCAAAATTTTGGAGGAACTCCCGCATTGAAATCAACAACTGGTCGGCAAGAAGCGATCTCTGCCGTTATCAACTACAAACCCCTCGTTAACGCGATGGATTTGGAGGGCAAATCCGCCCAATCGCACTACGGTGTCAATGTTTTTAACGACAAGGTGATGCGCGAAAAACTGGAAAAGCCAGTCTACAAAGTCCTGAAGCGAACCATTGAGCGCGGCGAAAAGTTGGACAGCACGATTGC
>JAYULM010000326.1:0-10177 GCA_043763605.1 Armatimonadota bacterium | reverse complement strand
ATCCAGTTTTAATTTTGGGGTAGAGGTGTTTCAGTTTGGTGCGGGCTTCGTCCATTTGAAACCCAAAATTTTAGGTCAGACAATGCACTAGGACTGTCTACGGAACGCGCGGGGGCGTCGATTTTCGGGAGAGATGCAAGCCGATGAGTGCCAGGCAAATGAATCCACCCAGGGCGAACGCAGTCTGGTAGCAAGCGGAAAGCAGTACCGATGTCACCGAAGCCGTCTCGCTCTGGTGGAACCGCTCTCTATTGACGAACAAGCATAACAAATACACGGTGAATACGCCGATAATCAGGTTGCCGAACGTGTCTCGTCGCATACTCAATTTCATGTCACGGTGATTATATCCGAATGGGACACCGGGTGTCACAGAACTGCTGGGAGGGTTTCCGGATTAACTTGGGTCTATGAAACTTTCCGTATTCGGGTCACGAACCGTAGTTTTCGCAGGTACAACACCATCGAAACGGGAATAGTAACACCATGCCGGACGCCCCCAAAAAATTGGTTCTGATCGACGGAAACTCGCTCCTGTATCGCGGTTTCTTCGCGATGCGTGCTCTGACCACGAGCGCGGGTCTACACACGAACGCGATCTATTCGTTCACGATGATGCTGCTGACGCTTCTGGAGGATCAGAAGCCGGATGTGATCATCTGCGCGTGGGACAAGGGGAAGACGTTCCGCCACGACGAGTATCCCGAGTACAAGGGCACCCGGAAAGCCACGCCCCCCGAACTGACCGAGCAGGCACCGCTTGCCCGCGAACTGGTGCAGGCGTTCCGCATCCCGACCGTGACCGCGCCGGGGTACGAGGCGGACGATATTATCGGCACGCTCGCCAAGCAAGGCGAGGAGAGTGGATACGAAGTCGTCATCGTTTCCGGCGACCTGGACGCCCTGCAACTCGTTACCGCCCATGTGCGTGTGATGACCACCGTAAAAGGCGTCACCGACACCGTGATCTACGACGAAGCGAAAGTCCTGGAGCGGTACGGCTTGAAGCCGGATCAGTTAGCCGACTACCGCGCCCTCAAAGGCGACGCGAGCGACAATATCCCCGGCGTTCCCGGCATCGGCGAGAAGACGGCGGCGACGCTGTTGCAGGAATACGGCACGGCGGAGAACGTTTTCGCGAACGCCGCGAACCTGAAGCCACCGCGCGTCCAGGCGGCGGTCGCGGCGAACGAGGAGTCGCTGACGCTGTCGAAACGCCTCGCGGTGATCGTGCGCGACGTGCCGCTCCCGGACGTTGACTTACCCGCGCTGGACGCCGATCCGTATGAGCCGGATTGGGACGCGGTACGTGACCTGTTCGAGCGGCTTGAGTTCCGAACGCTGGTGCGCCGTCTGCCGAAAACGGACAAGCCCGTGAGCACCGCGAAAACCGTGGACGACCTGCTGGACGCCGACGATTACGACCCGTTCGCGGCGGACGCGGGTGAAGCCACGCCGAAGCCGGTCGAGAAACCGCGCGAGTTGGTCGCCGCGAACTGGCAGACCGTGGAACTGGACGAAGCGGCTTCCGTCCGCGCCCTGACGGACGCGATCCGGAAGGCGGATCGCGTCGGCGTCCGGCTGGATGTGACTGAGGGCGGGGTACTGGACGCGAAGTTGCGCGGGGTTTCGCTGGCGACGGGCGGCGGGGATGTGTTTTATGTCGAAGCTGAAAGCCCTCACCCCCCAACCCCCTCTCCCTCGGAAGGGAGAGGGGGAGCCGGAGCGGAGCAAGTAGGGACGCCCGCTTCGCTCCCGCAGGGGTCGCTCTTCGACGAACCAAGTCACGTGCCTACTTTGTCTCCGGCTCCCCCTCTCCCTTCCGAGGGAGAGGGGGAGCCGGAGGGTACCCGGGGGGTGAGGGGCATAACGACCCTACGAACCATCCTCGAAGACCCAAAAATTCGCAAGGTCTGCCACGACCAGAAAACCGATGCTGGGATTCTGCTCTGTCACGACATCGCGTTGCGCGGCGTAGTGTTCGATACCGAGATCGGCGCGTATCTGCTGAACGCAGGTCGCCGCGCCGCGTTCCCGCTCGCCGACATCGCTAAGGATTACGCCGACCGGGAACTGCACCCGCTGGACAAGAAAGAGCGCAAAGACATGGAAGCGGCGGACATCGCCGCGCACGAGAAGAGCGAATCGTTCGCCGCCGCCGATGCGCTCCTCGCAGTCATGAAGGTACAGGAACCGCGCCTTTCCGCCGAAGGGACACTCCGCGTGATGGAGACGCTGGAATTGCCGGTGTCGCCGATCCTCGCCGGAATGGAGACCGTCGGCATGGTGCTGGATTCGGTGACGCTGAAGCGGATCACCGGCGAGTTGGAAGCTAAAATCGCGGACCTGGAAACCGGGATTTACGCGATGGCGGGGGAAACGTTCTCTATCGGATCGACCAAGCAACTTCAGGAAGTGCTGTTCGAGAAGATGAAGATTCCGGCGAACAAGAAAACCAAGACGGGCTACTCAACCGGCGTCGAGGCACTGGAGGAGTTGGCGACCGACTACCCGATTGTGGCGAAGGTGCTGTCGCATCGCGGCTTGATGAAACTGAAAAACACCTACGCCGACGCCATGCCCGCACTGGTGCGCGCTGACACCGGGCGCCTCCACACGACGCTGAATCAGGCTCTGGTCGCCACCGGGCGCATCTCCTCATCGAACCCGAACCTGCAGAATATCCCGGTGCGGACCGAGATCGGGCGCGAGATCCGGCGAGCGTTCGTCGCGCCGGAAGGCAAGATTCTCATTTCTGCAGACTATTCGCAGATCGAACTGCGCATCTTCGCGCATGTCACGAAAGACCCGGCACTGGTCGCGGCTTTCAGTTCCGGCGAGGACATTCACAAATACACGGCGGGCAAAATGTACGGCGTCGCCCCGGCGGACGTGACCGGCGACATGCGCCGCGCGGCGAAAACCGTGAACTATGCGGTGATCTACGGCATCTCCGAGTTCGCGCTCGCCAAGCGACTTGCCATCTCGTTCAAGGAAGCGAAGGATCTGAAGGAATCGTACTTCGCGCGCTTTCCCGGCGTCCGCTCGTATATCGACGACACGGTGGCGTTCGCCCGCGAACATGGCTACGTGCAAACGCTGTTCGGGCGGCGTCGCTACATCCCGGACATCAACAGCCGTGTTTTCCAGTTCCGGCAGGCGTCGGAGCGTGCGGCAGCGAACATGCCTGTCCAGGGTACGTCGGCGGACATCATGAAACTGGCGATGATCGCGGTGCGCGACATGCTGGCGAAGGAGGGGTTTAAAGCGCGGATGCTACTTCAGGTCCACGACGAACTGCTGTTCGAGACGACCCCGGAAGAAGTCCCGCGACTTGCCCCGCACATCCGCGCCGCGATGACCGGGGTGTACACGCTCGCCGCGCCGCTCGAAGTAGACGTCAAGACTGGCAAAACCTGGGCGGACGTGACGCCGGTGCCCGACGAACCGGCGGAGTTGATCGGAGAAATGTTATAACCCGGTCCGCCGCGCGGTGCGGAAAGGGGACGCGGCGAGTTCGGTCAAATATCGCCTACGGTGACGAGTCCGTTTTCGCGAAACTGAACCACGAGTTCGCTCTCGTCAAGCAGGGCGGTGCCGAGCAGGGGGCGTTTCCCGGTGGCGATGACACCGACCGTTCGTTCCTCGCCCTCCCAGAGAATTGTCGCCTCGAAAACGGACAGCGAAACGCTTTCGTCGTTAGCGAGACTCGCCGGGATGTCCTGAACATAGGATAGATTTAGGGCAGCAACGGCGGCGGGAGGTAGTGTCAGGTCACCGGTGAATCCGGTATCCACTACGAAATCAATCGCGAGATCCGGTTGACCAGCACACCGTATAGTTACGGGTAGGATCGCCTGACGACCGGTGACATACCCGGCGGTCACGGTGCGGTCCGCTCCAACAACCCGCCGAAGGAGTAGACAGCGTTGTAACCGATGCGCAACGTACAGATCGCCGCGTCCGGGTGGAGGGACCGCAGATGGCGGGTTCCCGCGAAGTCGTCCCGGTCGCCATGTACGGTGAAAGCACCGGTTTCGATGTCGATGGACACCAGATTCCCGATGTTTTCCGCCGTTTCGACGGCGGCGCGGATTCCCTGTTGGTACAGTTCCTGCCCGCGCCGCACGACTTCCTCGCTACTGAATCGCCGCTTTGTTACCATAGACCGATCTCTCCGTGGCTTGATACCGATATTGTATCGTGTGAAACCGGCATGACTGCCTGACGGTTCTCTACCCTGCCGGTCATTTCGTGGTGCGCTCCATCAAGCCGCCGAACGTATAAACGACATCGTAGCCGATGCGTAACGTCAGGATAGAAGCCTCCGGGTTCGCGGCGCGGAATGCCATTCGCGGCTGGATGTTCGAATCATCGCTGAGAATGAACGTGCCGTCCTCGACGTTGATCGAAACCAACCTGCCGATATTTTCCGCCGTTTCGACTGCGGCGCGGATACCCTGCTCATACAGTTCCTGACCGCGCCGCCACAGTTCATCGCCACTAAAACGAGGGGTTGCCATAACGGGTTCCTTCCGTGATTTCGTAGCGATATTGTACCGTCTATTTCTTGCGGGCGACCACGGCGGGACGCTTCCCGGGGCGGTAGGCGACCGAGTCCGACGCCGACGCGCCCGCATAGGACCGGGCGAAAACCGTGTCCCAGTTGTACGGGAGATCCTTCGGCGCGGGACCGGTGCCGCCGTTCCAGAAGTATTCCGCCGCCAGCACGAACGCGGTAAATTGCGGGCGCATCTTCGGATCGGCTAACTGCGATTCTTTCGATTCGTAGCCCGCCCACGTGCTCTGGATCGCGCCCATGCCGCCGATGGCGACTACTTTCTTGCTGAAACCGGGGATGTTGCCGGGGCGGTTCCAGGTCGTCGCGACCAGGTTTTTGAAGCCCTCTTTCTTATACAGGTCCATCGACGGATACACGTCGCGTTCGCCGTACTGCCAGTTCGCCAGGATCACGTCGCGGGGCAAGCCGTCGCGGACCGCCTTCGCTTCGGCGGGGGTGCGCGCCGTGCCGAAATCAGGCGTCACTTCGGCGGGGAACAAGCCCATGTCCGCCCAGATAAAGATCGGCTTGCCGCGCTTCGCGAAAAGGTTCTTGTAATGCTTGACCGCGCCGACATACAACTGCGGGAACGTCTTGCCTTTCGACCGGAACGGGAACCGCCCGCGCATCGTCACTTCGTCCAGCCCGACGTGGAACGCCGGAGCCTGAAACAGGTCGTCCGCCTCGGTGATGAACCCTTCGACATACTTCACCGCCGCCGGGTCGCTGAAGTTGACTGCGTACGGCTTTTCCGGGTCCTCGGCGTACTTCTTGTTGTCGGCTTTGCTGAACAGCCATTCCATGTGGCCGTACCCCTGCACCAGCGGGTACGCCGTGACGTAGTGCGCTTTGGCGAACGTGATCCCTTTTTTCAGGTCGGCTTTGTTGCCCGCCCAACTCGGTGCGACGGCGGGGTCGTGGTCCCAGCGCACCTGTTCTACTTGCAGAAACATCGCGTTCATCTTGTAACGAGCGAAAATCCGTTCGACGAGTTTGTTCTGGAACGGGAGTGCCGATTGTCCGTGAAACAGATGGACGCCGCGTAGTTTGAGCGAGGGCCAGTCCGAGATTTTCGCGGCGTGGATGCCCGGCTTCCCGGCGGCACTCTTCTCGAACAATTGCGACACAGTCTGCGCCGCCCAGTAGGTACCGGCGTCGTCGCGCCCGGCGAGGGCGACGCGCTTCGCGGTGGCGTTCACGCCGTACCCTTCCGGCTTGGCGGGCGGGGGCGCGGCGGTCTTGTCGCCGATTACGACCGCGTTCGTCTGGCGGGCAAGTTGCGCACGCGGCACGACCACCGTGGTCGGTTTGCGCCCGTAGTACATCGTCATCTCCTGCTTCAGCAATTGCGCGGCGCGTTTCTCGCCGACGGTGGCGTCTTTCGCGATCACGATACGCGGCGTCGCGGAAAGTGGGAACGCCGTCCCTTCTGTCGCCGTGATGCTTTTTGGCCGGGGAATTAACAGCGGAACGTCGGCTTGAACGGCGGACGCCGTCAAACTTAAAGAAGCAAGTGCGGTCGCGGCGAAATATCGTAACATTAGTCTATACCAATCCTTGTGTGCTGATTGTTGTTATAGCAGGTTCTATGCCGCCTCCGCAACCCGGTATTTGCCCTGGCGGATGTGTAAAGCGAACTCCGGGTTGCTACCGGAACGATATAAGGGCAGGCATGGGAACTCAAGGCAGTCCCTACAAGCAAGAAACGTTGTCGGGCACGTCGAATGATCTTTGGGATGAGAAAATCAGGATCAGACAACATCCAGAACCAACGCTGGGATAGGAAGTGACCCATGTATTACGCTCCAGGCATCGGAAACGGTAAGGGAGGGACCGGCTCAGTCGAGAAGCGTTCGGGCGTGGATGTCCTGAATCTGTGCCAGGTTGTATCCGGTCGAATCCTCGTATGATGGAAGTAGGGTTCTCTAACGTTGATAGGAAATGCGATTCCTTAGCAACGTAGAAGTAGCGCGTACGGGATTCGAACCCGTGACTTTCTCCATGAGAGGGAGATAACCAACTTCACTTTGAAAACCGCGCTACTTACTCTCAAAACGGCATATTTACAAGCGCGGATTTGACGAAAGGAGAAGTACATATCCCATCTGCTTGAATTTGATTTATTTTAACCTATCGGCACGCCCATCTCTTTCAGCTTTTGCGTGACGAAAGAATTGGCGACCCCCTTGACGATCTCGAAGCCGACCGAGGTTATCTGTGTCCCCAAGCTGCTTTTGGTCTTCTCCCAAACCGTGTCCTGGCGTATCGCGTCTAAAAACTCGTGTCCTCGCCAAGTAAGGTGAGACAGCCGCACGTCGGGCGGGTCCTCGTGAAACGTCACACCTGCCGCCAGCCCGGCATTGTGGATCAGATAGCAATTGTAGAGATAATGTTGCGGGGAACAACCTTCTGAGGGGTGGGGGGCGTAGGAATCCACCGCTTCCACCTCTAACAGTATCGTCCGAATCAGTTCCATATCACGCTTCATACATCAGTACCCCCAACGAATTTAACGAAGAAAACGGATTAAGTACCCCAGCCGTTTGGCGGCGTCGGAGACCGTCACGAAGTCACTCACCCGGCGTTTCCTTTCCGTTGCCGAGTCCACTGCACCAGCCCGCGAACAGAAAATGTCACGAGGAGAAGGCCGACCAACAGGAAGGCCACGACCGAGGGTATCGCCATTATCGGATCGACCACTTGGACGCTGAGGACGCGGTGACAGTAATGGGCGTAGTAAAACATCAGCCCCCCTGCGGGCAACGCGAGTGCCGGTAGAACTAACCGCGGCCATATTTTACTAGTATCGGGGTCTATTCCGCTCCCGCGCGACATCGGCGACAGATGACCGGAGAGCCGCTTTCTTTCCTCCGACGCCACCATCAGGCACACCACTCCCCGGAACACGAACACACCCCCGAACAACGCGGGCAGAAACGCCGACGGCCAATTGCCTAAGCCGCCCATCCAGAGTTCCTTACCCGCCTGGTAAAAGAATGGGGAGCTACCGGCGAGGAACAACCCGGCGTACAAAAGCGGGTTTTCTTTCCGCTCTTCTTTTGTCGCCGATCGTTGCACTTTCCCCCCTGTCAGGTGTGGCAACGGCGGTACATCGCTTCCGGTCGGCGGATCAATCATCGGTCGCTCTGGCATGGGTCAGGCTTTCTTCCGCCCGAAGACTACGCGATGTAAAAGGGACATCAGATGCCACGCCGGTGCGCTTGCGGATGCCACAGCGAAAGGTGCTATTAACCATTCCGACAAACCCGTCGCCTCATGTCCCCAGTGAACGAAGAATGTAGATAAAGCAGCCCCCCCGCCCCCTATAGCTGCTCCGGCGGCGATGAACAAAGAGATGTTCGCGGTCTTAACCTTGCTCTGACGGGTTGTTTCGACTTCTTCCGCTTCGCTCATGGTGTCTTCCTACCCCAGCCCCTTCACTGTCGCGCCGAGTGCCTCTTTGCGCACCCAGAGCGCGATCACGCTGATAGACTCGCTCAAATCGGTGCCCCGGCTCTCGCCAACGGTAGACCAGTCGCGCTTTTCCGCGAGCCATATGAGTCGTCCGAGTCGTTCGCGGGGGTTGCCCAGTGAGCGGACCGTGTGCCGCTCAATGTCGCCCCAAATCAGGAACGATTCGATGAGCGTGGAAAGATCGGCGGGGGATAGGGACGCGCGAACAGAGAGCGTCACGGCGTCTGTTTTCTGTGAGTCTCTTCGCTTTCGGGTGACAACGGTGCGTTGCGTTTTCCCGGAAGGAGATGTACATAGAGCCATTTTGAACCTGTCTGTGATGACAGTGGGGTTCGCAAACATAATCGTCTTGCACACACGTTGATATAAACTGCAATTCAAAGTCAACGTAGAAGTAGCGCGTACGGGATTCGAACCCGTGACCTTCTCCGTGAGAGGGAGATGTCCTAACCACTAGACGAACGCGCCGAGGTTTTCGCCCTGCGGTAGCGTGGCGACAAAATAAAGTGTACCATGCGGCAATACCGCCCGCAAGCATTGCCGGAACGGTGGAATACTACCCTTGAAAAACACCGCCATTCTTCGTGTCGTCTGCCCGGATCGCAAGGGCATCGTCGCCGCCATCGCCAATTTTCTGTTCCAGCATGACGGCAATATCGTGCATGCCGACCACCACGAGGACGCGGCGAACGGTTTGTTCTTCCTGCGCGTCGAGTGGGATCTGACCGACTTCACCCTGGACGGAGACGTTGCGTTCCGCGCCGCGTTTGCACCGATTGCGGAATCGTTCGCGATGCGCTACGAACTCAATTTCACCCGCCGCAAGTTGCGCGTCGCGTTCTTCGTCTCGAAATATGATCATTGCCTCGCCGATCTGTTGTATCGTCATCATGCCGGGGAGATTCCGTGTGAGATCGCGGTCGTGATCGGGAACCACGACGACAACCGACCGCTCGCACAGTATCACAACGTCCCGTTTCTGCATATCCCGGTACCCAAAGACGACAAGCCGGGTGCCGAAGCACGACAGATCGCCGCCGCCGAAGAACACGGCGCGGATTTGATCGTGCTCGCCCGCTATATGCAGATACTTTCGCCGGAGTTCGTCGCCCGATTTCCCCAGCGTATTATCAACATCCATCACTCGTTTCTGCCCGCGTTCATCGGGGCGAAGCCGTATCATCAGGCGTTCGAGCGGGGTGTAAAACTGATCGGCGCAACGGCGCACTATGTGACGGAAGTTCTGGACGATGGTCCGATCATCGAGCAGGACGTTATCCGGATCACGCACCGCGACGGATTGGACGATCTGGTTCAGAAGGGGCGCGACGTGGAAAGATCGGTCCTGTCCCGTGCGGTGCGCTGGCACTGCGAACACCGGATCGTGGTCAACGGCAATAAGACGTACGTATTCGACTGAAATGACGCGCGATTTCAGAGTTGCCTGACGCCAACACGCGAAGCCAATCCGTTGACCGTCTCGACCGGAAACCGGCTCCCACCGCCGAGAATGGTGCAATGGAGCGCGGCGGCGGCGGACGCGAAACGAACGAACGTTGTGTCCGAGAAATCGGAACGTTCCTGCCCGTACGTCAACCGCAGGTTCAGGCAGTAACACAGCATCGCACGGAATGTGTCTCCCGCGCCGGTCGTGTCAAGAATGGGCGAAGGCGGTACTGCGGCGGGGAATCGCCACGACTGAACTTCGCCGCTACGCAGGCACTCGCCCCCTTTGACACCCTCTGTCACAACCGCGAGTTTCGCACCGCCCGATACCATATGACGCAGTGCCGCAGGCGTCGAACCCAACGACAGTCGAGAAACCCACTCCGACGAAGTGACGGCGATTTCGGACGCCGCGAGAACATCGGGAAGGTGCGCGCAGTCCATCGAGACAACTGCGCATCCCGCATCCGCGGCGGCAAGCGTCGCCTCGATTGCGTTTTCGCCCAGATTCGGGTCCACCGTGAAGAGCGGGCGGTCGGCGAATCGGGAAAGTATCGTTTCGAGTTTCGGCGCGGTGACTTCCTGGAAACCTCGTCCGCTCATAAATCGCTCGCCGGTCTCGTCCACGCGCACCGTGCAGACCGGCGTCCCCGCGCCGAAAACGAGGGGGACAAGCGAAAGATCAATGCCGGATGC
>JAYULM010000325.1:0-2881 GCA_043763605.1 Armatimonadota bacterium | reverse complement strand
GACGGGGTACGCAGTAGCAAAATGCCTCCGGTGCATCGACTCCCCCTCTCCGGCACGGAGAGGGGGCTGGGGGGTGAGGTTCCGGGGCGCGGCGAATTCTTCCCCCACCAACCCTTCGTACTGCACCGCCACCAGATCCTCGTTCATGTGCAGGCGTCCGGCGGAACAGGTCGCGGCGAGGAACCCTTCCGTACACTGGTATACCTGCCCGACCGGGACGCCGAAAATGGTTTCGAGGGTTGCTTTGTCCTGCGGCTCCAGCGTTTCCGCGACCGAGACGAGTCGCTCCGGTCGGATCGTGAGCAAGCCGCGTTCCGTCGTCTCCGCGAGCGCGCGCAGGAGCGAGGGCGGTCCCACCAACAGGTCGGGCGCGTAGGCGTTGAGCGCGGCGACGGCTTCGAGAATCGGTGTCATCAGGTCGAACCAGCGGAACCGGACGCGCCCGCCGACCCGCTCGTACAGGTTGCTGTTGGAGCGGAGGAAGAACGCGACGCGGTAGCCGGGGCGGGGAATCCGGTGCAGGACGCGTTGCAGAACGGTCCCCGCCCACATCGCGGTTTCGGACCGCGAGACTAAAAACGCGCCCCGGTGTCCGCTCGTCCCACTGGACAGACCGACCGTCACGTCGCGGCGCACGGTCGGGGCGAAATCGCGGCTCCGCTCGGCATGCAGCGCGACCGCGAACGTCTCGTCTTTCGTTACACCGCGCGTGTTGAACGTGTCGAAATTTGCCATCATCGCGGCTTTGTCCACGGTAGGCAGGTTGACCCAATCCGCTAAGTCGTATCCGTCCCAGTGCTGTCGATAGAACGGGCTGTGTTTCGCGGCGTACGCGACAATACGGCGCGCACGTTCGTCCCGATAACGGCGCAGTCCATCATCGCGCAAGGAACGCATCGCCCAACCGGCGCGAAAGAAATGGTAAACAGTCAGCGGGTTTACGGAGCGCATCGGGCGTACACCTCCGGGCAGTGCGTCGGCAACAACAGGGTTTCGGGGTGAGCGTGATGATACGCATGCAGGGTATTCAATGTTGTGAGGGCTGCGCGGGTGTCGTCGGTGAAAAAACGGGTCGCCGGGTGGAACGGCGTGTTTTTCCGGATCGCCCGTGCCGAGTACGTCGCATCGGCGACGAAAAACAGGGTCTCCTCGCGCACCGTCCGTGCCAGCAAGCCCAACTGCCCGTGCGCGTGACCGGGGAGGGGCACGAGAACGCACGATCCGTCGCCGAACAGGTCCCGCGTTTTGCCGAGGTGCGGCAAGGAGTCGCCGGGGCGCAACGATTCCGACCATGTCGTGCGGCACGCGAAGTCGGCGGGCAGGAGCGGCGGCAGAAAGGCGCGTCGGAGGGCGTCAAAACCGGTCCGACCGTTGACCGCCTCGAACGCGACCCGTGACGCGACGAACCGCGCCGAGCCGAAATCCCGCAGCCCGCCGATATGATCCGCGTGGAAGTGCGACACGATCACGGTTTCGATGTCGCCGGGTGTCAATCCGTGGCAGGCGATGCGGCGGGCGGCGGTGTCCATTTCGCGCAGATAGAGCGGCGTCACCATCCGGTACAGGCGGTAGGGGAACGATTGCGTCGCGTCCAGCACACGCGGCGCGTACCCCGTGTCGAAAAGGAGCCAGCCGCGCGTCCGGTGCCGGAGCAGGGCGCACACGGCGTTACAGAAAGCGACGCCGCTTCCCGTGCCGTAGGCGATCCGCTCCCGTACCGTGCAGAACCCCGTATCGAGCAGATGCCATTCGGTGATCACGCGGCGTCTCCGTGTGCGTCCCGGAAGGCGGCGATGGTACGTTCCAGTCCGTCGGCGAACGAGGCGACCGGGGCGTAGCCAAGATCGCGGCGGGCGGCGGAATTATCGTAGGTCTGGGTGCGGGCAAGGATCGACGCCGAATAGCGCGTCAGGAACGGCTCCCGCCCGGTGATTTTCGCCATCGCTTCCGCGCTTCCCGCGAGTGCGAGCGCTACTGACAAAGGGACGGTGCGCTGTATCGCGGGCAAGCGGAGTGACGCCAGAACATGACCGATGACCCCCCAGAGGCAGGGAGCGTCCGCGCCGGGGTCGCCGTTCGTGACAGTGTACGTGTTGCCGACCGCCGCCTGCGATTCCCCGGCAAGGAGCAGGGCGTGGACGACGTTGTCCACATAGGTTAGATCGACGCGGTTGTCGCCGGTCCCGATCTGCGGCAACCGTTTCGCACGGGCGGCACGTAACAGGCGTGGCAACAGCGACGTGTCTCCGGGACCGAAGACCGCTTTCGGGCGCACGATCACGGTTTCGAGGTCGCCGCGCGCCGCGCCGACTAAGTCCTCACCCTCCTTCTTGGTGCGCGAGTAGGTGGAAGCAAATCGGACCGGATACGGCGCGGACTCGGTCTGCCGGACGCAGTCGCCGCCGTCGAACGTTACGGACGGCGAGGAAACATAAACGACGCGCTCCACGCCCGCCGCGCGGCAACCGTCCAGAACATTGCGCGTCCCGCCGACATTGACGGCTTCAAATTCCCGTGCATCGCCCCAGGGTGCCGAGAACGCCCCGACATGATACACCACGTGGACCCCGCGACACGCCGCGCGGACGGCGTCGGCGTCGCGCAAATCGCCCGACGCCACTTCCGCGCCCGCCCCCGCCAGCGCGTCCAGCACGTCGCGGTTTCGCCCGAACGCGCGAACGCTCTCGCCCCGCCGCAGTAGTTCCCGCGCCAAGCGAGTGCCGACGAACCCGGTCGCACCCGTAACCAGTATCGGTGCCGTTCCGCTTTGCCTCATGCCTCCTATTGTAAAGACTTGATGCGGAATTAGGGTAAACTGTCTCATGCTCAATGTTTCTAAGTTGCGTCGCCATCCGCGTCATTTCCACTCGTTCACCGGGTT
>JAYULM010000324.1:0-10243 GCA_043763605.1 Armatimonadota bacterium | reverse complement strand
CTCAACCCGGTGAACGAGTGGAAATGACGCGGATGGCGACGCAACTTAGAAACATTGAGCATGAGACAGTTTACCCTAATTCCGCATCAAGTCTTAAGAGATTCGGCTAAGATTCAGTTCGAACCATTGCCAGTTCTGAGTGTGCAGAACAGATCGCTTTATGATTTCCAGTCGATTATGCACTATAAGTCTGTTAGCGACAAGTTTAGTATAGATAATCGACCAGTTATAGAGGTGAAACAACCCAAGTATCACCCGAACCTCAACAACCTGATGGGCAAAGGGACGCACCTGAGCGACAACGACATACAGGGTGCTGTGGCTGTCTACGGTGCCCCTTTCAAATCTATGGATGTGACGTTCGAGGCGGGCGGTACCGTACAGGCTCTATTCAACCGCGCCTATACTACTTCAGGTAGTACCTTCTTCGGGACTATAGATCGCATCCTGCCTCAACCTGTTAATAACAGCCGAAACGGCGGCTGGCATAACTCGGACCCGGCGGGTTCACGAGAGTTCTTCAGCACGGCTTTGAGTATCGGCAGTGATGGCATCACGCGTTTGCTCTGGACCAACACTGACCCGTTTAACAACGCCGGAAAAGCGTCGATCCGGTTTGTCGCTGGCATTGGTGGGAACGGCAACCAGATGCCGTCCGGCTCTGAAGTGGCGAACCGGTATATCGAGAAACCGGGCTACCGCTGTGTGGACATGGCGGCGACGAATCAGAATTCAACGTACCTGCTCTGGGCAGGCAACAACGGCTACATGCACCTGAGCTATATGGACGCCAACCGCAACTGGCAGGGGCAACACTCGTACGGACCAAGCCCGAACTGGCATGCCAAAGCCATCGCCCCCGGTCCCAACAACACGGTGTACGTACTCTGGGCGAGCGTAGATAGCGGCGCGTATGTGTGGCGTGTCCGACCGGACGGGACGGTGGAGGCGACTTCGACACTGATTCTGTACCCGATCCTCAACGGACAACGTCAGGCAGGCTTCTTTCCCAGAGACATCGCTGTTCGTGGCGATGGGAAGGTTCACATAATGTTCACCAACCAGGATACGGTTGCCCAACCGAACAGTCCCCTCAACGCTGGCAAGGCGATCATCTCGACCTACGACGCGAACAACATCGGCAATCCCGAAGTCAGTCACATGTTCGGCTACACGAACTGGCGACCGACGGGACTCGGCACGGGCACCAACGGACAGACCTGCGCGTTCTGGAATCTCATCGACGGCAACGCGCACCGGGTACACATTCAGATGAACCTGACCGATGGCGGATTTTGGCAGTACGCCGATTACAGTTTCTAAGACACCCTTATCACCGGCGACAAACCGGCAAACGCCCCGCGAAAATCTCGCGGGGCGTTTTTTTCCGTTTCCTTCTTGCCCCGATGCGGCGAATTTCTCTATTTTTTTGCAGGATGTTTCTTTTTTGGCATCGAATCGTTATCAACGAAAGGTGAATCCCATGTTTAACCATATTCTCATCGTGTTTTTCCTGCTCGCGCTGTCCGTGACGCCCGGTTGCGGCGGCGGCGACAACGGCGACAGCAATACCGTAGACACGCGAACCGGCATCGGCGGTGTCGTCGTGGACGGCAGCCCATATCAGGAGCCATATTATCTTCGCGAGGCGTCCCCGCTCCCTCCCGTCCGCCCCAACGCGAAAGTCTTCGTCGTTGAGCGAGCCACCGGTCGATTGGAGCGGGTCGCCGAGACGACTGCCGACGGCGAGGGGCGGTTTTTCGTCGCCCTGCCACCGGGAAGATATTCGGTCTATACCGAACTGCCCCTGTCCGTCACCGATCCGCCCTACTGTGCAACGGGTGAGGTGGTCGAGGTTATCACGAACCAGATGACAGGAGTGGCTTTGGGACACGCCAGTTGCATGGGGTTGTCTCTCTCCGGTCGCGCTGATTATCTGCTCTGAACGTCGGATGAAAGTCCCCGCACACATGCAGAACGTATTTTATCTTTATCCACGAAAGGCGAATCCCATGTCTAAACGTGTTCTCATCGTGTTTTTCCTGTTAGTGCTGTCCGTGACGACCGGTTGCGGCGGCGGAGACGACGGCAATTCCGTAGACACGCGAACTGGCATCGGGGGTGTCGTCGTGGACGGCAGTCCCTACGAGGAGCCGTATTATCTCCGCGACGTGTCCCCACTCCCGCTTGCCCGCGCGAACGCGAAGGTGCTCGTCTTCGTGGGGCGTGCGCCCGACAGCAGGCGAGTGGCGGAAACCACCTCCGACGCGAATGGGCGGTTCTTCGTCCCCCTGCCGCCGGGGGTGTACGGGATATACGCCGAGCGACCGCCGCACGCGCCCCTCCCCGAATTTTGCGCGACCGGCGACTCCGTCAAGGTCGCCGCCGACCAAAAGGCGGAGATTGCCCTCGGGCACGGCGATTGTGACCGCTTATATTTAGCGGGGCGGACCGACTTTCTTATAACGGACAACGGACGAAACGCTTTAAATACGCGGAAGTAATTGGGGGGATTTTGCGAGGTTTATTCCGCTCACTCCTTTCGCCGAATGCCCTCTCCGAGCGCGAACAGCGACGGCGGTTGCGGCGCGGCGACCGGTGTGTCGCAAGTGATCACCGAAACCTCCCGCTCTTTTTTCCTGCCTTCCGTGGACACCCCCTCCGCGACCACCCGTAGCGCGAACCCTTTCGGCACCGTGTTCCGGTAGCCGCCCGTGGCGAAGGCGTCGTGCTTGAAAAGGACCGCGCTGTTCTGCAGGGCGAGGAGCGAGATCACCGGGTTGAACGACGGCAGGTTCGCGGCGTCCCTGGCGATCTGGAAGTCCCACGTTTCGGAAACCGCGATGTTGACCGAAAAGAACAGTTCGCGCGCGACGATTCGGTAGTCCCGTGCCGTACGGAATTGATTCGTAACGACGCCGCCGACCGCCTCCCCCGCGCCGGACGCGGCGGGCGGCGACAGCGAAATATCGGACAGGTTGAACTTCTCCTTGCTGCCTTCTTTGCGTAACTTCTCGGTCGTGAACCGCGTCGCCTCCTTCTTCTTCACCGACACGATCCAGAACGTTTCGCCGCCGTCGGACGTCAGCAGGTAATCGCCGGTCTTGTACTGCTTGTCACCCTGGACCACGTCGACGCGCCCATTTTTTCCGGCGACACTCGCTTTGAACACGAGGGGCGGGTCACTCACTTTTTTCCGGCTTCACTGCGCACCGTGACCTGGAACGTGTAGCCCGGCTGCGACTGCGCGAACGCGTTACCGTCCGCGCAACGAGAAACCGCAAATATCGCGGCGAAAGCCGCCGCAAATTTTGTGTCGGGCATATCAGTTTCCGTATCCCTGTGATTCCAGTAGCGTGCGAACACGGCGACGGGCGCGATGCAGTCGGGATTTGACCACCGGGAGCGTGACATTCAGCCGTGCGGCGGTCGCGTTGTAGCAGAGTCCTTCCACATCGCAGAGTAGCAAGCACTCGCGATAGTTCGCGGGCAGTTTTGCGATAGCCGCGTGTACGGCTACGCCCATTTCCCCGTTCAATGTGGCACGTTCGGGGTCCTCTTCGCGCCGTCCGCTCCGCAATTCGGGGGACTTCTCCGGTAGCAGGTCCAGCGGGAGGTCGCGCTCGCCGCGCCGCCGCTGCCGGGTACATCGGTTACAGAAAACGCTGTACAGAATCGAGCGTAGCCATGCCAGCGTCGCGCCGGGGTCGCGCTGTTGTTCCTGCCGGACGTATGCCCGCAAGAACGTGTCCTGTACCAGATCCTGCGCGTCGGCGACGTTGCGCACCAATCGATACGCCTGCCGTAATAACGGACCACGATGATCTTCCCAAAAAATACCTGTCATAGCTTCCTCCTGCAAATTCCGCGTTTCAAAATCGCACCGAGAAATCCAGGCTGGTGCCCGACATATCGAACCCACGGATTCGGTCCGCCCAGCGGTACCCGATCTGCGCCGAGCCGTTGCCGCCGAACGCGATCCCGGCGAACGCCGAGCCGGTCGCCCCGCCGCGCCACCGGGACGGCAGGTTTTCCTCGGGAACGCGCGTTTCGGTAACGAGAAGCCCCCCGCCGACGCCGAAGAAGGGGCGATTGTTGCTCGCGCCGAACGCCGTGCGCCACCGGAGCCCGAGCGGTATCATAATGATCCGATTACTCCCTTTGGACGAACTCAGCCAGCCGGCTTCAGTATCGAGCACACTCTTCGCCTGGGGAACCTCGACTCGCCCAAACCCGAATCCGCCCCCTTGCCACGAACCACCGAAGCGATCCCGCATCGCGCGGCTCGTCGGAGCGAACATCGCACAATCGACACCCGGACGGAGATGTTGCCCCCGCGCCGGTATTCGTAGCAACCCGCCGAGAAGGACGCGCGGCTCGGGCTCTTCCTTCGTGTCCAGCGTAGTGGTTTCGTCCGCCGCCCCCGGAGAGGGAGATTCCGTCTGCACGGGGGTTTCGGTTTGTGCGAAAACCGGGGGGCAAGTACCCGCCCCCAGAATAAGTGTCGCACCAAATAAAAATGAAAGCCGCATCATTATTCCTCTTCCTCAATCTCGGGTTTTTCGTCATTGAAGACCACCGGTGGCGCGGGCTCGACCGGCACAGAGGTCTCGGTCTGTGCGGGACTTGCTGATATAGACGAAAGTATCCTCAAAGCAACAAAAAATAGAACACGCATTCCTGTCCTCCTCGTCCGCCCCTTGAATATCTGGCGAACGAGAAAATTGTAACGCCGGGCAAGCGGCTTAACATCGGGCGAGGGGTGGAAATGCCCCCCGCCGCGAGACCGAAAACGAACCCGCTTTATATCCATCTGCAGACGGAGACGAAATCCGACCGGGGTGGGTGGTGGTGTCGGGCAGAAACCCATACAATGAGCGCACAACCCGATGGCTCGCCTCTTTCCTTTTTCCAAACGTCCCCGCGAAGAAGCGTCCGCGCTACTCCCGGCGAACCCGCTCCGCCGCCTGCAGTGGCAGTTGACGCTCTCGTATATGGGCATCACCGTGCTCGTTACGCTGGTCGCGGAAATGATCCTCATCCTGCTCTGGAGCGCGATGATATTCTGGGACGAAAACCTCCTGATCGAAACCGCGACCGACATACGGAAAGAGGTACGGATACACGTGGACCTGTTTCGACGGAAGCCGTATCCGGTCGCGGAGTTACAAAGGCTCATGGATTACCAAGCCATCGCCCGTCCGGTCGGCGCACGATTCAATGCCGAGATCGCATTGCAGGGCGGGAACGACCTGTTGTGCGTCACCGACTCGCGCGGCAAGGTGATCGTCCGGCAGACGAACCCGCGACATCCGAAAATAGTGGCCGGCATCTCCTTGCGGGAGCGACTGCCGCCTGACGAATCTGAACTTCTCGCCCGCGCGTTGCGCGGCGAGAACACCGCCGGACGGATGGCGAAGCGCACGGTCAGCGGCCATCTGGCGGCGGCGGTGCCTATCATGGACGGTGATTCTCCCCCGGTCCTGGGAGTTGTGTACTTTCGCTCCACGCCGCTAGAGGAGTTAGCATGCGCTTTCGGGGTCGTCCTCCAGCCGCAACTGATCATCATCACATTCTTTTCCTGCGTGGTCGGCTTCATCGTCGGCGCGGTCACGGCGCGGCGGGTGAGTGCCCGAATCGGCGGCATCGCCCGCGCCGCCGACGCCTGGGCGCGGGGCGACCTGCAGGCGACCGCGCCCGACACCGGCGGCGACGAACTGTCGCTACTCGCCCGCCGCCTGAACCGGATGGCGAAGGAGTTGGGCGATTTGTTCGTCCTGCGGCGCGAAGTCGCCACCGTACAGGAGCGGCACCGGCTCGCCCGCGATCTGCATGACACGGTGAAACAGCAGGTTTTCGCCGCCGGACTTCAGATTGCCACCGCCCGCGCCCTGGCGACGCGAAACCCCGAAGCCGCGCTCGCCCCGCTGGGGGAAGCCGAAACCCTGATCCGTCAGGCGCAAACCGAACTGACCGACCTGCTACGCGAATTGCGCCCGCTGACCGGCGACGGCACACGCCTGCCCGAGCGTATCGAAAAGGAAGTCGCCGACTGGTCGCGGCGGACCGGGATCGCGGGCGAGTTTCTGGCGAGCGAACTGTTCCCCCTGCCGGAAGCGCACGCGACCGAGTTGCTTTGCGTCGTGCGCGAAGCCCTGGCGAACTCCGCCCGCCACAGCGCGGCGACTACGGCGCGTGTTTTCCTGAACGGCGACCGCGCCACCGGTCAGGTCACGCTTTCGGTGTCCGACAACGGGCGCGGTTTCGAGCACGGGCGGGCGCGGCGGCGCGGGGGAATGGGGCTTTCCACGATGCGCGAACGGGCGGAAAGTCTGCCGGGCGGGCGTTTCCTTCTGCAAAGCGCGCCGGGGGCGGGAACCCGTATCGAAGTGCGCTACGTCACCGCAGCGATGGAGGATGCCGCTTGAATGAACCGATCACCGTTTTGCTCGTCGATGACCACGCGCTGGTACGGCAGGGCGTACGCGCCTTTCTGCAAACGCAACCCGACATCGAGGTAGTCGGCGACGCAGCATCCGGCGAAGAAGCCCTGCGGCAGGCGAGCGAATCCGCGCCGGACGTGGTGCTGATGGACCTGTTGATGCCCGGCATGGACGGCGTGGAAACCACGCGCCGCCTGAAAGCGATCAGCCCGCGCTCGCAGGTGATACTGCTCACGTCGTACCACGACGACGCGCACGTCCTGCCCGCCCTGCGCTCGGGCGCGCTGTCATACCTGCTCAAGGATGTCGGCGCGGAGGAGTTGGCGGACGCGATCCGCAAGGCGGCACGTGGCGACGTGGTCCTGCACCCGCGCGTCGCGGCGCAGGTGATCGGGGCGTTGCACGGCGACACCGAGAACGGCGGCGGCGGAAACAAACCCGGCGACCGAACCGCGTCCGAGCCGCCCCTGACCACGCGCGAGATCGAGGTGCTACGCCTGATCGCCACCGGCATCTCGAACGCCGAAATCGCGGGTCAACTCTTCGTCAGCGAGAAAACGGTGAAGTCGCACGTCTCCAACATCCTCGGCAAGTTGCAACTCGCCGACCGCACGCAGGCGGCGGTGTACGCGTTCCGGCAGGGTATCGTCAAGCCGTGACGGTGGGTTCTGAGTATCGGGTGATTATGAGTGCCGGGTAATGAATCGTTCGCGCTTCGGACGGGTGATGAATCACGCCGCCTAGACGCCTTCGGCGGGTCGTCCCTACGGGACGCATCAATCGTGCGGTAGTTTGCATCATTCGGGGCGTCGTGTCGCGCGTCGCGTCCCCCGTCCCGTAGGGACGACCCGCCGAAGGCGTCTAGGCGGCGTGATTCATCACCCGTCCGAAGCGGCATGGCGGCGTGAAGGTCAGTTCAACATGACACTCGCGGCAGCAGTCCCGGTGCCTGCAGGCTCACTGTCCAGCCAACGCCGCTCCTGCTCGTTCACTTCGCGGCGGTACTCTTCAGAGGCGACACGTCCACGCTGCAGATAGGCGACATACTCCGAGTCGTCCTTGCGCCGCTGGATGTATTCCATCAATTCGGCGAACTCTTGGTCGGACAGGGTCGGCTCGGGGAAAACGAACGGCTCCTTCGCCGGATTTTCGGTAACATTATTCATCGCTTGATGGCTCCCTCCATTCCACCTTAATAATATCGCTTGGGCACGTCGAAACACAGGGCTTCAACAAACGGAGTTGCACTACCCGTCTTCCGGTTCACCTCTGTAGCCAAGATGAAAAAGGGATCCCCAGAAAGTATCGTGTGAAGTACCATCCGGTAAAATCTGACCAATAACGACGAAATCTGCTACATCCGTAGCGGTGATAGTAAAGTGGTAATGTATTTCGCACCATTCCTCGGGTTCGTCTTCCGAATCTTCGGTGCTAACGTCGGGTTCGTAGTCCGTGAAACCTGTTACTCGAAACCGAACGTGGTAATCTCCTGCCTGTTCCCAGTCGAAATATGTTGTGGCATCTCCTGAACCACTATAGGTGTCAAACCGTCCCGTCTGATTCGGATAAATCACCATCCGCTCCCCCATCAGGGAAAACGTCCCCGTCCGCGATACCCAGGTACCGACTAAACTGTTGCGAAACATTTCCCGATGCTCTGAGAGAACCTGTGAGATGTTTCTCTGCGGCGGGAAGGTGATGAGAAAGCGTTCCCCTGGTACCTCGACTGCTGATTCAGTTGTGCGGACAAAAAAATTCCGTAGGAATGAAAACATACACTCGCCACCTAATTCAACATCGCGTTCGCGGCGGCGGTCGGGGTTCGCTCTACCGGTAGGACGATCTTCCCGAGCCGTTCCGAGAGCGTGTCCACCGACATCTCATCCAAAAACACCCGCTCGCCGTCGCGGAGCATCACGGATGGGATGATCACCTGATCGCCGACCGGGAAGTTTTCCAGCGCGGAAACGATGTCCTTGCCGACGATCAGACCGGCGATATTGATGTTGCCCTTGAAGAAGTGATTATGCACCGTGCAAACGTTCACCGACAGGTTCTCGACACGATTGAGCGTGTCCGCGAGTGCCTGTACCAGATGCGACGCCGCCTCGCCCGTCACGAGCGTAAACGAACGCGGGGTTTCGACACGCGCGGGCAGTTTCTTTTCCAACTTCGCCAGATCGTCCAAAAACAGGCGCACCAGCCCGATGCCGTCTTCCAACTGTGGAAAGCCCTCGTACTCAGCGCGGGTCGGGATCGGGCGTTTCGACGCCAGATAAAACTCGTCCGACAGATACATGAACCGGGTCTTGAGCGTCTTGCGGAACCGCTCGCGGAACGTTTCGGCGTAGTCCAGCAGTTCGCCCGCGTACTCCGGCGAAACCACCGTCACCGGGGCGAGCCGGTCGCGGAACTGCGTGATCCCGATAGGCACCACGGCGAGCGAAACCATCCCGCCGTACGTGCCGCGCGCTTCGGGATGCAGGGCGGCGAGTTCGGTAATCGTCTGCTCCAGTGCCGCGCCGTCGTTGTAACCGGGGCAAAGGACGACCTGACCGTGAAACTGGATGCGGGCGTCCGCGAGTCGCTCCAGAATCGGCAGGATCGGCTCGGCTTGCTTGCGCCCGAGCATCTTGCCGCGCACGTCCGGGTCGGTCGCGTGTACCGAAACATACATCGGCGACAGTTTCTGGGCGCAGATACGGTCCAGTTCGCCGGGTTTGAGGTTCGTCAGCGTGACGTAGTTTCCGTGCAGGAACGACAGCCGGTAATCGTCGTCCTTGATATACAGGCTCGGGCGCAACCCCTTCGGTTGCTGGTACAGGAAGCAGAAGACGCACTTGTTCTTGCAGATGTGGATCGAGTCGAACAGGTCGTCCTCGAAGCGCAAGCCTAAATCCTCGTCGTAGCCTTTGGCGATGCGTACCGTGCGCGGGGCGATCTCTCCATCCCGCTCGAACGTCACGTCCGCCGACTCACCCGCGACGTTAAACTTCCAGTCCACGATGTCGCGGAGCGGCTCGCCGTTGACAGCCAGCACGCGGTCACCGATCAAAAAACCGGCTTCCTCTCCCGCCGTCCCCGGTTCAATCGCGGTGACGATATTCTTCCGCCGCCGACGCTCGGCGGTGACGGGCGACAAATGCGGTTCGTGACTTGCAACAGGTAAACTTAACGCCATAACGGGATAGTATACCGCGTTTGGGGGTTATGGTTCCCGTCATTCGACGCGTAGTGGGGTGAATCACTTCTCCCTCTCAACGACAAGTGTCGGTGGGTAGGAGCATTATGGCAAGTGTTATCCAGAGCCGGGGTAGTGGTCGATTAGGCGGCAGGTGCCCACAGAGACGAGGGCAACGGAACTATCATATCAGCGTGCAGAGAAGGGGATTTGGTGACGCCAAGAGAATTGGTAGATAGTTTGGCTACTTTCCAATGTAGTACCATTGCTGGAGGAGATCTGAGATGAGCGCATTGCCAAGTTCGGTGTCGAGTTGCCATTTGTGGAAATTTGCCCTTGCCGAACGTGAACACGATCAACACAAAGATGAGAGAGAGTGATTACGTTCCGCCTTCGGGCTTTTCCGTGAGAATTGCGAACTTCTGGCGGCGGAAGTTCGCCGCGACCGCCCCGATTTGACTGTCCATGACATATCGCACCTTGATGCCTTATGGGATACCGCATCGATCATTGTCGGTGAGTAACTACACAGCAGTGAGTGCTGGCATAACTGGTTGCCCCATGAAGACACTTCTCAACGCGGGTAATACGGCGATGCCTTGCTTACGCAGTGTCGATA
>JAYULM010000323.1:0-2893 GCA_043763605.1 Armatimonadota bacterium | reverse complement strand
GGGGGAGTCCCGAGGCGGAACGTCCCCCGTTTCCCGAACCGCCCGACAAGCGGGACCGCCTTACTATCTCGGACTCCCCCTCTTTCATTCCGATGAGAGAGGGGGTTGGGGGGTGAGAGGCGAGGGAGAGAAGGGAGGAAAACGGGGCGGAGAAAACACAGCACCGATTTGACAGGTCCGCCACGTTGGGGTTACAATATGAGATATTAATCGCGGCAACCGGCTATCGTGCGGTTGCCGCGTTTTGCTGTCATGTAGATTGGTTCGAATCACTTATTATGCTACTCGGAACACAACACGTCAATGATCGCGGGCATCTGGAAATCGGCGGGTGCGATACCGTCGAACTCGCGGAACAGTTCGGGACGCCGCTTTATGTGATGGACGAGCAGGCGGTGCGCGACAACTGCCGCCGCTACGTCGCGGCGTTCGCGGACGCCTACCCCGGCGTCAGCAAAGTCACCTATGCCGGGAAAGCGTTCCTGATCCAGGCGATGGCGCGGCTGATCGATGAGGAAGGCTTGGGGCTGGACGTGGCGTCCGCCGGGGAGTTGCACACCGCGCTGAGTGCCGGGTTCCCCGCCGAACGTATCCTGATGCACGGCAACAACAAGTCCGACGCGGAACTGGCGATGGGGTTGGACGCCGGGATCGGTCGCTTCGTCGTGGACAACTTTTTCGAGTTGCGCCGCCTGTCGGCGATGGCGGTGGCGCGCGGGATGCGGCAAGCAATTCTGATCCGGGTGACGCCGGGGATCGACCCGAAGACGCACCGCCGTATCCGCACCGGGCAGGAAGACACGAAGTTCGGCATCAACATCAGCGAAGGGTCCGCGCTCGCCGCCGTCACGGAAGCGTTGCGCGACCTGCCCGGCGTCGAGTTGACCGGGATTCACTGCCACATCGGCTCGCAACTGCTGGACCCGCACACGCACGAGCAGGCGATTGAAGTCATGTGCGCGTTCCTCGCCGAAATAAAGAAAACGACCGGGTTTACCGTCGAAGACCTGGACATCGGCGGCGGTCTCGGGGTGCGCTATCTGGAGTCGCACGACCCGCCGTCATACGAAGAATTCGCGAAACTGATTGTCGGCAAGTTGGTTTTCGAGTTGGAGAAGCACGGTCTGCCGTTGCCGCGCCTGTGGCAGGAGCCGGGGCGGACACTGGTGGCGGAAGCGGGCACGACGCTTTACACCATTGGGCACACGAAACGCGTCATGCTCCCGGACGCGCCGGGCGAGCGGTTCTATGTTTCCGTGGACGGCGGCATGAGCGATAACCCGCGCCCGCAACTCTACGACGCGGTGTATTCGGCGATGGTCGCGAACCGCGCGGGTCAGCCGCGCGACAAGACGGTGACGATTGCCGGGAAGCACTGCGAGACCGATATTCTGATCTGGGATCTGCCGCTCGGGGACACCGATGCGGGCGATCTGCTCGCCGTGCAGACGACCGGGGCATACAACCAGGCGATGGCGTCGAACTACAACCGGTTCACGCGCCCCGCCGTGGTGTTCGTGCGCGACGGGCAGGCGGACGTGGTCGTGGAGCGCGAGACGTTAGACGACGTGATCCGGCAGGACCGGCTCCCGGCGCGGCTGCGGAATGCGTAACGCGGGTGCGAAACGCGCCCGCTGTAGGTAGCGGCATCCTCGGCGGTGTCGTGGGCGCGGTCGTGGGTCTTGTCGCCGCCGTCCTATGTGCGACCGCCTCATCAGGAAACAATACGCTGGCGGCGAGTTTCGTTCTCATTTTCGCCGCGCCTTTGGGATTGCTCACGGGCGCGGGTGCGGGGGTTTGGGGCGGACTCAGGGCGTTGCGCTTCTTCCAGAGCGGCACGCTTCGAGAACCGGTGCGGCATAAAAGAACCGTCGCGGCAGGTATCGTGCTCGGCATCCCCGCGCTGATCGCCGCGATGGGTTGGGGTATATTCCTCCTGGAGAAGCCGCCCTCCGACCGGGAACTGGTCGCCCATTTTCAACGCCACCGATCCACGTTCAACACTCTGGCGAAAATGGCACGTGCCGACAAAGGCTTGACACGCGTCGATGAAAACTGGACGGCACCCGGCGATACGACGAAGATAAACGTCTCAGGCGCACGGATCAGCGAATACCGGCGTCTCCTCGCGTCCGCAGACACGAAGCGTGGATTTTCGGCGGACGAACGTGGTACGGAAATCCGGTTTAATTCTTGGGTAGCCGGTTCCGCGATTTCGAGCACCGTTCTAAAAGGCTACCTCTATTCCAAAACCCCGCCGAAACCGCTGTTCCAGAACCTGGACGATTGCGGCAAGGGGGGGTGTAGCGCGGACAAATGGAACGCGGGGTACAAAGGCGAAGCGTTCCGATCCATCGGTGGAAACTGGTACCTGTTTTACTGGCGCGTATCGGGGTAATGGCAGTTTTTACAAATCGGACGCGAGCCGCAGGAAAAACTATAAGTTCGTACTGGCGCGTTACTTCTTTCCCGACAAAAAGTGATTGCCTCGTGTGAAGGAGATGAATCGGAACCCGCTGTTTCAGATAAGGGACAGGGACGGTACACGCCAAGTGATGCGGTTGCCGGGGAGGAACACGCGCCCCGCCGAGGTGTTCGTGCGCGATAGCGGGCGGACATGAAAGGTAGCAGTCACAAGTCGGCGGTGAACGTCCGGAGACGGTCCGCGAAGCGCGGTACGCCGCAACGCTCCAGGGTCTCCATATGCTCTTCCACAGAACGCACCGGTTTAGTGAGTGCCGCGCGCTGACGCCTCACGCTTTCCATTACCGCAATCGGCATGGTGTCGAAAAGATGAGGTAGTTTCAAAAATAGCTATGTCCCCAACGGTTTTAATAGCTGGTCGGCAAACAGAGCAATAATCCCGAACATGATGTGCAAGTGAACTTTATCA
>JAYULM010000322.1:0-2905 GCA_043763605.1 Armatimonadota bacterium | reverse complement strand
CCGGAGGACGTTCGGCAACGAAGTTGACCGCAGACGTGGGTTTCAACCCGCGATTATATACGCGTTTCAACCGAGAGAGCGATAATGCAATCGCCCTGCAATGTGTCGAAAACTTCGTCGGCAACGTTCGCGATGCGCTCGTACTCTTCCGGCGTGATCGCGGCGGACGCGAACGCGGCTTCGAACTGTGACGGCGGCAGGTACACGCCCCGATTGAGCATCGCGCGGAAGAAACGACCGAACCGCTCGGTGTCGGAGGTTTTCGCCGAGGCGTAATCCGTCACCGACTGGTCCGTGAAAAACACCGTGAACATCGACCCGACCTGGTTCACCGTCACCGGGACGCCAGCCCGTTTGGCAGATTCGCGGAGCCGTTCGCAGAGAAGCGTCACCTGGGTTTCCAGATATTCGTACGGCGGTTGTTCGCGCAGTTTCCTCAGCATCGCACGCCCGGCGGCGACCGCGAGCGGGTTTCCGGAGAGCGTCCCCGCCTGATAGACGGGACCGACCGGGGCGACGCAGTCCATTATGTCGGCGCGCCCGCCGTAGGCGGCGAGCGGCAGTCCCCCACCGACGATTTTCCCGAGTGCGCACAGATCCGGCGTTACCCCGAACCGCTCCTGCGCGCCGCCGTAGGCGAGACGAAACCCGGTCATTACTTCGTCGAAGAGAAGCAACACGCCATGTTCGCGGGTCAGGGCGCGCAAACCCTGTAGAAAGCCGGGTGCGGGCGCGATACAGCCCATATTGCCCGCGACCACCTCCAGCGCAATCGCGGCGATGTCATCGTCCGCTTCCAGAAGCGTCGCGACGGCGTCCAGGTCGTTGTACGGGAGCGTCAGTGTGCCCGCAGTGACACCGGGCGGTACGCCTGCCGAATCCGGCAGACCGAACGTCGCCAGCCCGCTCCCCGCCTTCGCGAGCAATCCGTCGCTGTGCCCGTGATAGCACCCCTCGAACTTGACAATCTTGTTCTTGCCGGTATATCCGCGCGCGACGCGCAGAAAACTCATCGCCGCTTCCGTCCCCGACGATACCAGCCGCACTTTCTCCACGCCCGGTACCGCGTCGCGTATTTCCTCCGCGAAAAGCACTTCGGCTTCCGTGGACGCCCCGAACGTCGTCCCGCGCGCCATCGCTTCGGTGATCGCGGACAGGATCGCCGGGTCGGCGTGACCGAAGATCAGCGGTCCCCACGAACCGACCAGATCCAAATATCGGTTGCCGTCCACATCGACGAGGTACGCGCCCTCGCCGCGTTCGATAAAGAGCGGATCGCCGCCCACGGAGCGAAAGGCACGCACGGGGGAGTTCACCCCTCCGGGGATCACCGCGTTCGCGCGGGTAAAAAGTGCCGCGCTTCGGGCGCGGTTCGAGTCAGTCGTCATGCAGTATTGTACCCTGTCAGGTGTTAGGTGTTGGGTGTTGGGTGTTGGGGTACAGTAGTCCTGTGGCAAGCGAACAGAATAAAGATGATTCCACACCCGACGAACATACGTGGAAAGACGAAATACGGGATCTGATGCGTGGCGTCGGCGGGGCGGCGATCATCGGGGTGCCGCTCGTGTATACGATGGAGATGTGGCAGGTAGCGACGACGTTCCATACCACCGACATACTGCTCCTGCTTTGCTTCGGGTTCGTGGTCTGCGTGGGCTATAATCTCTTCTCGGGATTCCGCGAAGGAAATGGTCTTCTGGAGGCGGTCAAAGATGCGCTGGAGGCAATAGCAATCGGCGTCGTGCTATCAGCCGTACTGACGGGGCTTCTTGGCGTCATCGATTCGGGAACATCACTATCCGAAGCCCTGTCGAAGATCGCTGTGGAGGCGATCCCGCTGGCGATGGGTGCCAGCGTCGCGAACACGCAATTCGACGGCGGCAAAAACGACCGCCAATCATCCGAGGAAGAGAAAACGGAAACCCGGGAAGCCGAAAAACGCCATAAGATCCTGCTCGAAATAGGTACCGCCGCCGCCGGTTCGGTCGTCTTCGCCGCGAGCATCGCCCCGACGGAAGAGATCGCGCTGATCGGGCAACGCGTATCCCCACTCGGGCTGATCGCTATCGCGGTATTCTCACTCGTACTTTCCTATGGAATGATCTTCGTCGCCGATTTCACCGGATCGAAGGAGCGAAAGAAAGACCCGGGCATTTTGCAGTCCCCGCTCGGGGAGACGTTGCTCGCCTACGCGGTCGCACTCGCGGTCTCTTTGACAGCCGTTTGCTTCTTTCACGGCGTAGAGATAGCGAATTCGCCCTATACTGTGGTGGCTATCACCGTCGCGCTGGGACTTCCGGCAGCCATAGGCGGTGCGGCGGGAAGGTTGATAGTGTAAAAGATGTCGAACGAAAAAGAACCCGAAGAAGCAGAAAATAAAAAGGAGAAGGGCAGCGATTCAGCACCCGAACGGATGACGTTCTGGCTGTCGGTTTTAATCGTATCGGTACTTTTCGGCTTTCTGGGATTTCGCGCATTCACGACTACGAAACCGGACAGTCCCGCCGCGAAGCCGGGCGTGACCGTCCGTGTCGATACCGTCAACGTTCGCAAAATGGACGGCGAACACTGGGCGATCCCGATCACGGTACGCAACTCAGGGAATCTCCCTCTGGAGGAGGTTTCGGTCCGTGTCACCACCATCGGGAAAGATGGCAAGGCGGAAGAGATCGACCTCTCGTTCGCTTATCTCGCCGAGGGCGCGAGTGAGGAAGCGTTCGTAGTCACGCCGAACGCCCCCGAAGACGCCAAACCGGAAGCCAGCGTGACGGCATTCAAGACACAACGCAACGCGCGGGGGTATTAGGTGGCGGGTGGTTTCCCTTCGGACGGTAATCGGACGGCGGGACGGACCCTGAAGGGTTCCGCTGGGAGCCTTCGGCTGTAGACGCTTCGCGTCAGAGAG
>JAYULM010000321.1:0-42315 GCA_043763605.1 Armatimonadota bacterium | reverse complement strand
ATCCCCGCCAACGGAACTACTTCAAAACTACCATCTGATGGCACTCCAATCGCGGCACCACGAACTGAACCGCGCCATCTTCGCCGTGTTGCACGGGGATCGTAACATCCTGCGGTTGTAAGCGCACTTCCGAAACCGGCTTTGGCAGTCTTAGCGTCACCAAAACGTCGTGGATAGGCAGAATGTCCTCGATCACCTCGATATTCTTGCCGCGCCGGACCGGGGAGGCGTAAAGCAGGTGGCAGACGTACCGGCTTTCGGCGGGTTGCTCCATTAACGTCACGATACCCTGAGCGGGCAGGTTCGTTTGCAACGTTTCGCGCCCGGCGAGGAGGCGGCGCAGGGCGAACAGCACGGTTTCGCGGGCGATCAGGCTACCCATGCCCGCGTATTCGTCGAAGAGGTTCCATGCGATATAGATCCCCGCCGCGCCCTCGGTCATGCCGGGACCGTTGCGTGTTTCGCCCGGAGGCGTGTGCTGGTGTGAGCAGAAATGCTCCGCCGTCCGGTTGAAATAGGAGTCCTGCCGCTCACCGTGCGCAGTGCCAAACGCGGCAAGCGTGACACGTTGCCCCGGGGCGTAAAATACATAGGCGGTGTCCGGGGTGAGCGGACCCGGCGCAAACCGGGGGCGGAAGAAGTTCGGGCTGAGTGGGTCCGCTTCCCGCCAATTCGCGCCGAGATTGAGCACGAACGCGTCCCCGGCTTCGTTCAGGTTGGATTCGCCCGTCGCTAAGACCCTGCCCCCGCCGACGACGAACGCCGTCAACTTCTTTTCGAGGTCCGCCCCAATGCGGATCGCATCCGGCAGGATCACGACTTTATAGCGGGCGAAGTCCGATTCAAGATCGACGACATCGAACAGGATCTTCCCTTCCAGAAGCATACGCACCGCACCCGCGTCCCCTTTGCCGGTGTGCGCCGCCTGTGACTCGCCGCTCCGCTTTACCCCGACGGCTTCCTGCGAAAGGAGCGCGACATCCGCGAGCGGCGTCACATTCGTACACCACGGCTCCTTCACTTCGACTTCGGCGTACGCCGCGCCGATAAGGGCGTACGTCGCCGGGTCCATCAGCCCTTCCGGGTGCAGTTGGTCGCCGACCGAGCAACGCGCACCGTTCGCCAGCGACAACGCGGTTTCGTAGCGCAGGGCGTTCGGGTGCTTGAAACCGCCGAACTCGCCCCAACTGGTGTGAAATTTGCCGGTCATGCCGAGGAAATCCATACCCAGGTTTTGTGCGTACCGAGCCGAAAGCGGGAAATGGTCGTAGCCCCACCCACCGGTAGGCAGGCTTTCCAGTTCGAGGTGCGTATTCATCGTCGCCAGATCGCGCCGCCCCTGCGGGATATGCCCGCCGTTATGGAACACCGGAAAGCCCGGCTTGACCGAATCTATCGTTTCCCGCACCCGGCGCGTGTAATTCGCATACGTTCGCTCGCCCAACTCTTTGACGTGCGCGGGGTTGAGCGGATCTTTCCCGGCGGCGCGCAACTGCCCCAGGCACGTATGGCAAAGACAGGTACGCACCCCGACGATGTCGAGGAATATCCCGTCGCCGTCGCCGTAGTTGCGCACGACTTCATCGATTTGCGTGAGTAGCACGTCGAGGTACGGCGAATTCAAACAGAACTGGTGGTAGCCGGGCTTCAGAAACGTGTCCGCCCAGTTCATGCGGTCGTTGGTGTCGCGGATCAGCCATTCGGGGTGCCGCCGCGCCTCCTTTTCGTCGAGACCCGCCGAAATATAGATCGGCGTTTTGACGCCGATCTCATGCGCGGCGTCGATCTGCGCCCGGAGCAAGTCGAAAGAAAGATGGGGGTGAATCTCGTTCGCCGTCGAAGGATGATATGCCCATCCGTGGTGGCACTTGGAAAAAACGGTGATGCTGTCCACGTGCCCGACACGTAGCATCTCCTGAAACTGTTCCCGGGAAAACCGCGAACCGATGCCCTGGATCGCTTCCGACGTATGGAAGTCTAAATGGATCTGACGAAAACGCAAAATATATGCTCCTCTGCAAGGTGGTACTGCTACGGGAGATTATATCGTGAGGAAGTGGTCTGTGGATAGTGGTTAGTGGATAGTGGTTAGTGGTTAGTGTCGGTGTTCCGGACCGTGAACGGTTCCGCTGTGCGCCTGCGGCGGACGCACGGGGTGCGGGATATCCCGTAGCCTCACGCCGCCAGTTCCCCGCTCGCAGAGCGTCCGCCGAAGGCGCGTAGCGGAACCGTTCACGGTCCGGAACACCGACCACCATCCACTATCCACTATCCACTATCCACTAACCACAGACCACTAACCACTGATCGCCTCAATCGCCGCGACCCGCTCCTGGATCGCCCGCAGACGTGCGCCATCGAACTTGGATTGTCGGTCGAACGTGTAGATGCCGTTCTCCTCGGGGTAGATGTCCGTCAACTGGGTGTAGCAGTAGCCGAACATGTTTTCGTTGTCCAACAGCACGTGACACGTCGCCTCGAACCGGTGGTAAAACTCCTCCTCGGTCTCGGGGTCCGCGCCGTAGCCCCAACTTTGCTTCCGGTTGAGCGTGTTCTCCGTCGCGGATCTGGCACCGTCCCCGACGACCCAGCGGAAGCCGCCAAACTCGCTGACGAAGTACGGTTGTCCCCGGTACGGCGTGGACCACGTTTTTGCACTCGTGGACGACCCGCTCGGCGTGTGCGGGTTGGTGAACGCCGCCCAGCCCGGGGTGCCCTCATGCCGCTCCGTGAACTTTTTCAAGCCCGCCGCGAAATCTTTCTCCTCAATGTAATCGTGCGAGTCGTACACGTCGGTTTCCAGCACCCGGTGCGCGTAGCCCGACGTGTCCAGGACCGGGCGGCTGGTGTCCATCGCCTTTGTCGCCAGGAACAGGGCGCGGGTTGCGTCGTCCAGCGTCGTGATCCGGTCGTGGTGTTGCTGCGCGGTTTCGTTCAGCGGGCACCAGCCGATAATCGACGGGTGCGAGTAGTCCCGCTCGACCGCCTCCAGCCACTGCGCCGCGTACGTGATGCCCGGCTGCTGGTGGTCGTGCCCCGGACCGTAGCCGCTACATCCCCAGTCCGCGAACTCCCCCCAGACGAGGTACCCCATCCGGTCGGCGTGGTACAGGAACCGCTCCTCGAACACCTTCTGGTGGAGCCGCGCCCCGTTGAAGCCTGCCTCGCGGGAAAGCGTGATGTCACGGATCAGAGCAGCGTCTGTTGGCGCGGTCATCACGCCATCGGGGTAGTATCCCTGATCCAGTACCAGCCGTTGGAAAACCGACTCGCCGTTGATCTTGACCTTTTTGCCCTCGATCCCCACGGAGCGCAGCCCCGCGTAACTCAACACCCGGTCCACGACCGCCCCGCTCGCGTCGCGGAGCGTGATTTCCACGTTATACAAAAACGGGTCGGTCATCGACCACAACCGCCGCCGACTCTCGGGGATCGGGAGTTCGAGGCGCGGGGCGAGGTCCAGATCGGCACGCACTTCCGCCTCGCAAACGACGCCGTCGGCATCCGTGAGTGTCACGCGGACATGGTATCCCCTGACGTTGTTGGTCAGCGGTTGCTCGACACCGAAACTTCCGGACCCAACGTTCGGAGTGATCCGCGCCCGTTTGAGCGACGCCGGGACCGGCAGCGACTCCAGCCAGACGGTCTGCCAGATGCCGGTGGTGCGGGTGTAATGGCACCCGGCGGGCGCGAACGCCGTGGACTGCTTGCCGCGCGGTTGCGCCGCCGCGCGCGCGGTGTCGCGCGCGCGCAGGATAATCGACACCGACTCGCCGCCGTCCGCGATGTCGCGGAGGCTACAGCCGAACGGCGTGAACCCGCCCCGGTGCCGCCCGATCTCGACCGGCACACCGCCGGTTTTCGCCGAGACCGCCCAGACCGTGGCGTCATAATCGACCGCCTGAAAGTGGATCACCGTCTCGCGCCCCGCCCACTCCGCAGGAACCGTTATCTCGCGGCGGTACCAGACGGCGTGCAGGAAGTCTTTGTCGCCGACGCCGGAAAGATCGGATTCGGGGCAGAACGGAACCTGAATCCGCTGCTCATACGGGGCGGCGGTCGTGTTGAGTCCGCGTTCCAGCCCGCTATCGGCGCGGTCGATCTGGAACGCCCATTCGCCGTTAAGGCAGACATAAAACGGGTCGCCCTGCGCATCGACGCGCACAAACTGCGGTCGCGGATACTCGGGTCGGGGGATAGTTGTCATAAAAATTGGCTCCTGCGTTGGTCGCGCCCCTGTCGTCACTTTCCAGCGGGGGCAGGTTGCGCCACACGAATGATAGCCTGTAACCGGGCAGGGGGGAATAGGTGTAATCAACAAAACCATTCGCGAGATGCACATTTCGTCCGTTTCGTACCCCTCCCCCCCCGCCCCCTCTCCCGTGTTTCCTCCCTCCCCCCAACCCCCTCCCTCATCGGAATGAGAGAGGGGGAGTTCGGAGACGACGCGTTCTCCCGCTTCCCGAATCGCCCGATAAGCGGGACCGCCCCACTCCTCCGGACTCCCCCTCTCTCATTCCGATGAGGGAGGGGGTTGGGGGGAGGGAGGAAACACGGGAGGGGGCTGGGGGGAGGGAGGGCACCAAGCGCGATATAACAGGATATGTTCGACACACTTCACGACGATTTACGCAAGCGCGGCTGGCAATCCGGGACGTATCGCGGTTTCCTGCGGCAGGTGCGCGGGGGGATCGAATGGGAGGTCGGGCACGGGCGTTCCGGGCGGCTGGAGTTGCGCTGGCGGTACAAGGACCAGACCGGCGAGCAGGTGCTTTCCGAGTACGCCGACCGCGTGGAATTGGAGGACGTGATGACCGGCATCTATCTGCGCGTCCACGATAAGCCGGACCCGACCCGCGTTTTCGGCAACGGGAAGCGGCAGGGACCGAAAACAACCGCCGCGCCCGCAAGCGCGGACACGGCGGTTGTTCCCCCTGCGGAGGCGGGGCAGGAAACGATGGATTTTTAGAAACTACTTACGACGGCGTAGTACGGACAGGCCACCGACAAGTGTCAGTAGACCGGGCACGACCAGTGTTGCCGTCCCCGCTTCGGGGACGACGGTGACTTTGAACGCCGCGAATTGCGTGAACTGTACATCCGAGAAGTTGTCATCGGAAACAAGAATCAACGACTGGGAACCGTCCGCGAAATTCTGCCCGAATGTAACGCCTTCGATGTTGTCTGTGGCGAACCCCGGTGTCGTGATCGAGTTAAGATCAAATACCAACGTTTTTTGTACGGGGATGATCGTGCCGACAAATGCATCGAGATCATCGATGCCGGAAACGTCTGTCGCGCCAGTGATGTCGATCTCGAAGATACGAATGATGTTGCCGGTTCCGCCCGTTCCCAACGCGCCGACCGCGAACGAACGCTCGATGGAAAGAAACTTCGTGTCGCTAAGAGCAAGCAAATCAACCAGACCATTCGTCGCGAATTGGTTCGCGGGATTGGGCAACTGCGCCAAAGGTTCCACTTCGTAAACGTACTCGGCACCGGCAACCTGCGTCGCCAAATTATACGTCAGGAGACGCGATGTGGACCGTACGTTAGGATTGAACTGGTCCGTAGGTAATCCGTCTTGCGTCAGAGCATTTTCCGTCGCCGTGACCAGCGTACCGTTCGGAGTGACGGTAAGCGATTCGAAGGCAAGGTTATTGCGAATCCCGCTCCCCGCCCCTGCTCCATTGATCAGGAACCTTGCAGGGATCGGCAAGGCGTCGTTTTGCACACCAGTCGCAATATCGAAGCGATTGATGAAGGGGTTGACGTTGTTGTTGCGATCCCCTTCCGACGAAATGAATACACTACCGGGTGCGGTCGGGTCGAATACAATGTCTTCCGGGTCGAGCGATAGCGCGGGGAAAGAATTTCCCGGAGACGGACGAATCTCCGTGACAGCCGTAAACGTGCCCGCGTTTACATCGGCGTTACTCAGACCGTCTTCCAGGCTGCCGATATTCAAGGTGTAGAAGCGAGCCGGGGTCTGTTCGGCATTTTGATTTCGGGCGTCGGACACCGCAAAGTAACGGTTGTTCGCGACATCGTATTCGATCCCGGATAAGCCACCGATGCGTGTGCCGCCGAAGATCGAATCTACGGGAAGGCGTGCCTCCCCGAAGAAGGTCAGGGAAACGGACGGATTGAGAGCGAATGCCGCCGAAGCGGACAGGGTTGTCAGTACGACTGTCGCGAGACGAGAGATAAGGCGCATAAGAAAAGTCCTTTCGTGGTAAGGGGCATAATGCCCTGCCGATAAGAACTATACTCACGTTATGTTAAGGCAACATTAACAGATAAAACCGTGCCGTTTACAGAGTGCCGGGGTCCTCGGTTCCGAAGCGGTTGATCCGGTCCTGTGCTGTGATCGCCGCGCGCGAGCCGGGACCCGCCGCGACCGCCTGACGCCACAGGCTGACCGCCTCGCTCCGTTGCTGGACGTTGAACGCCGCGTCCCCCTTGTCGAGCAACGCCTGCGCTTCCGCCTCCGCCTTGCGGTTCGCCGCCTCGAAGTCGCTCGCGGTCTGCGTCCCCGGCAGAACACCGGGCGGCGGGGACGGTGGCGCGGGGGTGTCGCCACCGCCGCCTGCCGGAGTCGGCGCGCCGGGCGAGGGGTTGAGCACCCCGGCAAGCGGTCCGGTGGAATCGGTCTTGCCCCCATTCGGCATTGTGGCGACCGGCGCGGTTCCCGTCGGCAACGTCCCCCGCCGTTTCTGCACTCCATTCAATTCCGTCTGGGCGTTCGTATCGAGCGGCGACACTTCCAGTGCTTTGGCGAACCACATTTCAGCGTTCGCCAGATCGCCCGCGTCCTGCGCTCTCTGTCCGAGGGTGCGGTAACAGGTCGTTTCGTTGGCTGCTGCCTTGAGGCGGGTTTCAAGGTCGGCGGCGTCCCCTGCCTCGCGCACCTTTTTGAAAAGCGCGGCGGCTTTCTCGAACTCCTTTTTATCGTACAGCGCGACGCCGTCGTTGGTGATCTTGATCAGGGATTCGCGGCTCTGGCTCGCCTGGATGTTGGAGAAGGCACCGCGTAGTGCGAAGCCCGCCCCGCCGACCACGGCTAATAGCACGACGGACGCCACCGCGATGGCTCCGTAATTGTTGCGCGGTTGTTGCCCCCCTGTTCGATTCCCGTCGGTCACGTGCGGGTTATTCGGCGGGTAGGTCGGACCGGTCGGACCGGTCGGACCGGTCGGTCGGTCGGTCGCGCGGCGCATCGGTTGCGCCATTGTCTTATCGCCGTACATCAGGGTCTGCTGATTCGCGGAGGGCGACATCCCTGCGGGTAGCGGCGGGGCGAGCGGATCGACAGCGGCACCGTAGGGCATCCCTGAGCGCGTCGGAGGCGATGACAACCCGACGCCGGGCATCGGGGCGACGGTTCCCCCCGGCGGTCCGGTACGCGCGTACTGCGCGGCGGCGATCAGGGCGTTTTTGAACTCGGTGACGTTCGGGTAGCGCGCGTCCGCCGATTTCGCCATCGCGTTTTCCATCACCTGCGCGACCTCGTACGGTACGCCGGCCGGGGCGGGCATCGGCTCATGGATGATGCGGTACGTGATCGTCACCACCGTATCACCGGTGAACGGCTTGTGCCCGGTGAGCATCTCGTACAGCAGGACCGCGAGCGAGAACTGGTCGGTGCGCCCGTCCATCGGGTTCCCCGTCACCTGCTCCGGTGACATGTACGACGGCGTCCCGAACACCTGCCCTGCCATAGTCAGCGAATCCTCGCCCAGAATGCGAGCGATCCCGAAGTCGGTCAGTTTCACGGTCCCGCCGGGCAGTATGTGAACGTTATCCGGCTTGATGTCGCGGTGGACCACGCCTGCGGCGTGAGCGTACGACAGGGCGTCGCAGAGCGCGGCGGTGGTGGCGACCGCTTCGGCGAGCGGGAACGGTCCCACGGTCTGTATCCGGTCCCGGAGCGACTGCCCTTCCAGAAACTCCATCGCGATAAAGAACCGCCCGTTGTCCTCGCCGATCTCGAAGATCGTGACGATGTTCGGGTGGTTCATCGCCCCGGCGGCACGCCCTTCGCGGAAGAACCGCTCGATCCGCTCGCGCCGCGCCTGCCCGGAAAGCGTCGGCGCGATATTCAGTTCCTTGAGCGCGATCCGGCGGTTGATCGTCGGGTCGATGGCTTCGTAGACGATGTCGTTGGAGCGGGCGACCTCACGCAGGATCGTGTAGCGTCCCAGAGTCGGTTTGCCGGAAAGGTTTTCATTATGGGGCGTACTCATGAGTTTGCAGACAGACTCCTTCGGGCGATCCTACGAGATAAATGGTCCGCGCCCGTCGCCGAAAGTGCGACAAACAGGCATAGTGCGAGCGATAGGGCTAAAGGGACATAGGCGTAATGCCAGTCGAAATCGTTGTGGGTCACGGATTCCACCGCCACCCAATAGACTATCCATGAAAACGTCGCGACGGCGAAGTACCGCTGCTTCGCGACGGCGCAAACGACGGCGGTGCTCATCGGCAAGCCGACCAGTAACCCCGCCCAGAAGTCCGCGACGCCCTCCAGAATTCCCCCCCGGGCAAAGACGCCGAAGCCGCAGGTACACGCGAGCGTCGCGATGACCGCGTTTTGCAGGATACTAAGAATGGTTCCCACGGTCACTCGCATGTTACGCGTCCCCCACGCTATCCACGCGCAGGACGAGCGCAGTGATGTTGTCCTTGCCGCCCGCGTCGTTCGCGGCATCTATTAAGTCTAAAACGAGGCGCGACGGGTTGGACGTTTTTTCCATATTCTGGCGCAAAATCTCGTCGTCGAGGAAGCCGGAAAGCCCGTCGGAACAGAGCAGGAACACATCGCCCGGTTCCGCCTTATGTGCGGAGATGTCCGGCACGACGTTCTCCTCGACGCCCACGGAGCGCGTGATCATGTTCCGGTACGGCGAGGTTTCGGCTTGTTCGCGGGTCAGTGATTTGCGAGCGACCTGTTCCTCGACCCAGGAATGGTCGGTCGTGAGTTGCGTCAGGAAACCGGTGTCCGCGCGCCGCCGCCCTCCGTTTCGGAAGCGATAGATGCGCGAATCGCCGACATGCGCGACCAGAAAGCGGTCCTCGATGGCGACCAGCGCGACCAGCGTCGTGCCCATGCCGTTTTGTCCGCCCATGCGTTGCGCCGCCTGAAAGATCAGCGCGTTGGCGTCGATGAACGCCGACTTGAGCGCGGCTTCGGCGTCGGCTTCGGACGGGTTGAAGTACGAGCGCACGAGTGTCTTGAGGGCGGCTTCGGACGCCACCTGCCCCGCGCTATGCCCGCCCATGCCGTCCGCGACCGCCCACAGTCTGCCGCGCAGGGCGAGGACCATCGGCTCCTCGGGGGTAAAAAAGTCGAACTTGTCCTCGTTGTTTTCGCGCACCCGCCCGATGTCGGTCCGCGCCGACCAGGAGACCGCGATGTGCCGCCAGGGGGTCTGCGTCCCGGCGATGGCATCCCACCCGCCCTGGAGGACACTGCTTTCGAGTTCCGCCGTAGAATCCTGCCCGCTTTGAATGTCGTCTTTGCTCACGATTTCCATTATACAGCAAACGCAAACGGCGGGCGAAATTCGCCCGCCGTCCGGTGACACGAATCCGGTCGCCTATTCCAACTTGCCCGGTTGCTCCCGGCGCAACTTCTGGATCAGGGCGCGCAGATCACCGCTACGGGTGTACCGTTCCGCCTTGGCCAGACAGACTTTAGCGGAGGCGTACTCCTCCTCGGTTTTCCGGTCGCCTATCGTGGCGATCATGTCCGCTTTGATGTAATAGGCGGGGGCGAAGTCTGGCTTGATACGGGTCGCCTCGCTAAGCCATTCGTCGCGCAACTGCTCAACCTGCTTGCGGTCGTGCTTCTCGTAGTTGAAGTCCATCCAATCTCCGGTCGGATCGAATGCCGCCATCATGGTGTAGACCATCGCCTCAAAGCGGCGTCGGTCGAAATTGTCCGGGGCGAGATTGCCCGGCGACAGCGCGGAGATCCATTCCGGCTTCATTTCCCGTGAGGAGTGGTGGAGTGCTTTCTCATAAACTCCGATGGCTTCCGCATAATCCTTGTTGCCCGCGAGCAGGAGTGCGAACCGACCGAGTTTGATCGGGTCGTTGTTCGCCCAAACCTCGACATGCGCCTCCGGGAACCGCTTCCTGACACGGCGTCGCCCGGCAACGTAGCCAGTTGCGTCATTTCACCGGTAAGGAAGTGAGAAAGTTTCATCTTGTAGTACATCGCTTTCCGGTACCAGGTCAACGCCTCGGCACGTTTGTTCATGCGTAGATAGGACTCCGCCACCTGCCAGGAGTATATGCCCTCACTATTGAGTGATTTGTACGCGAGGATCGCGGTCGCGTAGTCCCCCGCTTTGTAGGAGGATTTGGCTAAGGCGAGATTGTGATCACGGGCTTGATTGAATTGGTCGATCAACATCCGCTGCCTGTCGGTGAGCGGCAACTTGTGAACTTTCCGCGTGAGCATATCCTGGGATTCTTCCGGCGTGATCTCCGGGAACGGTCGGACCCCGTCGGACTGCGCGGCGGCAGGCACCGTCGCGCCGAAGAGTAAGCAAACTGCCATGATGGCACTGCGGCAGTTTGATAATTTCATGATTTTCCTCACTTCTTCAAATAGGGGACGTTGATGTTGATTTTGCCCTTCCATGACGGGAACGTCGAAGTCGGGTAGCCTGTTAGCGGTTGATTTAATAGGTATCGTCACGGGAGACGCGGGTGCCGTACGATCTACATCAGCCCCCCAACTCCAATTAAATTTTGCGAGTGGGGCGTAACACGCTCCTGCCGACGACAACCGAAACATCAGCCATGTCGGGAAGACATTTCTCGTTCGCGTCGTTGATTCTGGTTTGCGTCGAGCGTGAGTCGCACCGTGGACTGAGCCGCGATATAGCCGACACTTACGCTGGCGGTAAAGGTGCTCCCGTTCAAAGTCGACTTTGCTCACGGTTCTCATTAACACCAAACGCAAGCGGCGGGCGGATTACGCCCGCCGCTTTATTCCTCTCCACAAGATATTGTTCTTTACTGCAACCGATCAGAATAGTCATTGCGCAGTTTTTGGACCAATGCTCTTAGCTTGTCGCTACGTGCGAATTGCTGCGCCTTGTCCAAACTAATTTTTGCGGCATTATACTCTTCCCTCGTTTTGCGACCACCGATCCGGGTGATCGCATCGGCTTTAATATAAAGGGCGGGGGCATAATCCGGTTTGACGCGAATGGCTTTCTCCAACTCCGCTGATCGCCCTTTTTCTGGTGATTGACCAGTCAGATTTCGCCATTCGATGCCACTACTTTCGATTCCGGCTGCAATCAGGGCGTAGGTTGCAGACTCAAATCGGTGGACATCGAAGTTTTGTATGCTGATGCTACCAAGCGAAAGTGCGGTTCTCCACTCGACAACGGAAACGTTTTGCAACGCAGTTGTATATACAGAAATGGCTTCTTTATTCTCATTGTTGCGTACGAGCATGAGAGCATATCGACCTAACTTCAGGGGACTTTTATCCGACCAGACTTCGATTTCACTATCAGGATACCGCTCCCTTGCATCGTCCAGAGTGACCGCATCGTATGGGAGAATGGCACGAGGGGTTAAATCATAGTGCTTGGAATCCCTAAGTTTGACTACTTGATATAATGCTTTCCTGTATGCGATCAGGGCTTTTTCAGTATCTCCAGAAGATGCATACGATTCGGCCAACTCCCAGTTCTCGAAAGGATATTGCGGGTCGGGAATTGTCTCGTATATCGCGGCCGCTACTGAATACTTGCCTTGTTGATAAGCCTTTCGAGCATTCGCGAGCGTACGCGTACGTTCCTCTTCCTTCTGCCGGTACAAATCGCGTTGTTCTTCCGAGATTGGTCGCCGGTAGGTACCACTGCGTATAGCCTGTGCTTTCTCCAAATCTTCCGTGGTCGGTATCTGTTGCGCCTTCGCTACAGATACAACCGCAAGTAGGCAGATAAAAATACTCATAGGAGTTGTTATCATATTCACGATGTTGTCCTTTCTTTCTACAACCCAGTATTCACGGGTTATTTCGCACATAGGGTGTGTTGACACTGATGGCACTTGTCCAAGATGGGAATTCATTTGTGTTGGATGCCGCAACAGTCGTCCCGCTTGATGGCGCGTTGATTACTGTTCCCCTCGTCACATCAGCACTCCAGCTCCAGGTGATTGTACTTAATGGAACCCACGAGGCACCTGTTGTTGTAGATTTGAACATGAGCCACGTTTTGAACGAATCGCATCGGGGTGATGCGTGTGAACTCTTTGTTATTGATGATTGAACCATCCACGGTTTCCCTAACGCTACCGAAAAATGCTTCGCCTGGAGAGTCACCTGCGCCCGGAGTGGGGTCAACACCAACAATCGCCCCAGTAGATTTTTCGTAACCACCGTAGGGGAAAGTATGGTCTAATCCACTTGATGCAGCTAATGGTAATGTGTAGGAAGCAGTGCCGTTGTATACCGTGCGCGAAACGGTGCCCGTTTGCGCAAACCCAAATGTGCCTGAGCCATGACTCGGTAAACTGACGGTGGTATTTTTCCAATCCATACCGCTCCCAATCATAACTCCCTGTGGACGCTCTAAAATTACCCCTGACAGGTCTGATGACGGACCGCCTTTCAGAGCATTAAATGTAAAGTCGGGTTGATAAACTTTGAGTTCATCCTCGACAGCGACACTGGTGCCGCCGACTTTAACCGTGCAAGTCACTGTCTTCGCTGAACCGGATGGACTGTCTCCTTTGATGTACCGATAAGTGACGGTAGGCTGGTTTATCACCACCGCGCCCGACCCCTCGAAAACGCTCGGGGTCGTTGGCGCGAAGTTCTTAAAGTAGTCGCCGCTGATCTTCCACGCATGAGTCGTGCCGGGGTCCGCGTTGCTCACGGACAGGTTGATCGCCTCGCCGGGAAGACACTTGTTGTTCGCGTCGGTGATAATCTGGCCGTCTCTGAGGATTACAGGGGCATTGGCGGAGATAGCCGCCGAGTAGTATAAGGACGAGGTAAGCATTCGCCCTTCCGGCTTTGCGAACGGGCTTCGCTCTAAAGTAACCTTCCCATCGTTGACCGTAACACGCTTATAGCGAGTACGGTTCGCAACCGCGCTCCCTTCTATCTGTTGGGGGTTGCCTTGCGAGTCGTATGTAACAACAGGTACAACGGTGACTGTTACGCCAAGACCGTTATCGGCGGACCCGCCGACGGGCGGGGGAAGTGCCGCATTAATATTGCTGGCAGATGCCTCAGCTCTACAGGACTCTTGGACTACTACCGTTTTGGGCGGATCGTCGGTCGGCGAATCACGAACCCATTGGAAGACAGCTTTGATAGTGCCCGCGGCTTGCGAAGTTCCGGGACCTTTGTGAAAGCCGCCGTAACCCTGTGGGGTATTTGAATAGGGTCCGGCAGTCGTCGCACCGCCGGAGTAAGCGGGTCCCGTCCAGTGCCCCGCAACCGCAGGCAAAGAAGAAGCAAGTAAATTGCCACCGACTAGTACGATGAAACAACACGACGAAACAGTGGGTTATGCACAATTCATTCCCTTCATGCCGCTTCACCGAAAGCGCGGCTTTGCAATAAGGAAGTATACGTTGATCCCTGTAAATCCGTCAACAGATTACCCACTGCATTACGAAAAACCAGTAATATTAACAGGTTTTCGGCTCGCCACTGTCTTGCTTGATCCCGATCTAAATTTCTTCGACGTGTGCATCACGGCAATCTCAAAGCCACCAAAAAAACTCCAAATTTTAAGCGATTAAGCATTACCGGTTATCACGCGTAAAAAATACAAAGCGGGCGTTTATCCGTCCGCTTTGCTAAGTTCAATGATTGATAGGCTTTAGCCCATCCGGCGCACCATAACCGCTTGATCCGCGATCTCGTCCTCGCTCTTAAATTCGGCTTCCAGTTCGCTTAACGCTGACGAGAACTCGCGATGACGATCAAACCGCGACCCGGTCCGGTTCTCCGGGGCTACGAAGGCGGTCTCCTATCGCCGTGGCAACGCTTTCCTCGGCACCAATTCCACGACAATGACTTCATCCGGCACCCGCAGGGAAATCTGTCTTTTGACGACGGTAAGCGCGGAAGCCGACCCGTTGCCGCTGACCGAGTGGAGCACGGCGGAGGCGATAGGCGTCGCGAGGCTCAGCGAGATGTTTACCGGTGCCACCGGGATGTCGGATTCGACGGCATTGTCGATGTTATAGGAGGAAACCTCCTGCCACAGACACAGGAAGAACCTGCCGTCGGACTTTTGCAGAAGGGTGCTGTGAACCTTCGCGGTGTCGCCCGACAGCGTGAAGTCGAGTACGCCCGGCACAAAGGCAGGGTTGGGCGACTGCCACCGGCGCGTCTTCTCGTTGTATCTCGCTTCCTTAAGCAACGCGATAAGATTCTTGATTGCCAGACCGGACGGCTTGAGAGCGAAATCTTTGAAAAGCAACCCGAAGTTCGATTCCTGGTCGTCCTCCGTGCCCTGGTTGATGAACTCATACCAGAAAGTGCGCACGATGCCGCGATTGAAGTTTTCCAAAAAGAGGCGGGGCGCATATTTACCGGAAGCCGCGAGACTTACACGCTGGTTGCCTTCTGTGTTTTTGCCGGTCTGGTAACCAGTCTCAGTCACAAAGAATCTCTTCCCCGGGGCGACTAAGCGGGCGGCTTCGAGTTCTTTGAAATAATTCGACTCAGGAACAGCGGGGGCGGGTCCGAGCGGATACGCGTGGGCATTGCCGAAGTCCATGTGGGTGCCGAGATCGCCCAACGCTTTATAGCCTTCAGCACCTACCGCACTGGGCCCGATGACCGGGAAATTGCGCCATTTTCCCGAGGCTTTGACCGCCTTAAACAGGTCGATCTGGTGTTGTCGGGCGGCATCCCGCTTCGCGTCATCCCACTTGACGTAGATGTTAAGTATTTCGTTCTGCCCCTCGAACGCTTCCAGCGAGTCGGCGACCAAATCCGCCGCGACCAGATTCCGCTCGGGTGCGAGGCTGGCGAGGAAGGTGCCCCGGATACCGGCGCGTCCTAATTCGTTGTGACGGTCCTTGACGAACTGCTTGAAATCCGGGTTCTCCAAGCCGTCGCGGTAGTGACGAATACCCATATCCTGTAGCACGGCTTTGACCTTATCGAATTCGTTGTACACGCGGTTGTCGTACCCCAGGTGCAAGTTGACCCCGACCGACTCGATCATCGATTCCGTGCTTCTCGCCTTGACGGGCCCGGCTTCGGCACCGGAAGTTTGTGCCGTGAAACCTGCGGCAACGAGTGTACACAATAAAAAGATTCGCATTCAATTTTCCTAACCGACCGACCGTTTGACAATCCCCATATATTGACTCAAGGTAGAGTGATAGTTATCGAAGCGGCATTTATTTCGTTTTTGCCATGCCCTGCAAAGCCGCCGCGCCGTTTCCACGTGTCATAATGTTGAGACGGGTGCGCTCCGCTTCGGACAGTTTCGTCATATCGCCGCCCGATTTTTGTGCCACTTCGCGCAACCAGGCAGTGTCATCTGCTACGTGTGGGTTCGCCGCCGTGTTTTTCGTTTCCGTCGCATAAGGGGCGACGACAGGTTGCATGCCACGGACGATAAAGAAGACGGTACCCGCTACTATCGCCAGACATATACCGACCAGAAGCGGAAGAGGGAGTTTTTTTTCTTCGTCGGTGCCTCGCGACGATGTGTTCGTGTGGTACATTCAATGATCCTTGGTTGGGAAGAGCAATCCACCGACGGAAACGCGGGGGGCGGCACAAAAAACCTGTGCCCCCCCCCGCCGGGACCGGTATGTTTTACTTCAGGAAGAAGTTTTCCGGTTTCAGTTGTCCGAACCGGTGTGCCTTGGCGTGTCCGTCGGTAAAGACGAAGTTCGCAAACCCTGAGTTCTTGCCGGAACGCGTGTGGCGGTAGGCAGGACCTTTACACTGCCACGCTCCGTCCGGGCAGTCCCATGGAAGCACGTTCGGCGTTCCGTCCGTGTAGTCGCGCGACAACCATCCCTGATAGTACGTTTTCGCGGCGGCAAGATCAGCGGGTTTGTTGATGTCGAGCGAGAGATCGATTATCGGGCGAATCCAGTCCGTGGGAACATCCGCCCATCCGCCTTCTACCCAGGGGAACCAGTTCTTGTTGCCTTCCCCGGCGAGAATCACGGAAGCAGGGCTATCGATTTCCGCAAGGCTGTGTACCGGGTCATAACACCAGTCTCCCACCCCGCACGATCCCATTGCCAAAGCGTTGGCGGTATAGCTGATGTTCAATCCGAACGTGTCCGCCGGGCAGTGCGTGAACCCGCCGCCGCTGTCCCCCCAGCCATTCCCCGACCTGATTCCCATTTTGACATAGGGTTCGATGTCGGCGTACCAGGGACCGTCATCATTAGGTTTACCCCAGGCGATCATGTACGTTTCGTCATAATCCTGGCAATACTGCATGGTAGCCAACCCGATCTGTTTCAGATTGGAAAGGCAACTTGCCTGTCTCGCTTTCGCACGAGCCTGTGCAAAAACAGGGAACAATATCGCGGCGAGAATCGCGATAATGGCGATAACAATCAACAATTCGATCAGCGTAAAGGCGTCGCGTCGGTCTGCTCTGCTGATTCCGGCTTTCGAGGATTCAGGACAAGTGAGAGGTAAAAATTTCTTAACTGACATCGTAGGGGAGCCTCCTTGACTCGAATGCCATGCCTTCCATGCACGGCGACGACACGGCAACTTAGTGGGACCGTCCCGAGAAGCAACAAAACTAACCAACAACGCCAACCGGCCATTCACTACACGTATCGTTACGTGCACATTACCACCGGAACTAAATTTTGTCAATACCGGGTCAAAAATTTCCGATCACTTGCATCTAATTTGGAAGTCGCTACGATTGCGTGATGGGGAACCATGATATATTCCGAGGGTATTCACTGACTCGACATGTCCGACGAATCATAAAGGAGATTGAAAGTGGCAGTTACGCTTCGTGACGTGGCGCGGCAATGCGGGCTTGCCCCGAGCACCGTATCCGATGTTCTAAACAACCGCCGCGGCACGTGGGCTTCCAGTGATACGCGAAGCCGAATCCTTGAAGCTGCCGATGTGCTTGGCTACCGCCCCAATGCCGCCGCACGCACGTTGCGTACCGGCAAGACTTATGTCGTCGCTTTGGTTTATCAGACCGATGACAGTAATTGGCAGTTCGACGGCATTGCGGAAGCCATCGCCGAGCATCTGGGTAACTATAACTACTCTCTGCTCCTACGCACCTACCCCGACCAGACGACACTTCTTGACAGTTTAGGGCAAATGGTTCGCGCCAAAATCTGTGACGCGGTTGTGCTTTTCGGGCAGGAATCAGCGGTTTTCGAGCAGGGTAGGTTATTGGAAGATCAGGGGATGCCGTTCGTGGTCAAGGGACGATACGAAAAGGAAGCACCGCACTGGATTCAGGTAGATTATGACCATGAAGGCATGATGCGACTCGCGGTAGAGCATCTTGTACGACGTGGGCACCGTAAGATAGCCTACCTGAGTTACGCCCTCACCGACGTGTATCGTGAGCGGCTCCTGCAAGGGTTCCGGCAGGCCATCCGTGAACAGACCGGTAGTGATGTCGATGAGGTACTGTTGGGGGTGGTGGATGATAGCCCGGATATGGCCGGCGCATGGCTGGAAAAGTGGATGTCTTTGCCGCCTTCACGACGCCCTACGAGCGCGGTCCTGAATACGGGCGATCAGCTATGGCGTGGATTGGAATACGCGCTCCTCAAGTCAGGGGGCGGAGACCTGACGGGTGAATTCGACTTCGAGATGGTCGGACAGGCGACGAAAGGTTTGACGCTGTTAAAAGTGCGCGGATATTCTTTCTGCGATTTGAACCACCGCACCATCGCGGAAACCATGGTGCGTGAACTGCTCCGTCCGCTCCTTGTCGATGGGAAGATTCCTGACCGCCCCATACGCCGGATTTTACCGGAATTGCAACCGGTCCCGGCGACGTGCCTCGACGGGCTTCTCTTAAGCGCATCGGAGAAAAAGCCATGATCCGATACGGGAATTCCGGTCACATGAGTCATGACTCGATGCCCGTATCAGGAAACTACATATTGGCAAAGGCAAGCCTCGCACTATCCCATCCGGCGGACCATCACCGCCTGCTCCGCGATCTCGTCCTCGCTCTTCAGGCGCGAGTATTCGGCTTCGACTTCGCTGAATGCCGACGGGGTTCCGTCTGCTCGCGGCGTCCTCCGGCTCGGTAAAACTTGCCATCGTCATGGCGCGGCGCGGCGCGGGCGCCGCCGAAGCGGGGGCGATTCTGAGCGGCGCGGACGGCTTTCTCTCGGTCGCGCTCGGGGAATGGGTCGCGCGTACCGTATCGAGAAACGGAACCAACGACTCCCTAAAAACAGGTAATTCAGGGTACGAAAAGCGGTTGACAAACCGCCCCGACGGATGAGATAGTACACCTGTCCCCGGCGACGTTGCCTTTTACTCACGCCCTATCGAAATCCGTTTAACAGTTCCCTCACGAAGGGACAGAATTTGGAAAAGGTGTCACATGTGTTCTCTCGCGCCCGACGGTTCGTCGGTGTTTTTATCGCTTTCGCCGTCCTCGGTTTCGGCTGTGTCGCCCCGGCGGCTCGTTTCGCCGCACCGCGCGGCACGGCACTGACCCTCCGACGTTCCCATCGTGCAGCGTTCCGCCCCCTTCGCGGGCGTGTCCGCCGCCTACCGAGACGGGAACTACGCCGACGTACTCGCCCGACTGGTCGTTCAAGACCAACGGCTGGCTCCAGAGCGTCGCGGACCGGAACGGCAACGCTGGCGTACAACGCGGCGGACCAGGTGACGGGCGTGACGGACGCCACGGGTCGGCAACTGACGCTGACGTGGGACGCGGCGAACGGTCGGATCACGGGCGTCACCGACCCGGCGAGCCGGACGTGGAACCTCGCCTATGACGCGGCGGGCAACCTTTCGACCGTGACCGACCCAGCGACGGTCTCGGGCGGAACACGCCGCGTGACGACGTACGCGTACGACTCGGGGAACCGGGTCACGCAGATCACGGACCGGCGCGGGAAGGCGTGGACCTTCGGCTACGACGGCTCTGGTCGGCTGTCGTGGGAGAAGACGCCGCTGTTGCACCAGACGGGCTATGTGTACACCGCGACGGGCTGTACGGTGACGGACCCGCGCGGCAACGCGGTGGTGCATACGTACAACAGCGCGGGCGAGTTGGTCTCGGTCAAGGACGAGGCGAACTATACCGAGAGTTACGGTTACAACTCTCTCCATCTGCGCACGGGCGTGACGGACAAGCGGGGCAAGGCGTGGGGCTACTCGTACGACAGCCGGGGCAACGTGCTCACGGCGACCAACCCGCTGACTCAGCAAACCTCGTGGACCTACAACACGAAGGATCTGCCGCTGACGCAGACCACACCGCTCGGCTACGCGACGACGCTCACCTACGACGCGAACGGCAACCAACTGACGCAGTCGAACCCGCTGGGGAAAGTGACGACGTACACGGTTGGCACGTACGGGCTGGTGAGCCAGGTCACGGACGCGACCGGCAAATACGTCGGCTACAGCTACGACGCGCACGGCAACGCGACCACGGTTTCTACCCCGGTCGGCACGACCACGAGCACCTACAGCACGCTCGGCTGGGTCACTTCAACCACGGACGCGACCAGCCGCGTGACGACCACGGCGTACGACAACCTCGGCAGGGCGACGAGCGTCACCGACGCGGGGAGCCGCACGACCGCGTTCACCTACGACGCGGAAGACAACCGACTCACGCAGACGGACGCGGCGGGCAAGGTCAACACGTATGTTTACGACGACTCGGGGCGGGCGACTTCGCACACCGACCCGCTGAGCCGGGTGGTGTCGTTCGGCTACGACGGGGTCGGGAACAAGACCACGTTCACGGACGGGCGCGGCAAGGTCACGACCTACGCCTACACGGCGCGCAACCAGATGTCGGGGATCACGTACGCGGACGCAACCACGGACGCCTGGACCTACAACGCGAACGGCGACCTCGCGACGAAGACGGACGGGCGCGGCGTGACGACGGCGTACTCGTACGACGACGCGGGGCGCAAGACGGGCATCGACTACCCGACAGGGACGGCGGACGTTTCGTTCACGTACGACAACGACGGGCGCAAGACCGGCATGACGGACGGCACCGGCACGACGACCTACGCGTACGACAACGCGGGGCGGCTGACGGGGCGGACGGCACCGCAAGGGACCGTGAACTACGCCTACGACGACGCGGGGCGGGTATCGAGTCGGACCCTGGTCGGGACGGGCGTGACGACCTACGCCTATGACGCAGCGGGGCGGGTGAGCAGCGTCACCGATAGCGGCGACACGATCAGTTACACCTACGACAACGCCGGGCGGTAACTGACGACAACCCTCCCGAACGGGACCGTGGAAACCAAGACGTACTTCACGTCGGGCGACCCGGACAAGACGGAGACCAAGAAGGGCGCGGTCGTCGTGTCGTCGTTCGCTTACTCCTACGACAGCGTAGGACGGAAGGCGACGGAGACGCTGGCGAACGGGCAGATCCTTTACTACTTCTACGACGACGCCGGGCAACTAACCAGCGAAACCCGGCCCTCCGCCGGCAGTAACTGGTACGGCATTAACTACACCTATGACAGCGCGGGCAACCGGCTGACCAAGCAGAGCATCCTGAACGGTGTGGTCGGGGCTCCCGAGGCGTACACCTATGACAACGCGAACAAACTCCTGACCGCAGGGGCGAAGTCCTACACCTACGACGCGGCGGGCAACACGAAAACGGTGACAGGGGGAAGCCAAGTCACGACGCTTTCCTGGGACGCCGCGGGTCGGCTGACGGGCATCGTCTACCCGAACGCCACCACGAACGCGTTCACGTACAACGGCTTGGGTCAGCGCGTGGGCAAGACGGACAGCACGGGCACGTTCGCCTACACGCTCACGGACGACGGCATCGACAGTGCCGTCCTGTCCGACGGGGCGGCGGTGTACCGCCAAGCCTTTGGAATGGTCGGCGAGGTGCGCGGCGCGAGCAAGAACTACTACAATAGCGACAGCCTCGGGAGCACGCGAACCGTTGCGAACAACTCCGGAGTGGCGACGGCGACGCGCGAGTCGGACGCTTTCGGCAACGTCTGGGCACCGGGCACGACCGGGACGACGGCGACGCCGTTCGGGTTCGCCGGGCAGCACGGCTACCAGACCGACGCCGACAGCGGCTTGATGCGACTCGGGCACCGCTACTACGACGCCTCCACCGGGCGGTTCCTGTCGCGCGATCCGATCCAGGACGGCTACAACTGGTACGCCTACTGCGAGAACGACCCGGTCAATGCCGTTGATCCAGAAGGGTTAGATAGTAGGTTCTGGGGTAACGTTGGCAAGATCGGTATGATCATGCTGGATTGGTGGGGGTCAATAACGAGAGGTCCCGACCCCGTTCCCCCTCCTGTTAATCCTCCTTCTATAACCAATCCTAGTGGACCTGCCAGCCCTGGACCCGGCGGCGGACCCGGCGGACCCGGCGGACCCGGCGGCGGACCCGGCGGCGGCGGCATCATTCGCGCAGGGGGTGTAATTATGGAGATGATTAAGCGACGGATTAGCGCATATCCGATCATCTATATTGATTTAGGTCCTTCAGGATTCGACGAAAATGGTGATTGGGTACCATGGGGTGGTGGCAACGGGTCAGGGGCTGGACAGATCATATAGCGAGGTAGCACCCTAACATATACGTAACGCGGTGCGGGTTAGCTCGCACCGCAGTTGCGGCAGTGCAATTAATGCAGATAGTAGAGTCAGATTTGCCTATTCCTTGTAGTATGCAAGCAAGACCGTTAGTGCCGGATGCGTGTTATGTTCTCTATGAAAAGATTTGCTTATAACTGTGCGTAACGATTTTTAGATAAGTTGCTGAGATCTCTTTGATAACTTATTGATGTTCAAGGAGGGTGCAAAGCGGATCGCTATACAGCACTGATAACACAGATTTGTGTCGGTTAAAGAATCGTTTAGTTCAACAAATTTTACGACACACTACGAACGGCATTAGTGGAATGTTTTGGTTAAGAACAATTGGAAACGAGGTGATTAGCAGTGGGTGATTATCAAAAGTTCAAGGAAATATGTGAGGAAAAAATTTCAGGAGATACGACGGCGGCATTATCCTGCTTACAAGACATGTTTCGCATTTATCCTGAGGATTTATGGGTAAGCCAGGCACTAGGTTATGTTTTGATCCGGTTAGGAAGAGAAGATGCTACAGAGTTCCTATCGTTGGCAGTGAAAAAACATCATGATGCCCGATTAACATTCAATCTGGGGGTCGCCTTCCAGAGGAAAAAGAAGTACGTTGAAGCTTTGAGACATTTTAAGGAGAGCACGTTAATCGACCCAAGCTATTACGAGGCACACATAGCACTCTCAACATTGCAGTTTCGCTTGTTAATGCCAATTCAGTCTTCACGTACCTTGCTTCAGGCCATACGTATCAGGCTCGACAACAGTCATACATGACGTATGATGGGAACCACATACCCGAACGCGTCGACCAACATATTCACCTATAATGGGTTGTCGCAACGGATCGGCGAGACGGACAGCACCAGCACGTTCGCCTACACGCTCACGGACGACTCGATTGATTCGGCGGTCCTGTCCGACGGTATACCGGCAAGCACTCGGCATGATCGGCGAGGTGCGCGGCGGCAAGCGGTACTATAACGCGGATAGCCTCGGTTCGACGCGAACGGTGGCGGACGGCACGGGCACGGACTCGGCAACCCGCGAGACGGACGCTTTCGGCAACGTCTGGGCACCGGGCACGACGGGCGTGACCGCGACGCCGTTCGGGTTCGCCGGGCAGCACGGCTACCAGACCGACGCCGACAGCGGCTTGATGCGACTCGGGCACCGCTACTACGACGCCTCCACCGGAAGGTTCCTGTCACGCGACCCGATCCAGGACGGCTACAACTGGTACGCCTACTGCGAGAACGACCCGGTGAATAGGATCGACCCGACGGGCAAGATTGCAGTATTGTTAGTGGTAATCTGGGTGCTCTGGTTGGCCGACCGTTCAGCGAAGCCAGCCGGTGAAGTCCCCGACGGTTTTGATCAGGGCGAACGACCATCAGACATCGTGTACCCGCCTGGGGGCGGTGGCAACATAGCAGATGCTATAGATCGGGTTGATCATCTCGCTGACGAAATGCCCCCTGAAGGATTCCCGCCAGGGCAGGGACCTCCAATAGTTAAAACCGATGATAAAGCGTTAGACAGAGCAATCCATGAAGAACAGCGAAAACTAAAAAGGGGTGGCAATAATGATCTGAGCCAAGAAGACCTCGACGAGGCGCGTGAGAACGCCAGATCGAAGAAGAAGCGAGGAGGCGAGGAAAGGGGGCGAGGGCGCGGCGGTAATTGGTAGCTCATCCTCACAGTTGATATGAGCCTGCGGCGATGCCCTAATTGCCGCAGGCAATAGCCCCCTTTAACAGTAGAGGGACGTTCAAAAATCTGTTAGCCCTTGCATTGAGCAAAACGCAGTCAATCTGCCGCGATGGTAGAGGCTAACCACTCAGGAGTTGCGACATTTTTGATAATACCAAATTAATTCTGAGAAGTATTGCCAAATGACACTAACGACGAAAAGCCCCACCGCTTCGGGGGATGATATAAATGATGGCTGGGTGACTGCCGTCCATGAAGCGGCACATACGATAGTCGCATCCCTAAACAGTTTAGTCGTAGAGGAAGTTCGTCTGCGTAAATCCCAGTCGAAAAATAGCAATGGTTACATGCTTCTATTCGAGTCGCAAAGCGATCTTTCGAACGCAAACCAAATGATCCAAGTGCTTATGGCAGGTAACATTGCGACCAACATCGTGACCAAAGCAGCCACATGGCATAGGGCAGGGAGAGACGAGAAGCGCGCGTTACAATTGATAGTAGAGCTATTGTATGAGGATGAAAACTTTGAAGATTACGACAAAAAGAAACAAGATGAGATTATATGGGCATACCGTGACCAGTGCTTCCGCAATACAGTTTGCACGATTAGAGAGCCTTTCGTATGGCATATGATTCTTAGTTTCGCCCGAACAATACATAAACTCCGGGTGCTTCGCCTGTCGAGCCTTCGACTATTATTATACCGATTGGCACATCCGATCCTACGAACGCCGCGCACTATACCATTCGAAAAGAAAATTGCGCCGAACCCGAAAAAATCGGTGATTGTTTCCAGTGTTCCAAGTCGTAAAAATATAGCCAGAATAGTTAGTGTAGTGAATTTGCAACGGCAATCAATCAAATCGAAATCCTTCCACGACTATATTCACTCGAAGGGACGGAAACTTCTGAGATCCTTTAGAAAAAATGACGAAGACCCACTCCCCCGACGCGTACCCAACGATTCATACCTGGTCCCACTTGAAATTTTCGAACCATGAAAATTCGAAGTACAGACACTGAGAAATTTACTCGCCTCCGACAGTTGCGCCCGCTTTTCGGGGACTGCGTGGTTGTCTCGGTCACGCCTGGCAACACGAAGGCATAAAAAAGGCAGGCTCCTTTGCCTGCCTTCTTCGCTCTACGGATAACCGCTTACCCCATCCGTCGCACCATCACCGCTTGCTCGGCGATCTCGTCTTCGCTCTTGAGGCGGGAGTATTCGGCTTCCAGCTCGCTGAACGCCGACGAGAACTCGCCCAGCGTGGCGCGCGCGTTGAACAGGTCGAGGTTTTCCAGCGATTTGGTCGGTGCCATCGCCGGGACCAGTGCCTCGTCCATCGGCGCGATCCCCTTCACGGCGAGCGCGGCTTGCTGGACGATCAGGGCTTCGCGCAGTTTGGCGCAGGAGCCGAGGGCTTGCTTCAGCCGGTCCACGCACCGCTGACCCTCGGGGATCTCGGACAGGTCCACGCCCGCCCATTCCTTCAGGAACGCTTCCCCGCGATCCCGCGCCGCTTCCAACTGGCGCAGGCGGTGGTTGCACTCGTCGTGCGTCAGTTTGTCCCAGTCGCTGGCAAGCGGTTCCAGCCCGTTCTGCCAGCGCACCAGCGCGATCTCCCAGAGTTTGGCGTGGTACCGCTCGCGCTGCCGCGCCATGATCGCCGACGCCGAATCCAGCGCGGAGCGGGTCTTGCCCATCCGGTCCGGTCCGATGTGCGCGGACTCGGCTTCGATCTTGTGGCGCACTTCGATCAGTCGCTTCTCGCGCCCGGCGATGTCGGAAAGCCGCTCCTGTATCGTGTCCTCGACGTGCCGTAGCGACGCCATGTGCCGGGTGCGCGTCAGGGCGGCGGGCAGTTCGCCCGGACCCCATTCGCGGTCCGCGCCGAGTAGTACGCCGAGGCTGACGCCGACGGCGACCCCGACGGCGACGCCCATGCCGTCCATCAGAAAGCCGCCGATCACCGCGCCGATGAACCCGCCGAACGCGGCGCGTGTGCCGTCGGTCATCGGGGTTTCCATCGTCAGCGTATCGGACCGGTCGGTGCGCGGGTCGGAAATACCGCAGTTGGGGCAACGTTTGTCCCCCGCCGTCACCCAGTAGTCGCACGCGCAACACCGCTTGTATGTAGCCATCGGCAAAATCCTGCTTCCCGTTTCTGTGTCCTGTACCCGTTTCGTGAACCGGTACGCCGGTCCTTCGGCACGCCCTTGCGCCGGTTCCCTACTATTCCCATCGCGGACGTATATTATACGCGCGGCGGCATCGCGGGGTTTCGTTTTTTCACCGATTCATTTCGCCGCGTCGTTACGGGCTTCCTTCCTAAAATCGCGCCCCGACCGAAAGGTTCAGCCCGGAAAGATCGAACGTTTTCAGTTCGCTGATGAGGTGGTACCTCGCTTCGACGAAAAGGTTCCTCTGATACGTTACCCCAAATAGCGCGCTTCCGCCAAAGCCACCCTGCCAGCCGGAAGATACCCTATATTTATCGGCACGCAGGTCGGCTAAATAGAGACCCAGACTGAACCCGGTGTAGGGATTTAATCCGCGGTCGGTTTCGCCCTCCACGTCGCGTCCGCCGCCGAGCGCGATCTTGTAAATGAAACTGATCGGGACGATGAACGCCCGCGCCCCGCTCCGCCGCGCCGAGAACGCCGCGATGTCGAGCGTCGCCGAGCCGCGCCGGGTCTGCAGATCGAGCGGCTTGAACCCGATGCCATAGTTGACCCACGTCTCGCCGAACGCGTCACGGGTGCGCGCGTTGTTCGGAAAAAAGAACCCGATCTGCGGTCCGAACGCCGGTACCCGGCGGCGGCGTTTCTGTTCCGCCGGGTCTTCCTCGTCCGGGGCGGGTGCCGGTGTCGGCGCGGGGGCGGGTGCTGGCGCGGGGGCGAGAGACGGCGACGGCTCCTGCGCTTCGGTTACTGAAGCGCACGAAAGCGCGGCGAATAGCGCGATAACGGTTCCTGCAAAGGGTCGGTTCATAGGTGTCTCAAAATCCTTGAAAAAATAGCGGCGTCGCGGCTTGGATTGTTGCCCCGCCGCCGTTATATACCCAATTTTTCACGACCTGCGCAACAACGCCTTTTCGCGCGCCACGTTCCGACAGAAGGGGCATAGCGGGACAGGCGAATCGATGAAGCGGCGGTCAGCGTTGGGGTGGTATACTGTTCTCACGCTGAGGAGCGCTGCAACCCGCAATTGCGGACCAGGCTCAGCACCCAAACCGCGCTCACTCCGGGAACTTCCCGGGGTGAGTGCTTTTTTTTTGCAGGAGTAATTTGGAATGACGAAAATGACCGAAGTAACCGAAGTGGCCGGGACAACCGCCTCCCCCTTAGACATGGATATTGCTACCGACTTCGCAGTAGCAGACCTCAGCCTGGCACCCTGGGGACGCAAGGAAATAGCGATTGCCGAGACCGAGATGCCCGGACTCATGGGCATCCGCTCGGAGTACAAAGCCGCGCAACCGCTCAAAGGGGCGCGCATCACCGGCTCGCTACACATGACCATCCAGACCGCCGTGCTGATCGAAACGCTGGAAGCACTCGGTGCCCAGGTCCGCTGGGCGAGTTGTAACATCTTCTCGACGCAGGACCACGCCGCCGCCGCGATTGCGTACAACGGTACCCCGGTCTTCGCCAAAAAAGGCGAGTCGCTGGAAGAGTACTGGGACTACACCCACCGCATTTTCGAGTGGCAGGACGGTGGCTTCACGAACATGATCCTCGACGACGGCGGGGACGCGACTTTGCTCCTGCACCTCGGCGCGAAAGCGGAGAAAGATATTTCGGTACTCGACGCGCCGGGTTCGGAAGAAGAAACGATCCTGTACGCGAGTATCAAGGCGAAACTCGCGACCGACCCGACGTGGTACTCGGTCCGACTCGCGCAAATCCAGGGAGTGACCGAGGAAACGACCACGGGCGTACACCGCCTTCTTGAGATGAGCAAGCGCGGCGACCTGCAGATGCGCGCCTTCAATGTCAACGACTCGGTCACGAAATCGAAGTTCGACAACCTGTACGGCTGCCGCGAATCGCTGGTGGACGGCATCAAGCGCGCGACCGACGTGATGATCGCCGGTAAAGTCGCGGTCGTTTGCGGGTATGGCGATGTCGGCAAGGGTTCCGCGCAAGCGTTGCGTGCCCTTTCCGCCCAGGTCTGGGTGACGGAAGTAGACCCGATCTGCGCCCTGCAAGCCGCGATGGAAGGCTACCGCGTCGTCACGACCGAGTACGCCGCCGACAAAGCCGACATCTTCGTCACCACCACCGGCAACAAGAACGTCATTACGCGCGCCCACATGGACCAGATGAAGGATCAAGCCATCGTCTGCAACATCGGGCACTTCGACAACGAAATCGACGTCGCTGGGATCGCAAACCTTCAGTGGGAAGAGATCAAGCCGCAGGTAGACCACGTGATCTTCCCCGACGGCAAAAAGATCATCCTGCTGGCGAAGGGTCGGCTGGTCAACCTCGGTTGCGGAACCGGGCACCCGTCGTACGTCATGAGTTCGTCGTTCGCGAATCAGGTTCTTGCGCAAATGGAACTGTGGCAGCAGCCCGAGAAATACGAAGTCGGTCAGGTCTATGTCCTGCCGAAGCACCTGGACGAGAAAGTCGCGCGGTTACAACTCGCCAAACTCGGCGCGATGTTGACGGAACTGACCCCCGAGCAAGCCGATTATATCGGCGTCACCCAACAGGGTCCGTATAAGAGCGATACCTACCGGTATTAGGTCGTTTCCCTCCCACCCCCCAACCCCCTCCCTCATCGGAATGAGAGAGGGGGAGCAGATTACCGGGGGCGAATCGTTTACCGCGTGTCCCCTCTGGCTCCCCCTCTCTCATTCCGATGAGGGAGGGGGTTGGGGGGTGGGAGTTTCAGACGATCCCGTTGTCTTCGAGCGGGAACGCTGCTATGCCAGACGCGACCGCCGCCACCGCGTCCCTCATTACGCCGTTCCGTGCGGACTCAGCCCAAGTTGCCGCGTACTTTGCGCCGAACCACGACACCCAAGACGCCGAGCGCAGGCAGAACGAGCGCGAGGCTTCCGGCTCAGGGCGATAATTCCAGTAGCGGGGACGACGGAGCGGCTTTCGGGGACACCTCGAAGGCGAGTTGCGTGCGGAAGAAGCACACGTCGAACTCCAAAAAAAGTTTACCTGTCCCAAAATCAGCGGCACGGCGTCGGTTTGCGCCCATGTGAACACGAGTGGCACCGGCGCGAACCCGCCCACCGTCACAACCGCTATCACCATGCGCGTTGCGGCGACGCTCAGGCCACATTCAGTGCGGCAAAGCGCAAACGGGCGGCGACACGGATATATTCCGCACCGCCGCCCGCCTTTCCTGCTTAACACTCGGTTTATTTGCGCCGTCGCACAACGACCGCGCCGAACGTCGCCAGCCCCGCGCCGACAAGCGCGAGCGGCCCCGACTCCGGCACAGGAGCACGAACGTGTCACAATTACGACGCGGGCAGGATTTCGCTTTTATCTTTCGCGGTCAGGGCGACGCGGAATAAACGCTCCAGTTCGTCCACGCTTTCTATGCGCTGAACCCGTTCCCACTCCGGTGTCGCTACCGCCCCGAATCGCGTCTCCATCACCACCACGATATTCTGACGCAGGGCTTCCACCTTCCCCTGCGCGACGCCCTGCGCGACGCCACGGCGTTCATATTCGGTCATAATCGGTTGCACTTGGTTTCCCTCCGGTGTTTGTAGTCGTTGTTCAAAATCGGCTTGTTCGCGGGCGTTGAACTTCAGGTATTTCTCGACGAACGCGATGAGATAGGCGCGGCGGCTGGCGTCCATCCGGCGCAGCGATTCCTGCCCGAAGATACGCAGTCGCCGCGTTACTTTATCACCGGTTTGTTTGTCTTTCATCAACGCGGCGAACGTGGACGAAATCGGGTTGTCGCTGTCGTAGTAAGCGTTCGCGTCGAGGTCGGGAATGCCAACGGCGTGGTAGGAAAAGACGAGTTGGGTGTCGCCGAAGAGGCTTTCGGTGTACCGCTCGGTGACAATGCCGCCCGCGCCCGGTGCGAGGTACAGCGCGATAGGCAACACAGGAATCTGGTAGCGGCGGCGCAGAAGGAACCAGTATTCAAAAACGCGGAACGGGAACGCGCTACTTCGTTTGCGTTGCGGTTCGATGTGCAGGAGAAGTATCTCCGGTTCGCCGGTTTTGGTTTGAACCCGCGCCACGGTATCGGCGGTGCGTTGTCGTCCGCCGGGCGGGTCGGTGAAGACTTCCTTGTCTATCCATTCGACCGTAGCGAAGTCGAGGCGTTCGGCGATGTCGGGATAGAACAGCGTGACGAACTCCGGCAAGAACGTTTGCAGGATTTGCTTGATAAGCGGGTCATGCGCGGAATCGGATTCGGTCGTGGCGGTGTCGGTCATGGGTTCGAGCGTAGTGTACCGCGCCCGGTCGCCTCGCGGCTACCGGGCGCGGGGGGCGTTTTATTTGACGGCAACGCGGCGGCGGCGAACAGTAACACCCAACACCGAACACCCCGCCCCAAAGAGCGCGAGCGTCCCCGCTTCCGGCACGACAACGGGCGCGACAAAGGTGGCGGAGAGGCGAGGGCGTTACGCCGTGTTTGTCGCGTATTCGGCACTGCGGAAGTCAATGCCGTTCGCGCTGTTGCTGATAAGCACTCAGCCGAAGTTCGATTGTCCGCCTGACCACGCCTGCACCACGGACGTGACATCCAGAGCCTTTGCGCCAAGAGTGTTCGGCGACGTGGTTGTCGCGGTCGCGGTTGTCGCCGCATCCACACCGTTGGCTTGTACGCCGTTTACAAGGCTGTTCCACGACGAAGCGTTGTTCCAGTCGGTGAGCATCCTGTGTGAACCGATGGTCGCCGTCGAACCCGAAACGTCGAACGAAGTCAGTGTAAAGGTCGCCGACATGATAGTGGAACCGAGCGGGATATGCCCCGCGCCGTTACCGAAGATGTTGTCGAATTGATGCTGATGTCGTTCCTCGCGCTTTTGATCCGCCAGTACCAACAGGGCAAAGCGGACGCGTGCGATCTCGCGCTCCTTTTCACGAAGTTCGGCGATTCGGCGGAGTTTGTCGGCGGCGATAAACATGCCGCCGCGCAGTGACATACCCGCGCCCGTGCGTGTGCGAAAGAAGCCTTAGAGCCAGTGTACTTTCACGTGATCTCATCGGTGCGTGTTCTTCTTGACGCGAAAACCAATCCCGCACCGCTTCGGGAGCGGGTCGCCGCCACGATGGAATGGAAGCCGCGCTTTCGGACAAACGCGGGCAAGGCGTACCTGCCGATGTTTGTCGCCAGGACGCTCGCGGCAGAATCGCCGGACGAATCGTTGCGCCTCACGGACGAATACTGCGGTCTGGTTGCGGACGATCCCGACGAATACCCGTGCCGGTTGCGCGACAAAGGAAACCTGCTCCTCAAATGTGGACGCCCCGCCGAATCGGTCGCGTTCATCGCCAAACTTGTCCCGCAAGACACATACCGCGCCGGGCTTCAGCAACTCAAAATGGCGAAAGGGCTGGTCGCCCTCGGTGCTAAAGCGGAAGCGCGGCATTGCGTAGACGCGGGGAAACAGTTTTTGTCGACCATGTTGAACGCCTTTGTGCGAACCGCTATCGGCGACCTGGAGCGCGATCTGAACTAAATATCGCCGAAATCGCCACCTCCGAAGTCTCCCCCACCGAAATCGGCATCGCCACCTCCCCCGAGATCCGCCGCGTCGTACCCCTGCCCCGTGCCCGTGTCGGTATAGGGAGTATCCGCATCCACATACCCCGCGTCCGCCCCGTCGTTGGACGCGTAGGACGCGTCGCCGTCCCCCGCCGATCCGGATGTGCTTTCTGCGTTGTTTCCCGCCATGTCCGGGTTGGATTCGTAGAAATTGTTGGTCACGTCCGGCTGGTCGAAGAAAGAGTGCGCGATGGACGAGCCGATGAAACTCCCGGCAATACTGGACAGCAGACCTCCGGCGAGCAAGCCGCCCATGCCGATGCCGTCTCCGCCCATCATTCCACCGCCCGTTCCCATGCCGCCCCCGCCGCCGAATGTGCGCTCTAATACGCCGGGTTGCCGCACTTCGGCGCGCGTCGCCACCCGCGCCATGCTGTGCGGGTCGTCCTGGAGCGACGCGCGTTCATCCTCGGGTACCACATTCGCCAGTTGTTGCAGGGCGAGGCGGCGTTGCTCCGGCGTCAGGCGGGCGAACGCCTCGGTGTGCGCCTGCTCCAGCGTTTCTGGCGGCGCGGTCTGGAGCATGTAGCGGTAGCGGGCGACGGCTTGCGCGTCGGTGCCCGGGGCGGTGCTGGCGTTCGCTGTGCCCCGAAAGTTCGTCACCGGTCGCGCCACTACCGGTGGAGCAACCGGCGCGGCTTGCGGTTCGTTACGTCCTAAAAGTGTGTCGATGATTCCCATTTTCGGCATCCTCGTTTCGAGATTGTTCTTGTCGAATGATGCCCAAAAATCGGGGGGTATTAACCGGGCGGCGCGGAGGGAACGGGTCACGGGACGAAGCAGTCTACGGCTAAGCGGCTCATTCGCGTGCTTCGGCGGCGGATGCTTCCGCAGAAAGGCGCGCGTCCACCTCTTCCATACTTTGTAGCGGCACACGACGGTAGATCGCCTCCATCGGCAGGCGGCAACCAATCGCGGAAAGTTCGACCGCGCCGGTCAATCCCTCGGTTTCGACGAGTCGCCAACTGCCATTTTCGTCGTCGCGCTCGTACTGTTCGACGAGCGGATAATCCTGCGTCACGAGGAGGTACGTGCGCAGGGAAGGCAGACGGCGATAGTGGCGCAACTTGATGCCGCGATCCACATTCTCCGTGGAATCCGAAAGCACTTCGATCAGAACGGCGGGGTTAGTGAGCGTTTCCAGGTGCAGATTATCTACCAGATAGTCGCCGCAAACGACGCCGACATCCGGGTAATAGTAGCCGGTCGCCCGGACGCGGGTGTCGTTGGAAAATACGTCGCAGTCTTTTTCTCGCAGTTGGTTCTGGAGTTCGTAAACAAGATTGGTAACGATTCGTACATGTATACGACTCGCGCCTGCCATTTCGATAATTTCTCCTTGAATAAACTCACTGCGACGCTCCGCCACGCTGTCAATCGCGAGGTACTCGGCGGCGGTGAATACCCGCGCGGGCGCGTGGACAACGGACGGGCGAACAGCGGGTTCGAGAACGGCAGTACTCATAGAATCAGTTTACACCATCGTGCTACTTTTCGGAACATCAGAGACGTTTGGGCGCGGCGGCGTTTCCCTGTAGAATAACCCCATGCCCCTTGACCGTTCGCAAGCCAAATACTCCCGCTTTTTCGGACGCCTTGACTCCCGCGCCGGTCGGCGCGGGATAGTACCCGAGGAGTCGGCTGGCTAAATGCGAAAAAAAAATGCCAAACCCGGCGCGGATAAAGCGTTCGATGCCATCGGCAAGCAACTCATCGCCGCGCATCCGGCGGACTGGCTCGCCCTGATCGGTGTCAACGACGCCGAAGCGACGGCGATTGAGGTGGTGGACGCCGACCTCGCCGCAATCATCCCGCAAGCCGACCGCGTCCTGCTCAAAGGAGGGACGGTGCCGGAACTGTTCAACCTCGAACTGGAAACCGGGCACCACGGCAACCTGCTACCGGAGCGGCTATTGTTCTACAGCATCGCGCTGACCCACAAGTACAAACTGCCGGTACGCTCCGCCGTATTCCTCCTGCGCAAGGAAGCCGACAGTCCCGCGCTCACCGGTTCGTATGCACGCCACCACGCGGGAGGGAGCGTTTACCTGCGTTTCGAGTACGATGTGGTGCGGGTCTGGCGGTTGCCGGTCGAGCCGCTTCTGACCGGGGGCTTGGCGACATTGCCACTCGCGCCGATTGCCGATGTGCCGCAGGAACAGTTACCTTCCGTTATTTCCCGGATGGGAGACAGGGTGCGGAACGAGACGAAAGAGGCGCAATCGGAGTTCTGGACTGCGACGTATTATCTGTTGGGTACGAAGTACACACCGGATATAATTGGTCCACTGATGAAAGGAATCGGAACCATGTTTGAATCCACGACCTATAACGCGACCCTCGAAAAGGGACGGGCACAGGGTATCAACGAGGGTGTCCGGCAGGGCATCTTGCAGGGCGTTCAGCAGGGCGAGATGATCAAATCGCGTAAATTGATCTTGCAGTTCGGGCGCAAGCGGATCGGCGAGCCGCCTGCACAGATCGCCGCCCGCCTCGAATCCATTACGGACAGCCGACGCTTGGACGACCTGTTGGAGCGGGTGCTTACCGCGCCGTCGTGGGACGACGTTCTCGCGTAGGTTTCCCGAGTGCGCACCTTTCGCATTGTTACGACGAAAAGTCAGCCGTGAGTACGAAATCGAGACCGTACGCCCGTAGTTTGCGTCGGAGCACGTCGGCACCATTCAGCACACGCTTCGTTTTTGCGCGACGCACGATCCGTTTCACGGTGTGTGTTTTTTCCGGGGCGAGGACGCCGGTCTTGTTGTACAAGTCGGCTTCGGCGAGGCATCGTAAGGCGCGGTGGATGCCGGAAACGCCGTCCTGTTCAAAGTAGGCTTGGATAAACTCGCGCCGAAATTCCGGGTCACGTAGATCGGCGTACATAGTCTCGCGAAAGTCTCTCGAAATCACTCTTGCACTCCTCCCGAAGTGCCACGGCTTTTATTATATCGTCCTGCTGACAGTCTTTCGTTCCGCCGATGACCAGCAAAACGAGAGTATCACCTTGCCGGACATAGTAGATGCGATAGCCGGGTCCGTAGTCGATCCGCAGTTCACTGACGGCTCCCGCGATACGTTCGCGGTGATCGCCGAAGTTTCACGTATGCGGTCGATACGCGCCGTGATGTGAGCCTTCGCGCCAACGTCACGGAGCGCAACATACCAATTCAGGTATGGGACTTCGCCAGAGTCACGCGCCAGGATTCGCACTATCACAGTCGGTTCGTCAGGAACAACGGGATCAAGCGCGGTTTCATCAGGTGGCTGGCGGTTCCGTTTCTTGCGTCGCATTAGCTAACTTTCGTTATACGATATTCACAACGAGTCAGCACCGCTCTACCGCGCAAACGCCGCCGTCTGGGAGACGGCGGCGTTACAGGGTAGATGTCGCCGACAATACGTCAGGGGGCGCGACGTTTGCGACGTACGACGACACCCGCGACACCGACCATTTTTCGGAAGACCGGGGACGTTTGGGCGGGGCGGCGTTTCGCTGTAGAATGACGCTATGACCCCCGACCCGCTTCTCGCCGAGTTCACGCGCCTTTTCGGACACGCCGATTTTCGACCTGGTCAGCGCGAGATCGTCGAAGGGGTTCTGAACGGTCGCGACACGCTCGCCATTCTCCCGACCGGCGGCGGCAAGTCGGTCACGTACCAGTTCCCCGCGATGCTCACCGAGGGCGCGACACTGATCCTGTCGCCGCTGATCGCCCTGATGAAAGACCAGGCGGAAAACCTGCCCCCACCCGTCGCCGAACGCACCACGCTGATCAACTCGTCGCTGGACCCCGGCGAAGTCGGGCGGCGGTTGTCGATGGTGAAAGCCGGGAAATTGAAACTCGTCTACGCCGCGCCGGAGCGGTTGCGCCAACCGACGTTCCTGCACGCCCTGCGCCGGGCGAATATCGCGATGGTCGTGATCGACGAGGCGCACTGTATCTCGCAGTGGGGGCACGACTTCCGCCCCGATTATCGCGCCGTCGGCAAGGCGATTGCCGCGCTGAACCCACGTATCGTACTCGCCGTCACCGCGACCGCGACGCCGGAAGTGGCGCACGACATCGAAAAAGAGGTCGGGCGACCGCTCCACCGGATTCTGCGCCCGACGTTCCGCGATAATTTGCGCCTGACCTGTCGCAAGGTCGCCAACGAGGACGAGAAACTGACCGCGACGCTCGAATACTGCCGCGATACACCGGGCGCGGGTCTGGTGTACGCCACGTCGCGGGAAAAGTGTGAGCAGTTGGCGCGGATGCTCAAGCGGTACGGCGTCGAGGCGGGCTTTTATCACGCCGGGTTGCCGTCCGAGGAGCGCGCTGCCGCGCAGGACCGGTTCATGCGCGGTGACGTGCGCGTGATGGCGGCGACGGTGGCGTTCGGGATGGGCGTGGACAAATCCGACATCCGGTTCCTGGTGCATTATCACCCGTCGCGGACGCTGGAGAACTACTACCAGGAGGCGGGACGCGCCGGGCGCGACGGCGAGCCGAGCGAGTGTATCCTGCTCCATTCCGCGCCCGACGCGACCAACGCCCTGCGCCGGACGCGCGAGGACACGCTGGAGTTGTCGGACCTGCAAGGGGTATACAACGCGCTGAAACTGAGCGTCGGCACCCCGCGCATCGGCACAGTGACGTGGGACGGCTTGTTCCAGAGCATGAACGGCGACGCCGGGCGGGTACGCTCGACGTTGCCGGTGCTTGAGGAAGTCGGCTTGATCGCCCGCCACGCCGATATTCCGCGCCGGTTCGCCCTGTACCCCGAATACAACACGCCATTTGAAGAGGAGGAGCCGGTCGCGGAGTGGCAAGAGCACTTCGCGGGCGTGATCGGCGGTGGGGGCGAATGGGACGCGTTCGATCTCTCCGAAGCGACCGGCATTCCCCTGCGCGATCTGGAGGAGACGATCCTGCGCTGTCAGGACGGCGGGCATCTGACCTACCGTGCCCTCGGCGGGCGCGAGCCGCTCTTCGAGATTCTGCCGACGCCGCCGGACGTGAAGGCGCGCATGGAGATGATGCTCCGCGATCGTATCGAGGGCGCGACCGAAAAAGCGAAGGCGATGATCGCCTACGCGAAGGAGAATAAATGTCGCCACGGTCAAATCGCCCGCTACTTCGGCGACAAATGGGTGAACACGCCGTGTGGGCGATGCGACATCTGCGACCCGAAGAAGGGAGTAGGGATCAGGCAGGTAGGGAGTAGTGGTTCGTCGTCCCCTACTCCCTCTGTACCTGCGCCGCTCGCCGCGCTGACCCTGATCCACGATCTCGCATCCGGAAGATCGCCGTTCGCGATAGGCAAATCCGGGCTGGTGCGCGCGCTCCGGGGGACGCCGGACGCGCCGATCCGCCCGGAGCGTTCGGCGATGTTCGGTGTACTGGCGACGTTCAAGAAGGCGGAGTTGGAACGACTCGCCGACGGGCTGGTCGAGCAGGGTTACCTGTCGCGCGACGACAACGACGAGTACCGCCGCCTATACCTGACGACGCCGGGGCGCGACGCGGTCCGCGACGAGCATTGCGACGTGGAATGGCGAACATCGGCTACGCCGAAGCAAAAAGTCCCGCTTTCGCGTTCCGATGTGGCGACAAATGCGGGCGAGGACTCGGACGAAGATCCGATCCTTTTTGAAACGCTCCGCGCGTGGCGGCGCGAGCAGGCGGAAGCGGAAAACGTCCCGCCGTTCGTGATCTTCGCCGATAAGGTGCTACACGCCGTCGCGGCGACGAAGCCGACGAACGAATTTGATCTGTTAGACGTTCCCGGCATTGGTCCGGCCAAAGCCGCGAAGTTCGGCGAGGCGGTATTAGACATTGTGCGGAAACACAACCGAGACAATTAGCGTTATGTTAGCTGTGCCCGTTGCTCTCACCCCCCAACCCCCTCTCTCATCGGAATGAAAGAGGGGGAGCCAGAGGGAATGAAGTTTCCTTGAACCGGGGGCGAGACGTTACCCCGTTCCCCGTTCACTCGCCAAACGGGACAGCGAAGCGACCTCGGACGCCCCCTCTTTCATTCCGATGAGAGAGGGGGTTGGGGGGTGAGAGCAACGGATACGGCTAATGTGCGTTTTCGATCATCCGCGATTGCAAGCAACGCAACGGCGTTTGCAACGGAATCCATTCGGTCGCGTCGTTCGCACGAAACGAGATTGACACCCTTATGAAACCACTGACTACTCTCCTCGCATTAACCGCGTTCATCGCGCCGACGTTCGCCGCCCCGCCGAAACCGCCCGCGAAGCCGAACACCAAACGCCCCGCCCCCGCGAATAAAACGGCTCCCAAACCGCTACCCGCTAACACAATCGGCTTCCCGCAGGACGCCGGGGCGCACGACGCGAACGCCGTTATCGAGTGGTGGTATTTCAACGCGTTTTTGAAAACCGAGTCAGGGAAGAGCTACGCCGTAGTCGGGTCGTTCTTTCGGCTCGGCTTGCAGCCGACGAAAAAAGGACACTACCTGATCTACTCGCTGACCGACCTGGACGAAAAACGGGTCGTCGCCGACGGTTCCGTGCTCGACAAGGCGAATGCCGCCCTGCTCCAATCGTATCTGCCGCTGGTCGCCATGAGCCGCCCGGACGACCCGAGCATCCTGCCGCTCCTCGCCGCGTTACAGAAAAACGAACTGCCCGCGCCGCACCGCGTCACGGCGGGCGAGACGCAAATCAGGATCGGCGCGCCGCGCTTCGGCATTTTCATGGATGACCGGAAATACCTGTTCGCCCAGCAGAGCGACGACGCGCGAAAGTGGAAAGCCGAACTGACCGACCCGGCGTTCTCGGCGAGTCTGACATTCGACCAACCGAAAGCCGTCCGTCCACCGATGCGGGTCGGCGGCGAGGGCAAGACCGGGTTGGGTAGCCCCGACGATATGTTTTACGTTTCGCTGACACGCCCTGCCGTGCGCGGGACGCTGACGGTGGGCAGCAAGACCGAGATCGTCACCGGCAACGGATGGATCGACCGCCAGTGGGGTCGCTCCTGGGCGGTTGGTGATAACGGCTGGGACTGGTTCGGCGTCCAACTCGACAACGGCGAAGACCTGATCGTCTACCGCGTCAAGGACAATTCGACGGGGAAAGTGCTACGGGCGGAAGCGACCCTGCTTCGCCCCGACGGGACGCAGACCGTGGATAAATCGGTCACGTTCACGCCGAGCGGCGGATGGCTCGACCCGAAGTCGGGCATCACGTTCCCGCAGGTGTTCGCCGTAACGATGGAAAACATCGGCTACGCGCTCACGTTCACGCCGACGTTCGACGCGCAGGCGATCCCGACGCTCGGGATCGGCACCGCGTTCTGGGAAGGCGTCGTGGACGTGACCGGCACGGCGAAGGACGGATCGGCGATCACCGGGCGCGGCTACCGCGAACTGGTCGGGTACAAGCCGAAGCCCGCGCCGAAGGCGGGTGGCGAGTGATTGGGTTCGTCCGGTTTGTGCGGGGAACTTCGTTCCTCCGCTGGAAGTGAAGCACTTGGTAATCCTGCGGATTATGGGCGTCGTCCGGGTCGTGGGGCAACGTTGCGCCTTCCGCGTTCCGCAGGAACACCAAGTGCTTCACTTCCAGCGGAGGAACGAAGTTCCCCGACCGAACTGAAGGGACGAAATTTCGCGCTTCACGCGGTGATCGCCAGCGGCGCAAGGATAGCCCATCCATCCCCGGTGGTCGGAATGTCGTTCGCGAAGCGGATCGCCGGGCGTTTCGTCCACGGGTCGATGATCCCGAGCGCGAGGCGGTACCGTCCCGGCGGCGCGGAGAAACGCAAACCGTCGCTCGCCACGAACGCACCCGGTTGCCATCCCTGAATATCGACGCGGGGTAGCGGAGCCGTTTCCGCGACCTTCCCATTCGCGGTAAGCAACGCCATCCGCACCTGCCACGGATAGTAGAACGGCGCGACACCGGTATTCACGCCGCGCAACGTGAGCGGGATCGTTCCGCCGCGTCGGATCACTCGCGGCAGAGCGAGTTCGTCCAGACGGAACTGGTACCCCATCTGCCGCACCAGTCCGTCGCACCGGGCGCGGAATGCCGCGTCGGTTTTCGCCCGCTTCTCCATCGCCGGGGAGTAAGGACCGACCCACGAGAAGTGCGCGGCGGCAACCATCGCCTTTGTTCTCGCGAACCCGGCTTCGGTGCCGACCCATTTCGTCGCCGCGTTCGGGATCATCTCGCCGCCGATTCCGGCGGCGCGCCAGTTGTCGAACCGACCGCTTTCGCGCATCCCGCGCAGAAAATGCCAGTCCTCTGAGAACCCGGTGTCCTCGGGGAAATAGTCGTCGTGGAACCCGAGCCAGGGCTGTTTCCCGGGTGTATCCTTCGCATACCGCGCCATCAGTTTCTTGTTCGGGAACGCCACTTTAAACGCCTCGACGACCCGCTTTTGCGCCAGTTCCGACCCCGCGAACAGTTTTTCGACGGGCCAGGTATGCCACTCGCCCCAGAAGCCCAGTAAACCGAGTTGGATGAACGCGATGCGGGGATGGGCATCATACCGTTTGCCCAGTGCCGCGATCAGTTTTTCCAGCGCGGCGACGAACACCGGGTTCGCATAGTCGGGCGACTCCCCCTTCGCCGCGCCCGGTTCATACCCTTCCAATTCTTTGGCGACGTAGGGCGTAGTTTTCACTCCCTTCGCTTTGAGCCATTCGGGCAAACCAGACAGGAGACCGGGATAATCGATGTACACCCGGAAAACGACATGCTTTCCGGCCGCCTTCGGATCGCCATCCCACGACTTGCGCTCCCAGTCCGCGAACCGGTAGTCCCCTTCGGCGGGTTCGAGTTCGCGCCACGAAACGTAGCGAAACACCATCGCATACGGCAAATAAAGATCGGAATCGGTGTACGTACACCAACCTTTGAGTGGATTGTCGAGCGGTCCCGGGGCGGGTTTGAATCGGTGAACGGCGGTGTCCATGCGACGATTATACCCCCAACCAATCAGGCGATTACGGATTGCACCCGGGAAGAATTTCGTGGTAACATTGTTCAACCAAACTACAGGAGAGAAATAATGCCCCGCACTTTACAGAAACATGGCAACAGCCAGGCACTGGTCATCGAAAAACCGCTGATGGAAGCGACCGGGATCACGATGGATACCCCGCTCGAAGTCACCGTATCGGGGGATGTCATCACAATCCGCCCGGCGAATGTCGGCGTCAGTCGGGAGGAGATGGCGGCATCGTTAGAAAAAGTATTCCCGCGCTACGAGCAGATGCTCAAGAATCTGGCGAAATGAGCGACGTAGAGGTTCGATTTCTGAGCGTCGAGAACATACTACAGGCGCATGACTTTTCTTTACAGCGGACAGGTGGTGCTGCGGGGTTGCGTGATCTGGGCTTGCTCCAATCCGCCGCGATGATGCCGCAACAGCAGTTCGGCGGCTTCTATCTACATGAAGGGCTTGCCGGAAAAGCCGCCGCGTATCTGTACCATTTAGCCGCAAACCATCCGTTCGTGGACGGCAATAAGCGCACGGCGACACTCGCCGCGATTAACTTTCTGGACATCAACGGGGTAGAGAACCTTCCAGATCCCGACGAACTGGAAAAAGTGACGTGGGCTATTGCGGACGGTTCGATGACGAAGCCGGAACTCACCGAATGGTTCCGAAACCAGATCAACGAACCGTTACAGCAGGAGTAGCGCGGGGAGTTTCGCGCCCGCTTCGTAATCGCCGTGATCTTCGTGGGCGACGAGTAGCGCGTTCGCGCCGACGAGCGAGGAGATGCGGTGCGATCCCTGCGCCCCGGTGGTGGTCGCGAACGCTTCCCCGTCCCGGTATTCGAGACGGGCGCGGACGAACTCGCACCGCCCCGGTTCGTGGGAGAGCGGTTCGGACAGCGTCGCGGTGATCCGGGGGCGCGACGTTTCCCGATGCCCGGCGAGCCGTCGCAGTACCGGGCGCACGAACAACTCGAACGTTACCAGCGACGACACCGGGTTCCCCGGCAATCCGAAAAACAGCGCGTTCCCGACGCGCCCGAACGCGAGCGGCTTCCCCGGCTTGATCGCAATGCGCCAGAAATCGAGCGACCCGATCTCCTCCACGACGCCTTTTACGAAATCCGCGTCGCCGACCGATACGCCACCCGACGTGATTATCACGTCGCACCCCGAAAACTTCAGCAGGGCGTCTCGAATCGCGTCTTTGTCATCCGGCGCGTGCAGTCGCGCTTCGACGATTCCCCCCGCCGCGAGAACCGCCGCTTCGATGGCGTGGCTATTCGAGTCGCGGATCTTCGCGGGCGGCAACTCCTTTGTGTGGACCGGGACCAGTTCGTTCCCGGTAGAGAGAATCCCGACACAGGGGCGCGAATGGCATTTGACTTCGGTAATGCCTAACGAAGATAACAAACCGACGGCTCCGGCGTTCACTAGATCACCGGCATGAAGTACAGTCTCACCGGTTTGCACGTCGCTTCCTGCGCGTCGTATAAACTTCAGCGACGGCTCTTCATGAAGCATTATAAGAAGCTCGGAGGGCTTATTAATCTCCTGATATTCTCTCTTCAAAATCCCGGTATCCCTTCGCTAACATCTTCGATCATTACGATTCCAGTCGTGCCGTCCGGTATCATGGCACCCGTGGCGACGTACATCGCTTCTCCGTGGTCGAGAACGGATTGGGGGGATTGTCCCGCAAGTACCTTGCCGATAGGCTGACGGAGTTGGTTCTCATATTCCCCGACCGCATAACCGTCCACCGCGCTGTTGTCGAACGGTGGCAGGTTTTCCGTAGCGACAATGGCTTCCGCGAGGGCGCGACCGTACGCGTCGGCGACCGGGACGATTTCGGCGGGAAGCGGGTCGGCGTGAGAAAGGACGCGGGCGAGGGCTTCGTCGTAGGTTAGCATTTCAGAGCCTGCCCCCGGGGACCCTCACCCCCACCCCCTCTCCCTCCGAAGGGAGAGGGGAGACCGGATGCAATCCGCCAACTGAGCCCCCCTCTGACTCCCCTCTCCCTTCGGAGGGAGAGGGGGTGGGGGTGAGGGTCCCCGG
>JAYULM010000320.1:0-42382 GCA_043763605.1 Armatimonadota bacterium | reverse complement strand
TTGGAAGAAGCGCGTCGGATTCTGCTCCGGCAGGGGATGCGTCGTCTGGGCGTCGCATCCCCGGCGACGGAAGCGCGGGTACAGGGCATCGCCTCGCTTACGGTGCTGGAAGACTTGCTGGATCGGGTACACGATGTCGAGACGTGGGACGATTTGCTTTCTCGTGTGTCGTAGGCGTCAAGTCGTGTCGCACCGCGTACGAAAGTAGTCCCCGACTTCGCGCTTGTCGCACGGTGGCTTGCGGGTGAAATGGCGCAAGGTATAGTCCGATGACGACGAGGCGGTTTCGGAATGGAATGTTAGGATGCATGGCGAACGTCAACGAGCGTGAGCGTTTATCGGGTACACTACCGGCGAGGGATGCGAAACGATGCACCGCCACTCTGAAACAGCCGCCGAAAATAATTACCCCACTGTCGCCGCAACGCTCGTCCCGCCCGAGGTGCTAAACGCCCCGTTTACCGCGCAGGAGATTTCCGACGCCATTGCCGCTGTCGAAAAGGAACGGCGCGAGGAAGCAGCACGGGAAGCCGAGACCGCACAAATCGCCCATGTCCTCGATCAGTTGGGACTGGACCTTCCCGCCCCATCCATCGCCGAGCGGGTCCGCCAGAACCGCGCCGCCTCGGAAAAGGAAACCCTGGAAACCAAATCCGTGCGGGCGGCGCGATTCGGCGTGTTGACGGGACTGGCACTCGGGTTGATTTTCGTCGGATTCGTCGTAACGACAGTCGTCCAGTCCAGTGCAGATGCCCCTGTTCCGTCGCGCCCTCTGTCAAAATCCCCGCCGGTTGACCCCGGCACGTTGCTCTTCACTCGCCACGCTAACGGCGGGACGCCCGTGATCCAGACGTTCGCCGAGGTTGCGGACGGTGTCCCCGTTGCCATCACCGCCGACAAACTGCGGGTGCTCCTCGCGGAAAATCTGCCGCCAGAAATGCGGGACGGCGTTGGTGCCTCGTTCGACCCGGCTTGCGAATGGACCGTGTCGCGCAGAAACGGCGAATACTACTTGTTCGGGTACGTGGAGGCGCGTATGACGCCCGCAGCCCTGTCGCCGCCCCCACGATTCGGCTGTATAATACCCGCGATGTCGGTGTAGCGCGGGGATCGCGAACGGTGCACGCATCGCTAACCGTCCCGATCCGTACCCTGCGCGTCCGACGGAGCCAGAGCCAGAATTTATTCGAGCCATCCCACGCGCTCGATGTGATAATAACGAACGTTGACAAAGCCGTTTTCGGCGAGTAGAACGACAGATAACCGTGTTTGATTTTTTACGTAAAAGGAGCCGATCTTCCCGTATGACGGACACCACCGAGGAGACGACGCAGGAGAACGAAGTCGCCTTCGATTCCGAACCGGTAGATGAGTATGATGCTACCGGAAGCCCCGACGCTACCAACTCGGTCGCCGCGCTTGAAGCGCAGGTCGCCGAACTGAACGATGCGCTACTGCGCGCCCGTGCGGATTACGCTAACTTCAAGCGGCGCACCGAAGAGGAGCGAATCACCCAGCGCGAAATTTTGATGGAGAAGTTCCTCAAAGAGTTTCTGCCCATCGCCGACAATATGGAGCGGGCACTCGCCGCCGCCGCGCAAACCAGCGACTACGAGAAACTGGTCGGCGGCGTAGAAGCGGTCCACCGACAGATGGGCGTGGTGCTGGAAAAAGCCGGGGTCAAGCCGATGGACGCCCTGCACAAGCCGTTCGACCCGAACATCCATCAGGCGATGGGCAGTGAGCCGAGCGACGAACACAGCGAGGGAACGGTGATCGCGGAACTGCAGCGCGGCTACAATATCGGTTCACGGGTTCTGCGCCCCGCATTAGTGAAAGTGGCGGAGTAAGTGGTCAGTGGTTAGTGATCAGACGGGAGGGTGAATGGAGCCGGTTCGTAGTTTCAAGGAACTTATCGTCTGGCAAAAAGCGATGGATCTGACGGTCGCCTGTTACGAGATGACCCGGCAGTTCCCTCGCCAGGAAACTTTCGCGTTATCCAACCAAATGCAACGTTCCGCCGTCTCCATCCCTGCGAATATAGCGGAAGGACAAGCGCGGCAACATACGGGCGAGTTCAAACATTTTCTCTCAATCGCCGCTGGTTCGCTTGCCGAAACGGAAACCCACATAATAATAGCGATTCGACTCGGATATGTCGCTGAGCAGAACAGCGAAACCATTCTGGCTTTGTGTGCCGAAGTCGGAAAACTACTCACCGGGTTGCAGAAAGCCCTCCGCGCCAAAACTGACCACTAACCACTGCTCACTGACCACTAATCATTCATGGAAATCACCCGCCTCGCCGACCTGAAGCCGCGCACCGTCTGGGAAATCACCGACGATGCGTTCGACTTGTACCGTGAGCGGTTCGCGCTTCTGGTCGGTGTTTCCGCCGTGGTCTTTGCGCCCGCGTACCTTCTGGCGAGTACGGCGGGAGCCGCCGCCCTGCGCAGGTTCGACAGCGCGTTCGACGGACCCGATGCGTTCGGCAGGTTCGCGCTGGACATGGCGTGGCTGATTCCCGTTCTGTTCGGGGCGTACATCCTGCACTATGGCGCGACCGCGCTGGCGGTGCGCGACATCCTCACCGGGGAACCCGCGACTCTGGGCAACGTGTACAAACGGGCGTTCCGGCGGGTGCTACCGCTCCTGTTCGCGTCGATCCTGATCGGGTTGATCGGGTTCGTTTCGGTGTGTATTACCGTGGGACCGGTGCTCGTCGCGGCGTACTACTGCTTCACCGCGCACGGCATTCTGTTAGAGGAACGCAAACTGGGCGACTCGCTGAAACGGTCCCGTGACATGGCGCAAAGTTACTTCGGCAAATCGCTCGGGCTCCTGTGCTTAATGGGGTTCGTCATTCTGGCACTCGCCGTCGGGATACAAAGCCTTGTCGCGCTCGTGTTCGCGCTGATCCCGAAAGAGTCCGGCACCGCGACGGCGTTCGAGTTGAAAACGGTCGAGGAACTCGTCGGGACCGTCGCCGGTTCCGTGATCGCGGTTCTGATCGCCCCGCTCCCCGCGATTGCCACCACGCTCCTGTATTACGACCTGCGCGTCCGCCGGGAGGGGCTGGATGTCGAGTCGGAGGCGGCGGAGTGGGGCGTGACGCTCGCCCCGGACCCGTTCGGCGGCATACTCAACCCGAAGATTCCCAAGCCCAAAGGGGGGCGCAAACCTTGACGCGCCGCCGCACGGTTCCCCGGTTCGCCCTTTTCGCGGCGTCGCTCTTCGCGGTCTCGTTTCTCGCCGCCCCCGCCCTCGCGGCGAAACGAGTCGTGCCCCAAGCGGAATACCGCGCCTTGATCGGGGAATGTCGTGCGTTCGTCGGTCAGCGCGAGATCGACCCGGTCGCGGCGAAGAAACTCGCCGCGCGTCTCCGCAACATCGGCTCCGTGACGCTCCCCGCCGGCCAGACCGTCCCGGTGGACACGAAGCCGGAAGCCGACGCGCTCGACGCGATCTCGGCAACCACGCCGGATAAAAAGCTGGTACAGCGGTTCGCCGCCCTTGACGAGCAGCTGGCGAACGCCATTTTGTCCACGAAGGGCGACCCGCGCAAGACGGCAGAGCAGATTCTGAAAGCCGGGGAGTTCCGGGGAAGTACTCCCGAAGAGGTGAAGGGCAGGGACTGGGACTGGAGTTTCCTACCGGCGTGGATGAACCCGGTGAAAAAGGTCCTGAAGCCGACGTTCGACTGGCTCGGGAAAACCTTCACATCGCTCGGCAAATGGCTCGGAAAAGGGGTCGATGGCATTTTCCGAGCCATTGGGAAGTTCTTCCGCTGGCTATTCAACAAGTTCCCGCAAAACAAGTGGCGTTGGAACCCTAAAAACCCGATGGCTTCGCTGGGTAACGGCGTGTTACTGATGCTGTATTTCGTGGCGACGGTGGCGGCGGTCGTCGGCATTTACTTCCTGTCACGGTACCTGTTCGATCTGTACGACATCCGCACCGGGCGCAAGCAGCGGCGGGCGAGCGGACTACTCGGTGGCGATCTGGACCTTTCGGACGAAGGGATCACCGACCCGCTCGGTACCGCCCGTGAGTGCGCCGGGAAGGGCGACTACCGCGCCGCGATCCGCCTGACGTATATCGCCGCGCTCTGGAAACTGGGCGAGGGCGGCATCCTGACGCTGGAAAAGAACCGCACCAACTGGGAGTATCAGCGCGCATTGCGCAAGCAATCGCAATCCGTGCATGACGACCTGCTCCCCGCGACGCGCCTTTTCGACCGCATCTGGTACGGCAAGCAGGCGGGAACGGAGCGCGAGTTCCAGATGGTGTCCGCTATCTACGATGGGTTGCCCGAAGGATCAGTGGATAGTGGTCAGTGGACAGTGGACAGAGAAGACCCGGCGAAGTCGGCGGACGCTACGGCACCGGCACTAACCACTGACCACTCCCCACTCCCCACTAACAAGGAGCAGCCATGAAACGCAAAATCGGTGCCGACGCCATCGTGCTCGTGGTTTTCCTGATCATCTTCGCGGTCGTGTCGCTCCAGATCGCCGGGCGCGACGCGTCGGGGGATGAAGGACCGCGCCCGCGCCGCTCGACGTTCTCGCCGAAGCCGGGCGGCTGGAAGGCGGCATACCTGCTCGTCGAACGGTCCGGGATCACAACCCGCCGCTGGGAGAAGGCACCCAGTTCCTGGCCCGACACCGCGAGCGTGGTCATTGCCGGGCAGGAAGTGCTCGCGCTGGAAGGCGGCGCGTATTGGACGACGGAGCAAGCGACCGACGCGATGGAATGGGTACAGCGCGGCGGGACGTTGCTCGTGTTCGCGGCGGAGAACAACGCGGTGACGCAGGAGGTCGGCGTTTCCCCGGACGTGCATAAAAACACCGACAAGGAAGTCAGCCCGACGCAACCGGTGCCGTACCTCGGCGGCGTCAACGGCGTCATGATCCCCGGCTCGGAGCGTTTCCTGTCGCTCGGCAAGGACGCCGTCGTGCTGCTCGCCGACGACAAACCCGGCGTGGTCGCGGTCAAGCGCGGGGCGGGGCGGGTGATACTCGTCGCGTCGCCCGCCGTGATCGAGAACAAGTCCTTGCTCGAAAGCGACAACGCGCGCTTTTTAGTGCAGACCGTTTCGGCGCACCTTCAACCGGCGCGCAAAGACGGCGTACTGTGGGACGAGTACCATCAGGGGTACCAGGAAGAGCGCTCGTTCTGGAACGCCATCGGGCAACCCGGGCAGTTCGCCATATTGCAGTTAGCCGTGCTCCTCGCGCTGATCTGCTACACGCTGGGAACCCGGTTCGGCTTGCCGCGCCCCGCCCCGGCGCAAAACCGGCTTTCCTCGGAATACGTGTCGTCGCTCGCCGACCTGTACCGCCGCGCGAAAGCGAGCGACGCCGCCCTTGAAGGGGTTTACCTGTCGTTCTGGCGTGACCTGTGCCGCGCGGTCGGGGTGCCGCTCGACTCCGTGGCGTCCGAAGTCGCGCGTCGCGCCGCCGCGTCGCTCGGCTCCGACTTCTACGGCGCGAACGCGAGCGAGAAACGGGCGAAGCGCGAGGCGCGAATCACGCGGCTTTTGCAAGAGTGCGAAACGAAAATCGAGGCGGGCGCGAAAAAACTACCCGACAGCGAACTGCTGATGCTCGCCCGCGCCATCGAAGACATGCGAAAGGAATTAGAACTTGGACGCGACGAGCGAAAAGATTGATGAGTCAGTGGTCAGTGGTCAGTGGTCAGTGGACAGAGGCGACGCGATACGTGCGTCGGGGACAGTGTCGGAGGCACTGACCACTGACCACTATCCACTAACCACTGACCCCGCCACCTTCGTTTCCGAACTGGCGACGAAACTCAACCGCGAGGTGCATAAAGCGATCCAGGGGCAGGAGGAGGTCGTCACCGCCGCGCTGGTGTGCTTGCTGACCGGGGGGCACGGCTTGTTCGAGGGCGTTCCCGGCACCGCGAAAACGCTTCTGGTGCGCTCGATTGCCGCCGCCTGTAGCGCGGAGTTCAAACGGATTCAGTTCACGCCGGACCTGATGCCCAGTGACATTGTCGGGACCAACATCTTCGACATGTCGTCCGGGACGTTCAACCTGAAGCGCGGTCCGGTGTTCTCCGAGATCGTGCTCGCCGACGAAATCAACCGCACCCCGCCGAAGACACAAGCCGCCTTGCTCGAAGCGATGGAGGAACGTCGCGTTTCCGTGGACGGCATCTCCAACCAGTTGCCGCCGATCTTCACCGTGTTCGCGACGCAAAACCCGGTCGAGTATGAGGGCACCTATCCGCTTCCCGAGGCGCAACTCGACCGCTTCCTGCTCAAGATGGTCGTCCCGTACCCGTCCGAGGAGGCGGAAACCGCATTGCTGACGGCGTGGGACCGGGGCTTCAAGGCATCCGACCTCGCAACGGCGGGCATCGAACCCGTCGCGTCCGTGGCGGACATCGTCGCCGCCCGCGCGTGTCTGGTGCGCGTGACGATGGAAACCAAGATCATCACGTACATCATGCAGATCGTCCGTTCCACCCGCTCGCACCGGCAGTTGACGCTTGGCGCATCGCCCCGCGCCGCCGTCGCGCTTCTGCAAGCCTCGAAGACGCTCGCCTTAATGCGCGGTCGAACCTTCGTAATCCCCGACGATATAAAGCAGATGGCGTTGCCCGTCCTGCGCCACCGCGTCCTGCTAAAACCGGAAGCCGAGATCGAGGGCGTCGGCGCGGACCGTGTGCTGACGAGCCTGCTGGAGACGGTGGAGGTGCCGAGATGAGTGGTAAGTGGTCAGTGGTTAGTGGATAGTGTTCGGACGGTGAACCGTTCCCACCCGCAAGCGGGTACCCGGCGCGTTCGGCTTCCCGGCGAGCAGAACGCCCCGGATAACCGCTTCTCCCGCCCGCAGGGCGACCGCCGAAGGCGCCGGGTACCCGCTGCGGGTGGGAACGGTTCACCGTCCGAACACTATCCACTAACCACTGACCACTTACCACTTACCCATGAGTGAACGAGAAAAAATGCTGGCGGGCGAGTTGTACCGTGCGTCCGACCCGGACCTGGTCGCCGGGCGCAACAACGCCCGGCGGCTGACGCGGCTGTACAACGCGACTAACGAGGAGGACGAGGCGGCGCGGGCGAATCTGCTTCGCGAGATGCTCGGCGTGGTCGGTCAGTCGCCGTATATCGAGCCGCCGTTCCGGTGCGACTACGGCGCGAACATTTTCGCAGGGGATCGTCTGTATATCAACTTCGGTTGCGTCATCCTCGACTGCGCCGCCGTGCATTTCGGCGACGACGTGAAACTCGGACCGTCGGTCCAGATTTATACGGCGCACCATCCGCTCGACCCGGCACTGCGCACCGCCGGTCCCGAACTCGCCGCACCGATCCGCATCGGGAACCGGGTCTGGATCGGCGGCGGTGCGATCCTGTGTCCTGGTGTGACTATCGGCGACGATTCCGTGATCGGTGCAGGGAGTGTGGTTACACGGAGCATCCCGGCGGGCGTGATCGCGGTCGGCAACCCGTGCCGCGTGTTGCGCGAGTTGCCGACCGACGGGAACGCGCCTACACGCTGACCGGTGGTTTTTCCAGCGCGACGGCCGTGGCGGGATCGACGCTCTTACCGGCGGCGAGCAAGTCCCGAATCTCCGTGAGCAATACTTCCTCGGTCGTCGGAGCGGGCGCGGCGGTCGGTGCCGGGTTCGGGTCGCGCCGCAATTTATTGATCGCCTTAACGAGAATGAAAACAGCGAAGGCGAGGAGTGCGAACTGAAGCAGGCTGTTCAGAAACGATCCGATAGCGAGGAATGGGATGCTGTTTGCCTTTGCCGACGTGAGAGTGAAGGGGGCATTCTTCCAATCTCCCGTCAGAGGGATGCCGAAATCTGTGAAGTTCTTTGCTGTCTTGCTCCCCAGACTCGTGATAATGCCGATAGGTGGCATGATCAGATCGTCGGTTAGCGAGGTGACGATCTTTCCGAACGCCGCCCCGATGATCGCCCCGACCGCGAGATCGATGGCGTTGCCTTTGATGGCGAACTCTTTGAATTCATCTATCAGTCCCATTTGTCTTTTTTCCTCTTGTCTGACGTTTCTACGCCTTGATGCCTCGTTCGCTCTCCGTGCGTTCGGTGACGGCGGGGATGGCACATCCCCGAACCAACGGATCTTCGATCCCCGAACCGTCGATGAACGCCCCTCAAAGCCAGCGCACGACAGTGTTTTCCTTCAGATGGCGCAAGCGTTGCACGATGTCGAAGCAGAACATCGTGAATGTCGTGACCGCTGCCGTGCCGACCCGCTCCAGAATCCCGAACCCCCAGCGCGCCCAGTTGGCGGTGTTCGGGGACGCGTTGTACAACGGCTGTTCTATGGGCGGGATCGTCACGGCGAAGATTATCACGGCGAGGATCAGCGCGCTCCGCGCCGTGCGGTACTCGACGCGGCGTTCCTCAATCAGATTGTGGAGCCGGGTCTCCGTCATTATTTCGCCGCGCAGGGTCGCCTTCGTCGAGCGCGGCGGCAATATCCGCAATTCAGGCAGAAAATCCAGACGGTCGATGCCGCGCCGGTCTGGTTCGCCCAATGTCCGTTGTACGCTACGCACGAAATCCTCGCAGGCGAGCTTCAGAGCAGCGATGTCGTCGTTCTGCAGACGTACCGTGATCCGCCCGGTACTGGGTGACTCGACGATCCCCCACGTCTTATGCGCAGCGTTGTGGATCGTGAACCAGAGCATTTCGGCGACATCGTTCTGGTCCTGGGAGGCGACCTCCGAAAGAATTCTTTGGCGGTGCGACACGACCTCCGAACTGTCCTGCGGCAGGTCGGTCCACCAGCCGATGCGGGCAAGTCCGGCTTGCAGTTCGTCGGGTGTCAGGTCAGTGGTACAGATAATAATGGCTCGCATGGTTGGGAAAGGGTCGTTCTATTTCGTGCGTCATAGTATCAGGCGGATCAGCATTATGATACCCGCGAGGAGCGGGCTGAGGATGATCAAAGCCGCGATCTTCCGCCCCGTCGTCCAGTGGTATACGCCCCCGTCCGGTCGCGTCCGTCCCGGGGCGTAGTCGTCGAACGCGTCCCACAGCGCACCGGCGACGGCGGGCGTAAGATTGTTCAACGGGAGGTGCGCGATGGGACCGGGCACACCCGGCTTCGGCTCCGGGGCGCGATACAGGATCACCGCCCAGCGCATCTGTTCCTCGAACTGTGCCTCCAGGACGTTCTCCCAGAAGACACGAATCTCCTGTGGACCGCGCCGTAATTCGGTGACGATGCCGTCCATTCCATACCCGAAGACCCCGAGACAAAGACCGGCAACACCCGTCCCCACTATCACGTCATTCGCTGCCGAACTCCCGTTCAGCCAGGACACCGCGAGGAAAGATAGACCACATACACAGTAGCCGAAAAAACCGATCATCCGTGCCCAGCGGATCGGGGTGACGCCCGTACCGGTCAGCGTGAAGCCGTCCGCGTCGATGGTCATGGTCCCTTTGCGGAATCGGGATCGCCCCGCAACCTTCGCGCCCCGCACTGCGTGGATAGGTCGGATCTGTCGTACGATGGTCGCATCCACTGTTATCGTCTCGACGGTCAGTTGCCACGGGTTACGCCTGCCCCGTTCCGGTGCCGGAACCGGTGGAGGTGGTTTAACGAATGGATTGGAAAGGAACGATTTTTTTGACACGCGACGCTCACGCTCCCGTGCCTCGTCGCGCACGGAATCGCCCAGTATGGGTTGCGGTGGGGGAGCAATAGGTTCCGGTTCCACACACGAATGGTTCGTCGTCGCAGGGTGGGTTTCCTGTGTGGGTGGCTTGTTTTGTGGTAGAAACAAACGATGCTATCGTCTGTGTCGAGATCCGCTCTGTCTTTTGTTGCCCCTGACGGGGGGAAACCATAGATGCGTGTGCTGTTCGTCGCTTCCGAACTGCAAGGGTCCGCGACCTACCGCTACCGGAACGAAAACATCGCCCGCTGTTTGCGGCGCGCGGGGCACGATTCCGAAGTCGTCTACGTCGGGCAGTCGCGGGTGCGCGTGGACGCGGATATTGTCGTGTTGCACCGGGTTTGCGCGGTGCCCGAGGGGTTAGCGTTCGCCCGCGCCGCCCGCGCCATCGGCGCGGCACTCGTGTACAGTACGGACGACACCGTTTACGACGCCGAATCGTTCCCCGACTACGGCGAACCGTGGGACGCGATCCGTGCCTTCGCACCGCTTCACGCCGAAATGCTTGCCGAAGCCGACGCGGTTCTGACCTCGACGGACTACTTAGCCGACGACGTTTCGCGGATCTTCGGACCCGAGAAGCCGGTGTTCACGGTGCGTAACTTCCTGTCCGAGGAACTGCTCCACCTTTCGGAAGCCGCCGCACGGCGGCGGCAGGGCAGCCGGAACGAGAGCGTCGTGATTTTCGGCTACATGTCCGGGTCGGCGACGCACAACGTGGATATTTCGGTCGCCACGGCGGCACTGCACGAGATACTCATCTCGCGGGAGAAAACGCGCCTCCTTCTGGTTGGTCCGTTGCGCGTCGATAACGTACTGGCAAACCTGGAGCAGGTCGGGAAGGTGATCCGTGTCCCGTTCGTGCCCTGGCAGAAACTGCCCGAGACCATCGCCACGACCGATGTGAATCTGTCACCGCTCAATGTAAATCACCGGTTTGTGCGTGGCAAATCGGAGATCAAGTTTCTGGAAGCCGCCGCCGCCGGGGTGCCGACCATCGCGACGGCGACGGAGGGGCTTACGGAAGCGGTTCCCGCCGATGCCATCGCCTTCTGCCGCGACCGCGCGGACGGCTTCGGGAACAACGATAATCTGGACTGGCTCGGCAATCTGGAACGCCTCCTCGATCCCGATGTCCGCCGCGATCTCGCCGAACGCGCCTATGGACACACGTTGGAGCACGGCACGGAGGAGGCGCAATCCGAACGTGTCGCGGCGACATTCGAGCGGATCGCCGCACTACCGCGCCAGACGCGCGGCGACACGAAGCGCAACACCGGTCCGGTCCGGGTCAATTTCCCGTTCGCGCCGCCGAAGTATCTGGCGAAGGCGATCCTGCGCGGCTGGAAACGGTGAGCCGGACCCGCAACGTTTGTACGGGTCCGGTGCGCGCCACGGCTACGGTTGCGTCGGCCGCCGGGATCGGTCCGGCGACCGCGCCGCCTCGCACTTCATACCGAATAACCGCAGGCTTTCGCCTGCGACGACCCCGGCACGGACCCATCCGCGCACCAGCACGCCGTCCATTTGACCGCACCGGAGTACGGCGATCTTTATGTCGTTTCGTATCTGGTGATTAGGTTCGCTGTGAGGGGGGAGAATTCCTGACGTAATCTCCACGCCGCCCCCGTTCTCTGTGAACTATGCGCGCACGAATAATCGTGTTCCTTCACGTTGCTCCGCATTTCATGGAGCCGGAAAAAACCTCGAAATCCTTCTCGAAAAATATATCTGCAATCAGCAGGTAAACAAAGAATTGCCGTCGAAATAATCATAGAGGTAGGTTGGGAAGTCAAGATAAACATCGTTCGCAGTGTCTAATCATATGACAGTTACCTACGATAAAAACAGGAGGGGTTTAGATGAATGCATTTCCCGCGCGAGTCTGTGATCAGTCTTCGCGCAACAAGAGGCAACACGAGATCGGGTGCCGGACTGCTGCTACGTTATGCGGCAATTCTCTGATAGCATTGGTATCCTCCCTGATCGTGGCACCCGGCGTCGCGACCGCTCAGAAACCGCCATCAAAAACACCGGCATCCCCCCGACCCGCGATTCATGCTAAAGTGCCCGCGACATCCGAACCGGGTGATGCCTTCTCCAAACAGATCGTAAATCTGTACTGCGTAGTGCTTGGTAGTCGCGGGGCGAACTTTACTTACGGGATCTTGCCACTGCCCGGCGGGGAAAAGGCGGTCGTGATAAGCGGTTCCGTGGCCGACGCGGCGACCGAAACCATGATCGGAAACGACATTGGCAGTGTTCTACTTCCCCCGAAATGGCGGGTCTCGAACCAGATTGTCGTTGTCCCGACACTTCCCAAACCACGGAGCATCGCGGAACAAGTTCAGACGGTCAAGGATCGCATCCTGCGTCAGGTGAATGGTACCGCACTCCCCATAGCCACCGTGGACGTATTCCCTTTGCCGGGTGATCGTTATGAAGTACACTTGTATTCCACCAAAGCCCTAAAGGCATCCGAGATCGAGACGGCGATGAAGAATGCCAGTCGCATTGACCCCGATCATCTTGTCGTAATCGATCATCTGGAGACGGTGAAACCGCCCCCGCCCGATCCGATGATCATGCGCGTACACACGTTGCGATTTTTACGTGACAGCCTCCCGGATCTCGCCGGCAAAAATCTGAATGCCGCAGACCCCGATATTTCCGGAATCGGTACGGACAAGGCGGCGAAGGGCATGGAAACATATCTCAACACGCTCTTCCCCGACACGAAGGTGAACGCGCAGGAGAACCACATCACGATCAAGGGACCGCGAGCCAACGTAGAAAAGATCCGCCAACTGCTCGCCCTGTACCTGGATGTTCCCTCGCCTATCGTGCGAGCCGACGTTCTAACGATACAAGTCAACTCCATAAACGGAAACCGCACCCGCGCCGAAGATAAGGCGGATGAAATACGAGCCGGGGTACAGATAGTCCGCGACTTCATCCACGGTTCGCAATTAGGTCTGGCACAATACATTTCCAAGCACGATACGAATATACAGTGCAATTTAAGCAAGGCACCGGATTTACTGGCACTGATGGGAAAATGTGGATTAGACACCAGCGCGCAACGCCCCCTCGGTACGAATGAAATGTTGATGTTCCTCGCCCTGTTGGATCGGAGTAAATTACGGGAAGATATGACTCTCGATCGGACGAAGATAAAGGAGGCGATAGCTTCCCTTGATGCGGCGGAGTCATCTCCGATAGGAGACAAAGTCCCACCACCCACATCAGCCGCGCTTTCCGGTGGTCTGGTAAAAAGCCTTCGCGACGTCCGGGAGGTGCTGAAAACGGGGAATGAAGCGAACTCTGTGTTGCTAAGTGATAAGCCATGGAGTTTGAAGGACCATCCGAAAGCGGCGAAACATCGCGAAAAATTGGTGCGTCTGATCGACCGGATTCTACAGCGTATCGAGGCGGGAGGTAAACCTATCGAGGCGGGTGGGAAATCGCCGAACCGCTATGTCATGGACCGTGTCGCGAAACTATATAGCGACGATTCAGTCGGTAGTGATGTGGCGGGTATCACGAAATTTCTGGAGGCATACAACAACTGCTCGGATGTGTTCCTGGACCAATCGAATAATCTTACCCCCCTCCAAAAAGAGCACCTGACGGCGGAACTGTCGCAACGCAGTGCCTCCACAGACTTCCTCCTCAAAGAGGCGATGTACGCGGTTTCCGCCGATCTCAGCGACCTGTACACCCAACCACTCATGGACTGGATACGCGACGAAATCCAGGAAGGGAACGCCGGACGCTCCGGCATTGACCTCGTCGGAACCACCAGCATTCTGGTCCGGGATCGGACGATGGCGGAAACATCGGGGAGTGCCGAGGCATGGACGAAGTTTACCCCGATCCCCAAACTTTCGGAAGCGTTATTGACGGACGCGAAAACGCTATCGGACGGAACCGGTGAGAAGGCGGGCACACGGATCGCGCGGGACAAGCAGGGGAACGTCGTCACGGACCACGAAAACGACCCGTCCGTCCTCGCGAACGGCGAGGAGATCGATTTCGACCAGGACGGGAAAGTCATCCGGGACAACAAAGGCGATCCGGTCAAGATCACCACGGCTGTCGCGACCAATCCGATAACCGCGCTCGGGGCACTGAATCCCCTGCAAGCCCTCGCCGTAAAATCGATCTTCGCCGCCGATTCCGCGCAACCGTTCTACCGCAGTATCGCTCCGGGGACCAGTCTGGCGATCCGCCCCTTCGTACTCTCCGACGGAGGGTCGGCGCGTGTGCAGATGAACCTGGTGACCACGATAAACGCGCAACAGCCGGATGCCGGAAAAGCCGCCGAACAGGGGCGACCCGTGGACCACATCAAGAGCCACTCCGTAGTTACCGAGAGCGTGATAAGTGCTTTCGATCTGGTTGAAGTCGCCTCGTTCGGCGCACAGACGACCGCGCCAGGCGACTACAAATGGGGGATACCTATTCTTCAGGATCTACCGCTGATCGGCTCGTTTTTTCACGGTCCGCAAGGCAAAGAAACCCATCGTCAGGACAGTATCGCCATCGTCACCCTGACAATACTTCCGCGATCCCTGGATCTCGTTCCCCACTCCAAGTGATCCGCGAGTCGTGCCATTCGCGCCCCGTTCGACGGGGCGCACCAGTCGGCGTGTCGGTTGTATCCGATACGCCGACCGGAACCCTAACCGACACTATAACCATGCTCTTCAAGGAAAGAGAAAGGAAACTCCGTGCCAGAAAATATCCTCCCCCGCAAGGACGTGACTCGCGAAAGCCTCGGCGACCATGCTCTTACCAGCGATCTCAATGTTCCCGTGCGCGACGTTCGACTCGCCGTCACCCTGGTCGGCGGCATCTCCCTCGCCGTCTATGAATGCGGCGCGGCGATGGAACTACACCGTGCGGTCCTGGGCGAGGGTATGTACAGCCTTCTGAAGCGCATCACCCAGAGCCACGTATACATCGACATCGTTTCGGGGACTTCGGCGGGGGGCATCAACGGCATTTGTCTCGCCACCGCACTCGCGAACGGGACCTCGTTGAACGGGTTGCGCGACATCTGGCTCAACAACGCCGACATTGACAAACTACTCACGAATCCCGCAAGCTCCGACGCGACCGCCCTCTTTCAAGGCGATAGTTACTACACGCCACAGATCGAGCGTCTTTTTCGAACGCTGGTGACTACGGGGGGGAAGGCAGTAAAGCCCGCTCTTCACAGCACACAGGATACGTCCGAGGATGAGATCGAACTGCTGGTAACGGGAACCTACTACGAGAACCAGCCGCGCGTCTTCTACGACCAACGATCCAAGCCGATTTACACGAACAACTTCGCCGGTCTTTTTCGCCTGAAACATCGCCCGGCGTTTTCCGTGAGCCATCTAAATCCGGGACCGGAAGACGCGAAAACGAATCCCTACATTTGTCGCCTCGCCCGGATCGCCCGCACGACCTCCTCGCTACCCGCCGTCTTCGAGCCTTCGGAGGTGACCGAAAAGGAAATCAACTTTGAAGGCGGGGGCGATCCCGTCATCGAATTAGCCGAAGACGGGGCGCGACAGGTAAATTACATGATGGACGGCGGCTTCCTCAATAACCGTCCGATTAACCACGCGCTCGACGCGATCTACCGGCGCACCGCGACCCGCGAGATTCTCCGCAAATTGGTGTTCGTGGAACCCGTCGCTGTTCGCATCCACCCGCCCACGGCAGGGAACGAGCCCAAGTCGCCTAATATGCTGGAAGCACTCGCATTCTTCAACAGTGTGCCGAGCAAGCAAAACCTGTCCGCCACGCTACGCAGTGTCGCCGAATGGAACGAGAAATCCGCTCGCATGGAGGAAACGGTCGGTCTCGTGCGCGCCCGCATGGCAACAGCGGACCACGACAGCCAGCGCAAGTTACACGCGGAGCTTTGCATCAACGACTTGATGGACCGGCTGTGTTGCCTCTGGCAAAAAGAACTCTCGCTGGATTACGTCAACGATCTGCACACGGTGAAGGCGGCTACGCCGGAAGAGATGGAACAGAAACAGCGGGAGCAGGCGGAAACCAAAGCCGCTCTGGAAGTGCTGTGTCACCTCCTGCGAGAAGTGATGAAGGCACGCTGTAGTGATCTGTGCAAGCCGAAAAACGGGAAAGCCACTGGCATCTGGGAGCTTGCCGATACCGATGCCTGGTATCTGGAAAGGTTGATCGAACTGGCAAGGCGGGAGATCCGTTTATTTCTTTTCCCCAACACGCCGCTTGAGTCGCAGGCATCCGTGCAACAGACGCGCCAGAAGGTCAAACAGCGTATCAATGACCCTTCCGATAAAAGCAGACTCCCCGCCGGTACGGAGGGACCTCAGGAGGAGGCACAATTCGATGCGATCATGAGACAATTGGCGGGGATAAACCACCTGCGTGATATTTCCGAATGTCTCCGGGAAACTACGGAAAAAATACTACAAAAGGTTGCGAAGCCCACCTCTAATCAAGGCGGAGATTTGACCCTTTTCGAGAAGGCACTGCAAACCGTCAAGACCGAATTGGCGAAAGGCAATGATCCCCTGGCGGACGCGCAAATACTTTCTCTACTTAAGACGATTCGTTCCGTGGATGTGCCAAAAGGTAGCTTGCTAAATGAACACTTGAAAACCAGAAAACCCACACAGGAATCGCCAATACCGGTAATTATGGATCGAATCCTTGACCTGTGGGATACGCTTTATATACTCACTGCCTGTATCGAATGCCCTTTCAGTGACTGGAAGATCGATCTCTCCAAATCGTCGCGAGCGGAAAACTTCAAAGAGTTTCGTAAACGGATCACTGCGCGGCAAACAGGACTCCTCGCAATCGTACCGAAGCAGACAAAGGCGTCAACCGATGAAACCATACAGACACTCAAGAACAAGTATGGTGAATCCCTCCCCGCCGACGAAAAAGACCCGCTGATTAAAACGGTATTCTTTTCCCTATTTCAAACAGTTGCCGATATAGCCAGGTCCGCCGAGACGGAACTCGCGGAACGCAACCGAAAACTGCGGGAGGATTACGCCGACGACTGCGCCGCGAAACCGGCGGCACTGCTCCAGTTTTCCTGGGCGTACACGGTGCGAGAGCCGTCTGTAGGCAGAGTCCTGAATGCCGACGAAATCGGGAAACAACTCACAAACCTGGACGCGATACTGTATCCCATTTTGAGAATGTCGGAGAACCCGCTCGCGCCGGGGGTGGGACTGATCTATATCAGTGCCGCCACGCAACAGACGGGACTTTCCAAACGCCCCGCCGCCGACAAACTCGCGGGCGACGCGCTGGGAAATTTCGGCGGATTTTTGAAGCGGTCCTGGCGCGCGAACGACCTGATGTGGGGGCGCTTCGATACGGCGGGGGGACTGCTGGACGCCCTGCTGGATAAAGACCGCGTCCGGCGTCTCTGCGAAGCGGACGACAAGTTCCCGGAGGCACTCAAAAACGCGGTGCTGGGCTATGTGAACTACGGCAATCGCCTACCCGATCCGATTGTTCCCGATCAAACAGGGACGGTGATAGCGAACGAGTTGAAGACACAACACGAGGAAATCACGAAATGGGATATCGGGACAAGTTGGCGTGACGGTTTCGATGTGGACCCGAGCACGGGCAAGGTGAACGTTTTCGACGCCATGAAGGAAGCCATTCTGTGGCGTCACCACCTCGATATTCTTGAGCAGGAACTGCCCCGCGCCATCGGTGCCGCGCTGAGCGAGTACACGGAACAACAGGCGCGTGGATTGACCGGCGAGGAGACTTCCCTGTCTCTGCTCGACAACCCGTGTGGTGAGAAGAAACCCGCCGATTTGAAGGAAGATCGCAAGCGCATTATGCGGGCGGGAAACCGGCTAACCGACGCGTACCCGGAAACACCGGACCCGCCCACGCGCATGGCACTTCAAGACCGCGCGGAATCCGAAGCCAGGCGACTGCTCAACAGCAGCGCGACCACGCCGAACGGCAACACGAACGACATCGCCGCGTTTCTGGAATGGTTTCAGAAAGGCAAATATCAGATCGGGAAAGAATCCGTGGAGGCGGACGTCCCCGTCCTCGTGAGCCTGCACCGCGTCTCGCAAGCGGTCCTGGTTACGGCACAAATCCTTTCCAGTATCGCGGGCGAACAAAAGCCCGGACACGCCCGCGCCTTCATGGACACGCTGAATAATTTCGTGTTGAAACCCCTTTCCGTCCTGCTCTGGATCGTGTTTCGCTTTAGCCAGGCACTCGCCCTCGGAAAGCGCGCCTACGCCGCGCTCCTTGCGTTCCTGGGGAGCATTCTGACATTCCTGCCCTTCTTTTACTTTCTGGGGGCGATTGATGATAAATTTATCCGCCTGGGGATCACTCTTTGGCTGTTGACACTGGGTATTACGGTCGTAACCGCGCTCTTCAAGCACAATAAAGTCATGGCTTTCATGTGGGGGATGGCTTCGATAGGCGTCGCGTTGATCGCCTACGGCGTCGGTGAACCTGGCGTGAAATGGCCGATTCCAGTCGGTGAGTTTCTCGTGCTCATCACGGGAATCTATTCATTGCGTATCCGGCGCGGGGGGCGGTTGCAATACGTCCAGGTGTATTCCGCCGCCGTTATCGCGGTCGGGGTATCCTTTCTACTCCTTGCTAAATCCGGGTTGCTCAATGGGCTTCTGGGCGAATCGGGCGGGGATCGCGCATTTTTCGCTTTCGCCAGGTCTAACGGTTTTGCGGCACGGTTCGTCAAAGACGGCTGGGATCGCCTGTGGGAGACTCGGTTCTGGCTGGATTCAGCCATCGCACCTTCCCCCCACGATATACCGGCAACCGGTCTTGTGTTCGCGTCGGGTGTACTCCTGCTCGTGGGATTCGGGGTTCCGCTGATGGGAATGATACGGCAACACCAGTACGGCAATACTCCCTGGGGCGTGCTATCCCTGGCCGGACAGTCGGGCGAACAGTTCATAGAAACTATAAACTTTTGGACGCAACCCGCCCGGACAAAGTCCGACAAGCGATTGAAATCGGGAAATATCGAAACCCTGCGGGAGGCGTCCCTCACGGTGGTCCGTAAACTCGTCGTCCAGATCGGGTTGAATATTTTCGCCATCGTGGGGATAGGGTTACTACTCGCGGCGTCCTCGGCGTTCGTCGCGACGCAGGTATTCTCCGCGTTCGCGCTATCGCGCGACGTGTTCGCTCAGGGTGTACCCGCCTGGCTGAGGGAGACCCTGTTGTTCCTAAAGGATTCACTCCCTCTTATCATCGGATTTACACTCATTGCCGCCCTGCTGACACTTTTCGCGGAATGGCTCCTTCCTTTGATCGCGATGACCCGCATATGGCAAAGATTATCATCGAAAACCGATCCGGTTTTGAAGGACGGGTTGTTGGACGAAAAATCACCTGGTTATTTCGTGAACGTCACTACGGGGGGAATGATGGGCTTCTGCCGCGCCTTCCGGCTGAGTTTACAATTAGTGGTGTTGCTGTATATCGGGATCGGATTTCTGACAATCCTGAACCCGTTATTAGAGAATGCTTCCTTCGCGCGTAGCACCCCCGCGCCCTCCGGCAGTCCGGCCGCCGTGGAGATCACCATCGAGAAAGTCACCGCGACTGGGAACGTGGCAGCCACGGGTCCGATCAGAGCGGGTGCTGTGAATTCGGGGCCGGTAAAAATCAGCGGTGACATCACCGCCACCGGCAGAGTGACGACGGGGGGGGTCAGCGTGTCGGTGGGTGCCGTAGAGTCTCAGGGTGACGTGAACGTCCGCGGACCTGTTAGTGCTAACGGTCCTGTACTGGTTCCCGTGATGACCGTCTTCCCGACCGTCAATAACGTGCATCCCCTAACCGTCACCAACACGCATCCTGTGACCGTCACCAACCAACCTGTTCCGTCGCCGTCCCCTGTAGATAATCCCATACCTTCGCCGAAACCGCCAAATCCTTCCCCGTTGCCGCCCCCTACAGATAAGCCCAGCCCTTCGCCGTCCCCGCGAAAGATTGACGGCATTAAAACTCCCGCGCGGGATGTAAAGACGGTCCCGTCCCCCCGGAAACCGGGGGGATAGGTGCCGCTCCCGCACGACGTTGCCCATAGAACAGGAATTTTCCGCGTGGGCGACCGCCCAAAAAAGCCCCGCTTTTCGGACAGAAAAGCGGGGCGAGGGAGGACTTTGAGATCTACGTTTACTGTTCCATCGGTACTTTACCCTCGGTCGCCGCCGTTGCCGCTTCGTCCGCCGCCTTGCGACCGAGGATCAGCGACAGGAAGTCGTTGATATTCGGACCGCCGCCCGACTGACCGAGCGTAATACGCGCGTCCAGGGCGCGGTTGATCTTGTCGAACGAGTCCGCGTAGTGTGCTATCGTGTACGCGTCGAGCGTCGGGACCGTTTTCGCCGTGGCGAGTTTAGTCTTCATGCCACGCAGTTCGTTCCACGCCAGCATCTGCGCGTCGGCGTTCACGCCGCCTTTGAGTGCCACGTCGATCATGCGGTCCACATACGCACGTTGCAGATTGCGGCGGAGCGGGTTGACGCTCGTTTTCGCGGCAGTTTCTGCCCAGACGCTGTTTCCGACGGTCTGGAACAGGTACGGAAGCGTGACCGGCTTATCCTTTGCCGTCGCCTTGTACTCGTTGTTGGCGATGCGCGAAAGCATGGTCGGCGAGAACAGGCGGCTCAGTGCCGTGCGCTGGATACTGGAAAGGCGGTCCAGCATCGGGACTTCGTCCGCGCCGAAACCGGTCGGGTCGGACGCCAGTTTAGAGTAGTATCGTTTCGGAACCGGCATTGCGTCCGGCGCGAACACGTACGTCACTAGCATCCCGAGAGCCTGCCGCTGGGTGTCGGCGGAAACTGTGGACAGTGCGGGCTTCTCGTTCATATCCCCCCGGTGTGAACGGGAGATGTTTTGACCGCCGATAAACCGGGTCGCGAACCCCGCGCTCCCGGCGTACATGCCGAGCAACTGGTTGAAGTCCTGCGTGAACTCCCAGTACGACTCGCCGTTTTTCGGAACGCGTTTATCAAGTGTCGCCAGCAGTTTTCGCGACAGTGCCATGGTTTGCTTCTGGTATTCGAGGTTGTCTTTGCCCATGTCGAATCGTGCGACATCCGGGTCGAAACTATCCGCGACTTCGTCCGACAGATACGCATGCCCGGGCTTTCCGCTCTGCTTGGCGATCTGTGCGAGGGCGAATTTTTCATCGTCCGGTGTCTTCGCCGCCGGGACAGGCATGTAGCCGTACTCCACCGCCCAGCGGTCGTAGGTTCCGATGTTTGTCGCGTAGTATGCCGCGCCCTTTTTGTTTAGAGCCGCGATGTTGAACGCGTTATAGTCCATCAGCGATGCGCCGATCCCGCCCTTGTCCGTAACCGCCTTGTCGGCTAACTGCGCGAGCGTGTACTCCTTCGATGCGACGAAGTTATGGCGCAATCCGAGGATATGCCCGAACTCGTGACCGACAACTTCCACCAGAAACTGATCGATATACGCCTTCAAGTCGGTCGGGGAAAGGGTTCCAGTCGCCGATTGCGCGGCTAACGCGTGGTAGCCGAAGTGCGCCTGCGACTTCGCCTCGTGCCCGAGGGAACAGGTGCGCGGGTCGGCGTAATTGTGTTGCTGTGCCAGTCCGCTGAATGTCGCGGCAGTGGCACCGTCCGGTCGCGACTGTCCGGCGCGTTTCATGCGGAGCCGCTCCTCTTCCTGCGGGATGCCCGCGCCGTAGGCGAACGCCTGCGCCGGGTCGATCTCCCGCTGATGCTCGACTTTGGTGAAGCGGACGATGCCCGCGTCTACCGTGATCGACGCGTTCAGGATCTGCCCGGTCATCGGGTTGGTGCGGAACCACGCTACCGCGTAGGCACTATCCGGTGAGTGGACATAGCGGACGCAGTTGAAGCGCATGTCTGCCGTGTCGGTCGGCGTGTTCGGGTCGTTGGGGTCCGGGTTGTCCGGCATCTGCTTGACCACGATGGCGTTTTTGAATCCCGCCTTCTCGAACGCCGCGTTCCAGATCAGGAACGCTTTCTCGAACGACGGGCGGTACTGCTTCGGGATCGCGTTGTCGAGCCAGAACGTGATCGGCTTGACCGGTTCGGAAAGCGCGGCATTCGGATCTTTCTTCTTCAGATCCCAGCGCAGGATGTAGCGGGTCAGTTGGTCGCGCTTGCTGTCGTCGTCGAACGACTGGAAGCCGGTCTCGAAGTAGCCCACGCGGTCGTCGGACAGGCGAGGGGTGTAGTCCGAGGCACCGGGAAGCACGGACAGGTTGTACACCACGGTGATCGGTGCGGAGCGGGCGTCAGCGAGTGCTCCTGCGGAACCGCGCCCGCCGCGCTGGAAGTGGTACTGCGTGGTGACGACCAGGTTTTCGGGGAAGTTTTTCATCTCCTTGATGAACGTCTTGTCCCGATCCATGCCGAAGCCGCCGCCGCCCATCGCGCCGAACAAGCCGCCCCCGCCGGACATGAGTTGGGACACCTGTGCGAGGTCGCCCCGGAACAGGTCCGATACGTCGATCAGCATCGATTTACGGTCCGGTTGCTTCGCCTCGATCTTGAACGCCTGCAGGTAGCCGTCCGCGAATGAGCGGCGCACCGATTTGGCGATTTCCGGGTCCATCGCGCGGAAGGAGAAGTTGGGGATCGTGAAGAAGATCCGGTCGTCTATCTTCTCCAACTTGAACGTAATATCGTTGATCGGCGAACCGGGGGAGACCGGTAAACCGTACGGTCCCGGCTCGGCGGTCCCGGTGGACGCCGTCGCCTGGAGCATCATCAGTTTCCCCAGTTGGTCTTCCGGAATTTCGGCATAGATCGTGTCTTTGCCGGCTTCCTTTTTGCGGAAAAGTGTCACGAGACCGGGGATCTTCGTAAAGCCTTCCTTTACCGTCTCGTCAATCGTCTTCTCTTTTTTCGGCTCGGGCGGCTTCGGGGTGTCGGCTGGCTTCGGGTCTCCCGGTTTGGCAGTTGCCGCGTTCGCCCCTGGCTTCTTGTCGTCAGGTTTCGCGGGCGTAGCGGCGTCGGCGACTGCCTTCGGGGCTTCGGTCAGTGGTTTGGGTATCTGGTTCGCGGCGTAAGGTCCGCCGTCGATACGCTCGTCGTGGAACGTGGCGGTTGCCCGGGTTTCCCCGGGACCGAACGGGAGACCGTTCGCCTCGAAGTCGTCGCGCACGGGGTCGCCGGTGGCGACATCGACGTAAACGACGCCCTTCGCCGTGATCGGATCGGAACCCGACTCGGCGTACGTCATCTTGATCTTCGCGGTGTTCGCTCCGCCGATCTTCTCGAACCCGACCAGCTCGAAATCGGCGTGGGCGTCGCGTGTCCCCATCTCGGCGTTCGCCTTGTAGTCGTGCGACCATTTATCGCCCGGCCCGACAGTCTTCGCCGGAAAGATCGGGGTGCTCGCGGCTTGCAGACGGACGCCGAGGTGATCGTCCGGCATCTCGCTGTCCTTGTCCTTCTTGTCTTCCGTGAACGCGGCGATCTCGCCGTTGGGCTTGAGCGTGACGGCGGACGTGTCCTCATTCGGCTCCTCCTGCGGTGCCTTATTCCCGTTCACTGTGTATTCCTCGGACTCGGTTTTATCTTCGAGAGTGACCTCGCCGTCCGGGGATACTTTGGAATAGGTGACTTTGCTGGTCCCTTTATAGTCCATCGTGATCGCCTGACCTTCGGTCGTGAACTTGATGGTTGCTTCTTCCTTGATCTTCTTTACCTGACCCGCTTGGGCGCGGTAGACCAGATAGAACTTGTCGGCAGCGGCGAAAGCGGCGCGCGGGGACTGTGTCGGGACGAAGCCGACGCCGAGCATTAGTGTCAGCACGGCGGATGAAACGCGAAGCGCGGTGCGCTTGCGGTTCGACAGGATGGGGGAAACGGTGTTGATCAACGGGTATGCACTCCTACCGAATGGGATTATTGTACGGAAAAGATGGGGCGCGGCATGGCGCATTGCCGATGGATATGCCGACAGATCGGCGAATGATCCGGCAAAACCGGTGCGTGGTGACAAATGCATGGTTACAAATGTCGCCATCAATACTGTATCACAATACGCCGAAACTCACCTATTGGTTGCGTACCGGGAAACTTTTTTTGGGACAGCCGTTGCTCCCTGCACTGTCAGTGCGGTGAGCGGCTTCGCATATGGCTTTGATCCTCTCCATCGTATATGCAAAGGTTTTCGCTATTATCATTGGGCTATCTCGTTCCCGGGCTGAGACGATGGTGCAGTCTTTGCCCCTGAAGTTTCCGGAACGAATCGGTCGCCGGAAAGCACCCCGCAACCGTTCGATTGCGCCCGGTGCCCGGGTTTTCTGCAGGCTAATCACCGCCGCCGCCGCCGCATCCGCCGCCGCAACCGGATGAACCGCCATCGCCCCCTCCGCCATCGCCCCCTCCGGCGTCGGACGATCCGCCATCGGAACCGTTGTCGCCGTGCCCATGCCCGTGTCCGTGTCCGCTGTCACCGCCGCTGTCTCCCGATGTGTAGAAACCGCCTCCTCCCCCGGACCCACCCTGCGAAGATGCACCGAACCGCTTGGTCGCATACCCCCAGATCATCCCGGCCATCGCTAAAACGGGGACGGCTAATAGAAATATGGAGGGCAGATTTTCACTGCCGGACGCACCCGACGCGAACGGCAACAGGCACAAAGCGATAAGGAGCGGGACCGCCGGTGCCATGCGCGGCAACCGCTTCGGGATCACCCAGTTCTCGGAAACGTTCACGCGGCGGTAGCGATTTCGTTCCTGCCGGGACCGCTCGGCGCAGGAGAGCCAGATGTCAGGGGGCGGCTCCGCGCCGAACCACGTCCGGTACGTTTCCCGGGTTTTCGCGTACCAGTCGGTGAATTTGTCCGACTCTGCCTGCCCGCCGCGCGTCGGTCCGTGGTGGAGCGGGAAACCGAGCGTTTCACCGCAGAGTTCGTCCCAGTAGGAGCGCGTGTAAACCATGTGCAGGTGCCACGCCTGATCGACCGCGTCGGGCGGGGAGACCGGGTGCTCGCAAACGGCGGCTAAGAATAGAAAGCGGCGGTACTCCGTCAGGACGCGCCGGGTGTAATCGTCCGTCCAGCCGTTTTCGAGCCGCAGTCGCCGCGAGAACGGGAACGCCGCGTCCGCGCGGTCGAGCGGGAATGCGTTGATTTTTTCGTAGAGCGGGTGTGTGTCAGCCTTCATGTTTCCTCCTGCCTTACAGACACGCGACGGGCGAGGTGAGTTACGGGCAGGTCAGAGGTTAGTGGTTAGTGGCCGGACCGTGAACGGTTCCGCTACGCGCCTTCGGCGGGTTGTCCCTGTGGGACATAGTTACCGCTCGTAGAGCGTCCGCCGCATCGCGCAAATCGGCGTAGCCGTTCACGGTCCAACCGGCGGCGTGACGACTCCTGGACGGTGTCCTGCCGGGTTGACGCCCGGACGTTCCTGAGCCTACAATGGGTTAAACTGTTTTGCACAGGAGCGAAATCAATGAGTAAACCGTATCGCGTTTTGACCGATGCCGATGTTTCGCAGTTTATGGAGCGCGGCTTCGTCTACTTGCCGCGAGCCGTGCCGCAAGAAACCGTCGTGTCCTACACCGAAAATATCTGGGAGCGGCTCGGGTACGACCCTCAGAACCCCGCGACGTGGGAAAAGCACTGGATTCCGCTCCCCGGCGAGCGGCACCAACCGGTGCAGGACGTGTCGCCGGTCGCCTATGGTGCCATCTGCGACCTGTGTGTCGAGGAGCGCGTCCGGGCGTCGTCGTGGGGCGACGGCTTGATCGTCAACCTCGGGCGCGCCGAGGACACCGATCTGTGGGAGCCGCCGACCGCGACCGCGCCCGGCTGGCACACCGATGGTGACTTCTTCCGCCACTTTTTAGACTCCCCGGAGCAGGGCTTGCTCACGCTCGTGCTCTGGACCGACGTGTTGCCCGGAGGCGGCGCGACGTTTGTCGCCGGGGACTCCGTGCCGCACGTCGCCCGCCACTTCGCCGCGCACCCCGAGGGCATGTTGCCGAACGAACTCGGGACGCGAGATCAGGTCGCGAAATGCACCGACTTTTTCGAGGCGACCGGTAGCGCGGGCGACGTGTACCTGCTCCACCCGTTCGTGATCCACGCGTCGTCGCGCAACGCCCTGCGCCGCCTGCGCCTGATCTCCAACCCGCCCGTGCATTTGAAGGAGCCGATGAACTTCAACCGCCCGAACCCGGACGACTTCTCGCTCGTCGAGCAAGCCATCCTGCGCGGATTAGGCGTTCCGCGCTACGATTTCGTACCGACCGCGCCGCGCGAGCGGATTGAGACACACCGGGACCGTCGGAAGCGCGAGTTGGAAGCCGCGCAGGCGGCGGCGATGGCCGGGTAGTATCGATTTTGCTCAGCACCGGGAGTCCGACGGCATGGGGGAGGTGACGCAATTCTGAATCATCTCCCCCTACCGAAGGTGCGGGACAATAACTACCGCCTAATTCACCGCGATTCGGGTCCGCGCCGCGCCGACCGTGCCCGCACCGCCGCTGCCCGCCGGGGTGAGCGATGCCGACACGTCCAGCGTCTGACCCGACGCGACGCCGTTCCCGATGCGCCATGTGCCCGTGAACTGCCGGCGCGCGCCGGGTTGCAGGGTGATCTGTTGTGTCATCTGCGCCCACATCACGCCATCGCCGAGCCGCCAGACCGGGGTGCGCGTCACGGCGGGGGTGCGCGTCACCGGGGTCGCCCAAACGTCGAACAGTTGCGCCGAGCCGAAGTTCAGCGTTACCGGTCGCCGGTCGGTATTGACCACGGTATAGGTGAATCGCACCACGTCGCCGGAGCGCACCGACGTTTTGTTCAACGAAATCTCGCCACATATCGACGATAAGCCGTTACCGTTGCCGCCGTTACCATTACCGTTGTTGCCCCAACCGCCGCCCGATCCCGGACCGGTGACGGGGTCGGGCGGCACGATGCCGCCGTTACCGTTGCCCGGTTGGGGGCGTTGCCCGCCGCGCTCAGACAGGAAGATCTGCGCCGAAAGGGGGAGCAGATCGAGTACGCGCACGTCGATCCGGTACGCGCCCATCGGTACCAGGTTGCCCCGGTTGTCGCGCTGGTCCCAGAACTCGATCCACTGCGCCGTCCCGCCCGCGTTGAGTTCGAGCCAGGTGCTCCGCGACTGCGATTTATCCCGACTCCAGATCACCCGGTTGGTGCGCACGTCCGTGACCGAGATCGTGTACTCGCCCTTGCGCGGCAACTGGATGCGGGCACTCCCGCTCGCCAGGTTCGTCAACGTCAGGCGCAACTGGACGCCGGTGCCGGGGCGGTAGTTCGTCCGGTCCGTGTAGAGCCACGCTTCGAGGTTGCGCGGGTTATTGCGCCAATTCACCGCCTGCCCGGTATCGTTATCAAAACCGTTTTCGCCGCCATTACCGTTGTTGATCGTGACGTTGTTATTGATGACGGTTTGCGCCATCGCCGTTGCTGTCGGCAGGAGTAGTGCCGCCGCCGCTACCGCGCCTAAGAATGTCGTTCGTTTCATACTGCTTTCCTCTCGTTCTCCTTCGCTCGTTTCCACGCGCCGAACCATTCGTCCGGTTTCAGGGCGGATAGTTCGCGCCCCACTTCCATCGTCTCCGTTTCGATAAATCGAAACCGTTCGCCGAACCGGACGATCTGTCGCCGCAGAGCGTCCTCGGGATTGACCCCGGTGCGCCGCGCCACATTCACCAGTGTGAATAAAAGATCGCCGATCTCGCTTTCCACGCGCGCCGTGTCCGGCACGGGGGCGGACAACTCGGCGCGCAGTTCGGCTAACTCTTCGTCCACTTTCGCCAGAACCGCGTCGGTATCTGCCCACTCGAAGCCGACCACTACCGCGCGCTTGCTGGTTTCCAATGCCATCAGTAGTGCTGGGAGCGACCGGTTGACGCCGTCCAGCACCGACGGCGCGGGTGCAGGCAACGCGGAGCCGGTTTTGTCGCGCTTTTCTTGCGCCTTGATCGCGTTCCAGTTCGTCAGCACCGTTTCCTCGTCGTCCGCGACCACGTCGCCGAAAATATGCGGGTGGCGGCGGATCAGTTTTTCCACAATCGCGGTGCAAACGTCGCCCTCGTCGAAATCCCCGACTTCCTTCGCGAGTTGCGCGTGAAAAACGACCTGCAACAGCAGATCGCCCAGTTCGTCGCGCAGATCGTCGGGCGATCCGGAGTCGTCCGCGAGGCGGTCTATCGCCTCAGCGACTTCGTACGCCTCCTCTATAACGTAGGGGCGTAGGGTTGTGTGACTTTGTTTGAGATCCCACGGGCAACCATTTTTTTTGTCGCGCAACCGTACCATGACGTGCAGTAAGTCGAAGTACGACGGCTTGCGCGAGGTTACGGGCAGCGGCGGGACGAAAACGCTGGTCAGGTGGTCGTGCGTCCCGGCGTCCGCGCGGTCCAACCGGTGTAGCGGGACGGGGAACACGGCTTCCCGCCCGGCGATGCCCGCCGCGTGAACCACGGAAACCACGAAATCGTCCGGGAACCCGGCGTTCATCAGGGACAGTTTGGTTTCGGAGGCGACGTGGCGCGAATGAACCTGATACAGGAGCAGGGGACCGCCGGTGCGCAGTTCGTGCGGCGCGGTCGCGGCGTCGGCGCGGAGTGTCAGCGCGTCCACGACGTGCAGATCGGTGTCCACCGAAACGCGCAGGAGTTCCAGGCAGGCGTCCACGAACGACGGCGCGGAAAAGACGCGGACCGCGATACCGCGCGCTTTCGTTTCGGCAAGGAGCAGGGCGACCGTGGTTTCGCCGATCAGCGGGTGCCCGGGGACCGCATAGATCACGTCGCCCGCTTCCGCCGCCAACAGGACGCGCCCGACAATCGCCCGGTACGTTTCGTCGAACGACGCGCCGCGCTCGTACTCGGTGTCCAGCGCGGTCACGGTCCCGGGCGGCAGACCGTCTAACAGTTCGTGCACCGGACCCGACTCTACGGTCGGGTGGATCGCCGTTCGTAACAAGACCGGGACGCCGGAGCGGAGCGCGCTGATGTTGCGGGCGGGGAGCGTTTCGGGGTCGCCGGGACCGAGACCTAAAATAGTGAGCATGTTGCCTTGATGGTACCCCATCCGGGGGGGCGGGGATGTTCCATCCTCCGGTGGAAGCGTTCCGCTTGCGTTCCCTGCGGGAACAGGAAGGGCAAACGAGACCGTCTGACGCATCCGGCAAGCCCCGTTCCCGCAGGGAACGCAAGCCGGAGGCTTCCACCGGAGGATGGAACATCCCCGAAAAGGCAACGGACGCAATAAAATTCCAAAAATATGGTGTCAGAATCGGCACCTTTCCTTCGTTACTCCCGGCGGAAGGAAAACCATATGCCGCTACCCGTGCCACGCCGATATAGCAAGATCGAAGTGCCGATCCATTTCATATGGGCGACCGCTGAACGCCGCCCTTTATTGACCCCGGAAGTCGAGCGGATCGCCTATCGCATCATCCAGACTAAGGCTCAACAGTTGGAAGCAACGGTTCTCGCGTTGAACGGGATGCCGGATCACGTCCACCTCGCGGTGTTATTCACGCCGAACGTTTCGATTGCGTCGTTCATACGCCAGTTGAAGCGGTCCGTTACCGTAGCTATTCGTCAGCAATACGGCGAATCCTTGTATTTCGAGTGGGAACCGGGTTACGCCGCGTTCGGCTTCCCGTTCGGAAAGCGACAGGTCGTCATGGACTACATCCGGAACCAGAAGATGCATCATGATAACGGCAAACTGATCGCTTACTGGGAGGAGATCGGCGAATGGCGCGACGGCAAGTTGCAACCCACAGTACTCGTTCATGCGGCCCAATTGTAGCGGGGATGTCCCATCCTCCGGTGGAAGCCTTCGGCTTGCTTTCCCTGCGGGAACGGGGCTTGCCGAACCCGTCAGATGGTCCTCGTTCGACCTTCCTGTTCCCGCAGGGAACGCAAGCGGAACGCTTCCACCGGAGGATGGGACATCCCCGCCTACCCGCGCAATCCCTCGGCAAGCGTCGTCGGGGTAAATCCAGCGAGGAGGCTGTCCATCCGCCCGATACGATAAACGTTGCTCGCCGCCAGTCGGTCTACCTGTGCTGCCGTCAGCGGTACCGATTTTCCCGGACGCAACGTTTTCCAGACCGCCTCCAGCGTCGCCGCCGCGCCACGCAACAGCGGCGTCGGGATCGACCGGAGCGCGTTTCGGTCGCTCACACCGGCGGACTGTGCCATCGTCCGCGCGATCTCCCGGAGTGGATACGCGCCGTGCGGGTCGGCGACCACGATAGGCAGACTGTTCGGCACGTCCGGGAACAGTCCGGCGTTCGCGGCAACCCCGGCGACCGTTTCGACGGCGACGCACGTTTTTCCGTTCTGACCGGCACCGGGCAGGACGAACCGCCCGCGACGGATCGCCTCCATCATCCGCGCCATATTGCCCCGGTCACGCGCGCCGTACACCGTCGCGAGCCGCGCTAAAACGCCGACGCCGCCGGTGCGTGTCGCCCACTCCTGGACGAGCAGTTCGCCGCGCAGTTTGGTTTGCGCGTACGGCGTGACCGGGGCGGGCGGTTCGTCCTCGCCGATGCCTTCGAGCGGGGTGTCTTCCCCGTACACGGCGACCGTGCTGAAATACACGACGCGGGGCACGTTCGCCTCCGTCGCCGCCTGGAGCAGTTTCGTCGTGCCGCCGACGTTCACGCGCTCGAAGTCGGACGGAGCGGCGTCGGGAGTGTGTACCTGCGCCGCCGCGTGGAAGATCACGTCCGCGCCCGCGCAGGTGGATTGCAGGACACTGGTATCGTCGAGCGACCCGGCGAAAACGCGGCAACCGTGCGGCACGTCGGGGGACGCGCCACGCGCCAGCACACGCACCTCGGAAAAGGAGGCGAAGTTAAGGAGGCGGCGACAAAGGGCGTAGCCGACGCAACCGGTCGCTCCGGTGACGAAGGCGATCATGCGGTTTGTGCCCGCCGCCGCGCGTCGGCGACCGTGTACAGGTCGAGCCACTCGGCGACACACAGTTCGCGCTCGTAGCGGCTGACCATCTGTTCGCGCCCGCGCCGCCCCATCGCGCGCCGTTCGGCGGGGGGCAGGGAAAGCAGTTCGATCACGGCGTCCGCGATCCGTTCGGGCGCGGCGAGTTCGACCAGCCGTCCGTTGTCGGCGTGTACCAGTTCGCTGTTGCCGCGCGCATCGGTCGCCACGGTCGGCAGTTCCATCGCCAGTGCCTCCTGGATCGCGCACGGCAGCCCCTCCTGCTTCGACGGGAACACGAACAGCGTGGACGCCGCCAGGATGCGCTTCACGTCGCGCCGGAACCCCAGGAAGCGGCAGTTGGCATCCACGCCGAGCGAACGGGCGAGGGCTTTGTTTTGTTCCAGCATCGCCCCGTCGCCGACCAGCACCAGAATCGTCGCCGGGTGCGCCCCCACGATCCGTTGCATCGCCCGTATCGCGTCGAACTGCCGCTTGCGCGGGAGCATTTCGCCGACCACGGAAAGGATCGGCGTGTCGGCATCCGCGCCGATCTCCTTGCGAAACGCTTCCCGGTCCGCATTTGAAACCGTTTCGGGGTTGAACTGTCCCCGTGCGGAGATGCCGATGCCGCGCGTGGCGAAAAGCCGCTCGGCGGGCACGACGTTTTTGGCGAGCGCGGCGTCGTAGTCCTCGCGGTTGTACACGAACACGGCGTCGGATAGTTTATGCCCGGCGTACCGCTCGACGGTTTCGTACACGGCGTTCGCGGCGGGGTGCCCGTGCCGGTGGAAATGGAAGCCGTGCGCGGTGTAGACCCGCAGTGCCCCGGTCCCGGCGTTGGTCGCCGCAAGCCGCCCGATAAAACCGCCCGACGGGTTGTGCGAATGGATCACGTCGTACCGCTCGCGCCGGATCAACTCCGTGACCTTTTTCAGCGCGACGACGTTGCTGGCGTGGACCGGGAAGCGCGACATCGGCACATCGTGGACGGCGTCCGCGACGGCGCGTACTTCGTCGCCGAAGCGGGTCACGCGGCAGGCGACTTCGACCCGGTATCCGGCGCGCTTCGCCCCTTCCAGGTGCGGGAGCATGGCGCGAATAATATGGTCGAGCGTGGAAACATAGAGCAGTTTCATGCGGGGGACTCCGTGCGCGGCGTTGCGGCGGGGGCGAGCGCGTCGTACGCCGAATTCGCCATCTGTAGCCGCTCCCGGAGTTCGGGGTTGCGCGGGGAGCGGAGCAGCGCGAGACGCAGGAGCAGTGCCTTCCATCGCATGCCGAGCCGGTGCGCGCGCCGTACTCGTTCGGCGTCGCGGGGGAAGTGTTTCTCCATGTACTGGAGCGCGGCGACATGGCTGTTGGTGTACGTCGCGACCTTCTCCTGTTTCCAGGATTGCCCGCCGAGGTGGGTGATCGCGACGGCGGGGTAGTAGCGAATCCGGTACCCGGCTTGCCGCAGGCGGGTGCAATAGTCGGTGTCCTCGTACATCAGGAAAAAGCGTTCGTCCAGTCCGCCGACTTTTGCGAACGCCTCGCGCCGGATCAGCATGAACGCCCCCAGCAACGATTCCACGTCGCGTTCGTCGGCGCGGTCCCACCCGGGCATCCGCTCGCGGTTGAACCGGTCGGCGTTGGGGAAAATGCGGTCGAGCAGGAATGCGCGGGCGATCTCGTCCTCGGGCGTGACGGCGCGGCGGGCGCACTCCCATTGCGTGACGCCGTTCGGTCCGGCGACGCGGCAACCCATCGCCCCGACATCCGCCGGTTGCGCGTCGAGATACCGGACACAGGCGGCAATCGCGCCGTCCGGCACCAGCGTATCGGGATTCAACAGGAGCAGGGTACGCCCGGTGGCTTCGGCAAGCCCGACGTTGTTCGCGCCGGAAAAGCCCCGGTTCTCACTCAGTGCGATACAGCGAACGTCAGGAAACTCAGCGCGGACCATTTCCGCCGTCCCGTCTCCGGAAGCGTTGTCCACGAGGATTACTTCGGAAGTTACCCCGCGCAATCCACCACCGCCGCTTGCGTAAAGGCTGTTCAGGCAGTCCCGCAACACATCGCGGACGCGGTAGGAGACGATAACGAGGGAGACATCGGGCGGCATAGGTTTACAACGGACGGAACGAAGAACGTTTCCGCACCATTATATCAAACGCGTTGCCAGTGCCTTTTCTTCCTGCCCCGCGTTTTCCTCCCTCCCGCCAGCCCGCCTCGTTGTTTCCTCCCTCCCCCCAACCCCCTCCCTCATCGGAATGAGAGAGGGGGAGGAGATGCACCGGATGCGAGACATTTTCCACGTCCCCTCTAGCTCTCCCTCTCTCATTCCGATGAGGGAGGGGGTTGGGGGGAGGGAGGAAACAACGAGGCGGGCTGACGGGAGGGAGGAAAACGCGGGGACGGTCAACTCTTGCGCAGAGCAGGCGACGAAACGAGCCGGAGCAGATAGCGCGGGTTGAACGACTTGTCGCACGCCGCGCAGGACGCGCGCACGATCCGCTTCTGGCGGCGTACCGTCGCCGCGCAGACGGGACATTCGTACACATAGCGGACGTAGTTCGGGTTGCGCTCCTTCGGCGGTTTCGCGTATCGGGTCGTCGAGCCTAACTTTCGGGCGACTTCCCAGAACGCCGCCGAGTGGTTCGGATGCACCAGATGCGCGACTTCGTGCCGGAACGTGTCCAGCGTCTCCTCGAAGCCGTGTTCGCGCAGTGCCTGTAACGAGAGCACGATCAGGTGTTTCGACGGGACGCAGTAGCCGCCGTACTGCTTGCGGGGCGACAGCCGGATCTCGTTGAGGCGGAGCGCGCCCGCGAAGTGCAGGCTGTTAAGCCGATGAAACTCCGCCCAGAGCAGGTCCAGCGCGGCACGAACCGCTTCGCTATCGGAATCGCTACCTCTACTTGGCATCGAACAGGGCGTTCTCATCGTTGACGCGTTTCTGCGCGTCTGCGGCGGCGGTGTTCGCCTTGCCGACGGTCTTCTTGACGGCGGCGCGTTCCGCCTCCGGTGTCTCGTCGGGGGCGCACCCGGTCAGGAGCGGCAACGCCGCAAGGCAGGCGATGAGGAGGGGAAGGTGTCGGTTTCGCATGCATCTATTTTAGCGCGTTTTTCCGAGGAATGACGCCGCCCCGACGAATCGCTACTCGCCTTTTCGGACGCGATACAGAACGAAGCGCGTTTCCTGCGTTTCGTGCTTCGTATCCCCCGGGGAACCGAAAACCTTCTTCGCGTTCGCGCGGGTCGCCGCCATTACTTCGCGGTGTGCCGCCTCGGGGATATTCCATTGCGACGAGTACAGGCGGCTATCCAGATCCGCGAGCATGTCGGCGACGCGGATGGGGCGCGACCATTCCCATTCGGGGGGCGAGACGCTCTCGACATCGGTCGCGCCGCATTCGGACCGCAGAAAGGGGAGTATGTCCGCCGTGATGTTGCGGGCACCGGGATGGCGGGGGAGTAGCCCGCGCCGTTGCCCCTCGGTCATATAAAAATCGCGCACCTGTGACGGCGAGCGGTCCTCGTATCCGAGCAATAGAAAGCCGCCCGGCGCGGTGACGCGCCACATTTCGCCGAGGGCTTGCCGCCATTCGGCGATCAGGTGTAGCACGTGGATCGCCAACACCGCTCCGAACTGCGCGTCGGGGAACGGCAGGGTCCGCAAATCGCTCGTCACCAGAACCGGTTGCGGAAAGTCCGCCTGGTACCGCCGCAGTTCCGCCAGCATTTGCGGCGAAACGTCCGCCCCGACGACCCGTGCCTGCTGCTTCGCCAGCGCGCGCGTGAACCGCCCGGTGCCGCATCCGGCGTCCAGAATCCACTCGTCCGGTCCAACCAGCCCCGCGATATGCGTTGCCACCGAATCCGCGACCGCGTCGGGCAGGGGGCGTGTCCGCTCGTACTGTGCCGCGACCCGGTCGAACGATAACGGCTCGGAAAGGGGGTTATTCATGTCCCGCTTTTTCCCCGGCGAGGAGCGACAGGGCGTGCGGCAGGAGCGGCAACAGCACCGACATCCCGTCGCGCGCACCGTTCGGGCTTCCCGGCAGGTTGACGATAAAGGTTCCGCCGTAGATGCCCGCGACGCCGCGACCGAGTGCTGCGGTCGGCACGGACCGGAGTCCTGCGGCGCGCAAAATCTCGGCGATCCCGGGGGCGTTTTTATCGAGGATGGAGACCGTGGCTTCCGGGGTGACATCGCGCGGCGCGAAGCCGGTGCCGCCCGTGGTCAGGATCAGGTCGCAACCGCCGTCGCTCATCGCGAGGAGTTGGTCGGCGATCTCGCCTTCGTCGTCGGGGACTATGAGATGGTAGACGACTTCGTAGTCGCCCGGGGGCAGGCACGATGCTATGGCGGGTCCGGAAACGTCGTCGCGTTCCCCCGCATAGCACCGGTCCGAAACGGTCAGGATTCCCACTCGGTACATGCCCCCTGTTTCGGCAAGCGAGGCCGGAAATCCTGCAGTTCTTTTTTGTTCTGTCTATGTTTGCCGCCCGCGTTTTCCGCCGGTCCGTAGCCCTCCGTAGCATGCCATTAAACGAAAGCGGAACCGACGATGCTCCCCTGCCCCGCCATCGCTGCGAACGCCGATATGCTCTCCGAACGGCGGCGCGCGGCTATCTTCACCGACGCGCCGCCGAAGCGCAAACCCTGACGGCGAGTCGGCGAAGTAACACCCCGCCCTGGGGTAAGAGTCGTCAGCGACCGACAGACGGGAAATCGGCGACGCGGAGGCGGAACAGGTCGCGCTGTTCGTTCGTGACCAGAAGCGTGTCCGGTCCCTCGAAACAGATCGCTTCGCACTGCTTCGCGCCGGTGAAGACGAGCCGCCGCGCCGGTCGCGACAGGAATCGGTCCCCGCCGCCCGAAATGTCGAACAGCCACACCGACTGCTCCGGTGCCTGACACAGCACGGCAAGCGTCTTACCGTCGGGGGAAACGCTCGCCGCCGTCACCCAGCCGCCCAGATCCGGCTGCGATTCCACGAGTTTCAATACGTTGGTGCGGTCGGTCTGTTGTGTGTCGAGTCGGTAGAGCGACGCCCCGACGCCCGGCTCGCCGATACTGCTACCTTTACGCCATTTCGTCAGAAAGTACAGTTTGTGTCTGACTACGAACAATGCCTCGCAGTCGTACCGCCAGTCGGAGGGCGGATACTCTTTCTGATCGGGGTAGGCGACGGGGAGCCACTTCAGGATGCGCGTCCCGTCCACTGCCGCCGGGTTCGGCTCGGGGATCACATACACGCCGAGGTCGCGGCGGGCGTTGCCGTTGTTACCGACATCGCCGACGTAGAGCGTGTCGTCGTCTATTGCGATGTCTTCCCAGTCGTAGTTCGCCGCAAGAGAGACGCCGACGCCGGGGTATGCCTGTTTCCCATCGACCGGGGTGTCGCCGAAAAAAGAACCGCTCCGCCACGCCGGGACGATCAAGGAGCCGTCCGCCCGAATCGCGAATAACCGGGGCACGTCGCCGCTGTCGTTATGCACCCAGTAGGTGTTCGCGTAGCGTCGGCTTTTGATGATGCCGCTCATCTCGTCAATCGGCGGGTGCTTGACCTGCGCGACCGGGACGAGCGGGGCGACTGTAGCGCGCGTTTGTACCGCCCAGCCGACTCCGCCCATAAGCAACGTTGCTACCACGAACCCTCCCGCATTCCTCATAAAACCGCCCATATCTTCTTCCACCTTTCCCACTTCATTCAAGGACACGTTGCGATTATCCTGCTCACATGCTTTCTCTTAATTTTTTTGTCCTTCGCGGACGGCGCCAACTCAGCGGAAACGCAGTTTCCGCGATTACGTTGGATCGTTGAACCTGCGGTGCTCTTTCCTGTTTTGTGATGCGAGTTAGCCCTTGCTGTTTTCCCGCGAATCCGCCGTCTCTTTTTCCACAAGGAGTGTGGAGAAAGAGACGGCGGATTCGCGGGAAAGGACCGAACCAGAACCACGCAATATAACCCAAACAAGTCGCACCGCCCCAAACAACGATCCAACGTAATCGCGGAAACTGCGTTTCCGCTGAGTTGGCGCCGTCCGCGAAGGACAAAAAACAAATCAGAAATTTAGTTGTACTCCTGCCAGGATCGCGTTCTCGACGGATTGGCTGCCGGTCGGGAATCGGACGGAACGCCCGAAATCGGTTCGCTCATAGTTCAACTGCGCTTTTACCTGACGGTTCAGGTAGGCATTGATTCCGATAGTTACCGCATCCGCTTTGTCTGCCGAGGTGGCGGAGTCAACTAAACCGAGAGAGAACGCGTCCTTGTCGCCACGGAACTGCGAATATCGCACCGCCAATTCGTAGGCACCCCCGCGCCCGGTAGCCGGGTCATAGGGGCGGCGGGCGACCGGGTTGCGAAACGAAGTCGGCTCGCCCGTCAGTATGTATGTTGCCTGCAGATTGAATCCGTTCGTAACGGCGCGTGTCGCGGCGGCTCCTTTACGGATCTCCTGCCGCGTCGTGAAATGCTCGCCGAGAAACCCGAGCGGACCGACGTAGTAAAAGAACTGCGGCGCAAACCGGGTCCTTTCGCCGTCGCCGGTCACGCCGTCCGCGTACCGGAAAAATGGCGACCGTCCCGCCGTGCGAAACGTCTGTCCGCTCAGCGGCTCCGTCGTCGAACCGGTCGTTGCCGCAATCCCGACACCCAGACCGCGAAGCCGCGACGCGGGTCGGGATCGGAACGGTTGGTAGAACACGCGTGCCGCAAATTCGAGGGCGTTGTCCGCGTTGCCGTCCGCCGCGCCGCTGTCGATCACGCCGTTGGAGATCGCGAACTCTAATTCCAGCCCGTTTTTGTCGGGATCGGTCATCAGCATCAGTCCCACATCGCGGATCGGGATCACGTTCCCGGCGATGGACCGCTCCAGAAACGGCACGTCCGACGCCGCTTGCAACCGTTCCAGACTATACGGAACTTTGAATTTTCCGGTGCGCAGGCGCATATGCGGTCGGAGGCGCAGATCGATGTAGGCGTCCTGCAAGACCGCCCGCCCTTCGCCGAACTCCGGCATGAGGCGGAACTCGACGAAGTCGAACAGCACGCCGTCGAGGACGGGGCGTACACGGCGCGGAGTGAATGCGCTATTCCCCGTGCGCCCGTTCTCAGGGAACGCGCGCAGATACGACTGAATGAGTCCGCCGACCTTCAGGCGTGATTTGCCGTCGGCGGATTGGATCGTGAACGGTCCGGGAGCCACCGGGGGTGCCGCCGTCGGGTAGGAGGGCGGCGTGGTCGGATGCGGATTCGGGGCTGGTGGTGGGGTCGGTGTAGCAGATGGGATAGGAGTAGGCGGCGGGGTCTGCCGGGCGAAAGCGAGAGACGATGAAAACAGGCAGGCTCCGCATAACGCGAGGCGAGCGACGATAGTGGCGGCAGAAATGGGGCGCATAACATCCTTGACGACACGACTGAAACCGCTGTGAAATTCTATATGGGTTACGCGGTTGCGCCGGGAACCTCACCCCCCAACCCCCTCTCCGTGCCGGAGAGGGGGAGCCAGAGGGGAGACGCGGTAAACGACTCGTCTCCGGTATTTCCGGAACTCCCCCTCTCCGGCACGGAGAGGGGGTTGGGGGGTGAGGTTCCCGGCGCAACCGCGTAACCCATATACCTAATAGTCGGTCGGAATAATATAGATTATCAGGATTATACACATTTCCACGTGGAGAGGCAAGCCGACGCACGAATCATGGGCGGGCGGGTCCTGCGACGGGAATCGATGGCAGACCCCGTGCGCCGGTCGTGCCGACGGCGCGCACGGCGAACAGGTAATCGTCCTTGCTGAAGGGCAGAACCGCGCCGGATTCCGTCGTCGGGAGCGGGACTGTCTTTTCCCAGTCGGGTGCCGTCGTCTTGCGGATCAGGATTTCGTATCCGGCGATGGGTTCCGGCGTGGCGTCCCAGGACAGCATCGTCTCCGCCGACAGGTCGCCGCGCAGTCGCACATTCGCGGGCGCGGGGGGCGCGGATGCCAGTTCGGCGACGATGGCGGCGTTCACCTGCGCGACGCGGCGCAGGTAGGCGTAATCCACGAACTCCGGCAGGTCGCCATACCGGACGCCGTTTTCGGTGCGCAGATCCTGGTGTTGGTGCCGCCAATCCTCTTTCGGCTCGGTCAGACGCACGGCGAACGGATAGCCGTTTTGCAGGAACGGCGTGTGATCGCCCCCGCGCCCGTAGCGGTCGTTGCGGTATACCAGTTCCACGCCGAAGCCTTTGACATACCGGTTCGCCGCGCTTTTCACCGCGCGGGCGAGCGTACGGGCGGGCGAGTCGGCGTCGGTCCCGGCTGCGCGTTGGCGGGCGAGGCTTGCCGGTTCCGCGCCGGGGTCGAAGCCCGCCGAGAACACGCGCACCCGTTTATCGTCCTTCTTGCCGTCCTCGCCGTGCGAGTTGCCGACGATGTCGTTCGTGAACATCGCGACCACGGTTTTGTTCTGCGCTTTGAGCGATTTCGCCAGATACGCCGAACCGTACAAACCCTGCTCCTCGCCGGTCACGGCGGCGAAGATCACGGTCGCCGGAAAGCACGTTTTAGACAACGCCATCGCGCGCGCGACTTCCAGCACGACCGCCACCCCGGACGCGTCATCGTTCGCGCCGGGCGCGGCGGATTTCGCGTCTAAAACGTCCGTGACGCGCGAATCGTAATGCCCGCTGATCACGATGATCCGCTCCGGCGACGCGGTGCCGGGGAGCGTCGCGAGAACGTTCGTCAGTAGCGCGGGTGCGGGAATACGGTTCCCGGCAGGCTCGGTCCAGGTTTGCTTCTCGACCGTCAATCGCCCCCCGCTTGCGGTCGCGATCTTGCCGAACTCGCCGACAAGCCAGGTGGCGGCGGCGTCCACGCCCGCCGCGCCGGAAAGCGTATGCCGGGTCGGGAACGCTGCGAGTCCGCGCACGGTGGCTTCGAGGCGCGGTCGGTCGATCCCCGCGACGACGGCTTGCACCGCCGGGTCGCGCGCGGGCGTGTCGGGTGCGGTTCGGGCTGGGACGGCGAGGAGAAAGAACACGGCGGCGGCGAACACACGCGCGAGAACGGGAAGGGGGAATACGGCACGCATCATGCAGTGGATTATACCGGTTCCGCCGATTTCCGTATTCTTTCCGCCACCGGGAGTACGATACTATAAAAGTAAGCGGGGATTTTGACGATAATGAGCCTGAACGAAGCCGATACACGCGCGAAACTCATAGACCCGAAGATACGGGACCGGGGATGGACGGAAGAAACCATTCACCGCGAGGTGACGGCGGGGCGCATCGAGATCATCGGCGGCAGGGCGCGGCGGGTTGGCAAGGGACGCGCGGATTACACACTACGAGTCCGCGTTCCCGGTCATGCCGGAGCCGTCGCCCTCGCGATTCTGGAAGCCAAAGCCGAACACCTGCCGCCCGGTCACGGTCTGGAGCAGGCGAAAGAGTACGCTCGCCGCCTCAACGTCGCGTTCGTGTTTTCTTCGAATGGATACCTTTTCGTGGAATACGACACGTTCACGCGCAGAACGTCCGACCCGCGCCCACTTTCCGACTTCCCGACGCCCGACGAACTGCGGGCGCGGTACGAGACTGGTCGGGGGTTCTCGCTCGCTTCCGCCGAAGCCCTCCCGCTTCTAATGCCGTACCCTGGTGGCGAAGGATCGCGCCGCTATTACCAGGATGCTGCCATCCGTGCCGTGCTGGAAAAAACAGCGCAGGGCGGAAACCGCGCTCTGCTCGCGCTCGCCACCGGCTCTGGCAAGACCCGGATCGCGGTCAACCTGCTTAAGCGGCTTTGCGACGCGGGCAAAGTGACACGCGCCCTGTTTCTCTGCGACCGCGACGAACTGCGGATCAACAGTGTCAAAGACTTCGCCGCAGTTTTCGGCGCGGACGTACAAGCCGTGACCGGGAACGATCCACAGACGCACGCAAAAATACTGGTTGCGACATACCATACGCTCGGCGTTGACAAGGAAGATTCCGACCTCTCGTTTCTGATGCGCCACTACCCGCCCAGCTTTTTCTCGCATATCGTGATTGACGAGTGCCACCGGTCGGCGTGGGGCAAATGGTCGCAGGTGCTGACGCGCAACGCGAATGCCGTTCACGTCGGACTGACCGCGACGCCGCGCACACTCGACCTCGGCGACGTTTTGTTGCCGGAAGCCGATGCGAAGGTTTCCGCCGACAACATCGCCTACTTCGGCGAGCCAGTGTACGAATACGGGCTGGCGCAGGGGATCGAGGACGGCTACCTCGCCGCTTGCGAGATCGTGAAGCGCGAGATCTTTCACGACAACCACGACCGCCCCGAACACGAAACGCTGTTTGTGCGTGACGAGTTCGAGAATAAGACGCTACGGAACGCGCGAACCGGGGCGCAACTCACGCGCGAGGCGTTACGCGAAGCTTACAACTCTGGCGCACTGGAACGCGATCTGCTCCTGCCGGAGCGTACCCGCGCCTTCGCCCGCGACTTCTTCGCGTCCCTCCTGACAAACGGCGCGACGCCGCTACAAAAGTCGGTGATCTTTTGTGCGAGCGACGCGCACGCTTACGATGTGGCGGCGAAACTGAACAACGAGTACGCCGCATGGTGCGAAAAGCAGGGTGCGTCCGCCGTGGAAAAATTCGCGTTCCAGTGTACCGGGTCGGTGGATGGCACACAGGAACTGCCTGATCTGCGTGGCTCGGCGTCGTCGCACTTCATCGCAACCACTGTGGACCTGCTGTCCACCGGCGTGGACGTTCCCGCACTCCGCAACGTCGTGTTTTTCCGGTATATCAAGTCGCCGATCCTGTTTTACCAGATGGTCGGGCGCGGAACGCGCATTGACGACGCGTCGGGAAAACTGATGTTCCGCGTGTACGATTACACCGACGCGACGCGGCTTTTCGGGCGGGATTTTAAGACGAAGTTCACGGTGACGAAGGGCGAGAACGACGAGGAGACGCAAACGCCGCCGGAGGAGCCGCGCGAGATCATCGAGGCGGACGGCGGGCGCGTGGAGATTTCCCCGGCGGGGCGGTTCATACTGGTTACGCGCGATGGCAAGGCAGTCCCGATCTCGAAGGAGGAGTATCGCGCCGAGGTCGCCACCCGTTTGCTCGCCGAGGCTCCCGACGTGGAAACGTTCCGCCAACGCTGGATCGCGCCCGACTTGCGGCAAGCGTTGCTCGATGGCATCGTGGAGGAAGGCTACTCGCCGCGTTTGTTGCAGATCGTCAGTGAAATGACCGAATATGACCTGTACGACGTGCTTGCCGAAGTCGCTTACGGGGCGTTGCCCCGGACCCGTGACGAACGCGCCGATGCGTTCGGCTACAAACACGCGCAATGGTTGAAGGAAAAGCCGGGGCGTGTGCCGAACGTCTTGCGTGCGATGGTGCGCCAGTTCGCGCTCGGCGGCACCGAGGGCATGGAAAACCCCGCCCTGTTCCAAACCCCCGAAGTGAAGAGCGCAGGCGGTCTCGCCGCGCTCCAGGAAGCGGGCAACGCACGGGAGTTGTTCATGGAAACCAAAAAAAGAATGTTCGCAGCGTGACGACGACAGAAAAAGCCCCGCTCCCGGAAGGCTGGCGATGGGCGAAATTAGGCGAAGTGTGTGAGTTAATTTACGGAAGTAGAGCCTTTTGCAAAAATCGGAGTTGTGATCTAAAGCGGCACTGATGCATTGATTTCATACGACGTTCGTTGCGAAAATTTGCTGGACGACAACGATT